>NZ_WWFG01000005.1 GCF_026127265.1 Nostoc sp. KVJ3
TCAAGATTTGCTGAGTCGTGACCAAAACGGTCAACTTACTTGTGCTAAAGATGTCAAGCGTTTGGGGGTAACACTGGAAATTGGAGCAAGTAGCAGAAAAGCCTCATCCGGGTTCTGCACATTATGGACATCACCTAGCAATCAACGCCAGTTTGTGTCTAAACCGCGTCAACCTTGAAAACCATAGCTTTTTGGAATTAGGTTAAAGCTCAGAACTCAAGCCGCGAAAGAATAATACACTCTCCTTAAAAACTCCAGGTTTCAAAATGAACGGGGTTTAAGTTAAAAAATTAGTTGTCAATTTCTCAATCGTAGAAGAGGATTCAGCAGATGTTTACCTGCAAAGTTAACTGGCTTTGGCTGCTGGTAATAGGAGGTATAGTTACAGCTTGTACCCCTACTACTGTAATGTCAGTGGCAAGGATGAGAGGAATACGACTCAAGCTCAAGCTCAAACTGTGCCTAATTATCCACCGATGTATGATGTGGATGTTAAAGTTTGTGGCAACATCATTGCCCCGCTAAAAAGATGGAAAACGTTGTGTCAATCAACAATTACGTTTGTGGGGCCCAGTAGGAGAGGCAAAATTAGTTCGTGCTGGTATTTCTCTACCATCAGTTTCTAGCGTAGAGCATAAATTGGCGATCGCCTCGAAAGGCTGTTATCCTATTTATTCCCAACCTGACCAGCAGCAGTTTTATTGGGCTAATTCCATTATTCAAGTCAACAGGGGGGAACTGCACCCACAGTCGAAGTCAAGCCAACTCAACTTTCAAACCAGCAGATTGATGAGTTGATGACTAGTAAACTTTCCAGTCGGACAATTACAACATTTGGTGGGGTAGGGTGCGAAGCTGCATCTTCTGTAAAATAAAGCTTTTACGGTTAAGGGTGGGTGGGCAAAAAAGTTACCCCACATTTTAGTGGGGCTGCTGTGACAACCAGCAGGTAATTATGAAGCTTCAGCCCATCTAGCTGTACGTTGTTGTTTATGAGCTTTACGCCGCCCCCGTACTGCATCCAAATCTTTCAGTCCATACAGACGTTTGGCGTATGCTAGTAGTTCATTGATGGGAGTTTCGCTATAGTCCTGGCGAAAGTGAATGTTATGTTCGTTCCAATCAAACTCTTGCTGATTAAAACGTGCTTGAGCAGCAAGTTCTCTGCCTGATTCCTCACGTAAAACTTCCAGTACCATTAATCGTACTTTATCCTGATATCCTATTACTTGATCCAACGCTTTTGTTTGTTGCTGATTACGAGTCATTTGATTATCCTTTGATTAACGAATTGCTACATCTCACCTAAATAGCATCGACAGATGCCTTCTGAGTTAGAGTTCACTTTTGAGTCTCTTTAATTCAGCAGCAATCGCTGCATTCAATTCTGTTTTTTGGATGCGGGTGGGCGGGAAATAGAATGCCCTGAATTAGACAATTCAGGCATTGTAATTAATCGTCAATTTCTACATCTTCGTCATCTTCATCTTGTTCAAAATCGTCATTTATCAAGTCATCAGAGTTGCTACTCAAACCATTGAGTCCGTCCATGCGTTTAGACCGAGCAGCTTTATGAGAAGCACGTCTATCTCGTATTTCATCAAGATTATTCAAGCCGTAAAGTTTGCGAGCATAATTCACCAGTTCTTTTAATGGTGTATTTACATAGTCCTTACGGAACTGAGAATTGTGTTTGTCCCAATCAAACTCTTGTCCGTTAAATCTGGCTGCTGCTGCTAATTCTCTTCCTGATTCTTCCCGCAATACTTCAATTACCATCAGGTGTACTTTTTCCTGATAAGTCATTACTCGTTCTAAAGCAGGAATATGCTTTCAATTTTACGTGATGCTTTAGCAGTTTTGCGAACGTTAACGTTAACCATGAGAATTACTCCTTGGTATTTAGTATTTTTCTCATAGAAACAGCATCGAAAGATGCAATCCGCTCCAATTTCAATTCTTTATTCGGCAAAAAAATAACCATGTATTGTTTGAGGCAATACATGGTTATTTTAGGTTATTATTATGTCAATTACTGAGAATAAGTCGGAGTTATTTACTCGTCTTCATCTTCTTCATCTAATTCGTCATCTTCATCTAAATCTTCGTCGAGTTCATCTTCGATATCCTCCTCATCTTCATCCAGGTCTTCGTCTAGTTCGTCATCTAAATCGTCAAGTTCTTCCTCTTCTTGTTCTTGGAAAGAATTACGACGTTCCAGAGATGCGCGGTTGAATTCCACTAAATCTGCTATTGCTTGCTCTGGGTCAGTGCTGATAGTGTCGTACAGCATACTCATGAAAATTGCCACTACTTCTGGTGCATATTTGAGTGCATCTGGTTGTCCAAACAATTTAGTAAATAATTTGGTATTCCATTTTTGCCAATCAAACTTTTTGTTACCACCTTTCTTTTTGACTTGGGCTGCAATGTCAAGTCCGAGTTTTTCACGCGCTGCATGACCGATTTTAGTTGAAACACGAATCCCGTAGTTGTAATTTAACGCCGTATTCTTTGAAGATTAGGTTCCGCAATTCCTTCAACAATGCTAATGCCTCTTCTTGTGGTGAAGCATTCGCTACCTTTGATTTAGTTGTAGCGGATGTGCCATTGGTTTTGGCAGATGTTTTAGCATTAGCTGCGTTGCGATTGTTATTGATTCTAGCTTTAGCGATAGCCATTTTACAACTTCCTTTAATGAAGTTAATTTTTCACCTCCTTGCCGCAATCGCGGCTTTCACATCCATTTCATTTCAATTTCATTTTTTTGCGATTTCAAACCTGTCTTTGCTGTGACAAATTTATGCTTTTAAGAGATAAAGAAGCGGACTAGGAGCAGTTTCCGAAATTAACACTGTACTGGAGGCGATGCCTGCGGCGGGCGTAGCCATCGCTCTTTTTCACACAAGAAGTATAGCCAACCCGTTAGTAATAATTATCCGTGTGGCTAAAGCATCAGTAATTAAATTTGCTCTAAAAGTGGAAAGTAAGTTGTTAAAGTCAAATTTATGAAGTTGACAGACTGGCCTGCTCTAGCTAACCAAAATACTCCAATTGTGGCTGTGGAGTATCATACGCCTGACAGAATGCAGATATTACAGTTTTACCATTGGGGTGAAGAACGTTCTTTGTCAGTCTTTGTCTGGAATCCTGGTTACTGTGGACTACAGCAATTAATTCAGCATCAAGGTCAGTACATCTTACAGTCAACTGACAGGGGTAAAAACGGGGACATTATTCAGTATCTTCTGGAGGAATATCAACCAGGCATTTATTTACTAGAGGGAGTTCTAAATGAGGGTGATGGTAGCAAAATAAGTCAAAAATTTAGCTATCAATTACTAAATGCCTGTCATCAAGCTCTCTGGAGTCAACAACATCATTACTGGGTGTTATTGGAAACTTACGTTCAACTATCTCTAGAATTACAGCCTTTTATTCCTATACTGTCAAATCCACTTCCAGATCAACAGCAGGTGCAAATGGTTGTGCAGCAGTTTTGTGATACCTGGGTTGGGCGTAGTCATCCCGGCTTCAGCAGTTTGCGGAGTGCGATCGCGATCGCCGCGCTGTAGCTGATCGCAATTCTTGGTTAAAAACAACAAAAAAACATCAGCACTGCAATTGCTCTTTCGTGCCTGTCAGGGTTTACCCATAGGCGAGATGAATATGCTATTACAGCAATCTCTGAGTTTTACAGAGCAGCTTGAGGAAATCGCCCAATTAGTCCTAGAGCATAAAGTTAGCAAATTGCGGGGTCGGGGTTTAGAGTACATTGCTCAACCGGATGTACCTTCAGCCGGGGATTAGATTTACTGGAGAAAAGGTTGGAAACTATTACCTGTCTACTTCAACCTAAAGCAAAGCAATATGGTTTGAAGTTTCCCACTGGAATGCTCTTATGGGGGCCACCGGGTACTGGTAAAAGTCTTTCTGCCAAGTTAGCAGCTAAGAAAATGGGATTACCATTGTTAGCAGCTAATTGGGGTGTACTACTGGGTGATCCTCATCCCGACAGAGCATTAAAGGAGTTTATTGCTTTGGTGACTTCCCTTGCTCCCTGTGTACTCTACTGGGATGACTTTGATAAAGGCTTTGCTGGCTGGGATTCCAATGCAGATGGAGGTGTAGCACGGCGGCTATCTGCGGCTTTACTAACTTGGATGCAAGAGCATCAAGAGCCAGTTTATACCATTGCTACTGTCAATCGCTTGTCAATGCTACCTGCGGAGTTAGTTCGCCGTTTTGATGATATCTTTTTTGTGGACTTACCCCATGAAGGGGCAAGATATGAAGTTTTCAATCTACATCTAGCTAAGTATTTTCCAGCTTTTCGAGACAATAACTCACCTTGGAGTGATGATCAATGGCGTAGACTGTTGGCTGAATATCGCATTTGCAGTCCAGCAGAAATTGGTAATGCAGTCGTCGTTGTGCTGAGGAGGCTTTTTATCAAGGTAGACCTGGGGAAATTGAGTTTGAGGATTTGCTGAAACAGCGACAAGAATTCACACCAGCTATGGAGCGAGAGTCAGAACAGATACAGGCAATTCGCAATCAGGCTATTTATGCTAAACCTGTAGCTAGTCAGGATGTTTCTCGATTTGCTTATCAGCATCGGGAGTTATTTGGGTGAGTCGAATGTAATTTTTGAAATTCAGCTTGTGTCGGATTTTAAAATGCCGATGGTAGAAGTATGGTTGGGATTATTGCTGGGTGGGTTTACATTAGAACAACGTGGTAATTTTTATCACAACCAAAATGTCTGGGTGAACAGCTCTCTAACTTCGACTGGTGACATCCTTGGGCGCTGACTCTGAGACTACAGCATCGGCTGACCAACCTCACGGGAGCCCTGTATTTCCCTTACAAATCAAAATCAAGGCTGAAGGTTTGGTCATCAGAATCCTCTGGTTTAGAGTCTGTAGATAGCTGGGGAATCGGCTGAATAAGTTGGTTTGACTCAGTATTAATCGGGGTGAAAGCTACTTGTTGGGTAGGGAATGTACCCTTTCTGAAAGCAAAATAACAATCAATGATAAAGTAAAGCGTCTCCAGGTAACTTTTACCTAATTGCTGTGATTCTGCAAATATCCGCTCCCGGTAGCTATCTTTGATCCGAACTTTTTCCGGTGTCAAGTCTTGTTTGTCTGCCATTGTTATAACTTCCCAGATGTGTTTGGTGAATTCTTGCTGATAATAGTTTTTGCCATTTCTAGAAGCCCAAAAACATTAGCTTCCACTGGATTATCCAGAATTTTGAAACCGTTCTTTTCTAAGAGCTTCTTAAATCCTGGTAACAGGCAGCCTCCACCTATCGCCCAGATTTCATCCCCTTGGTGCTTGGCATCAAGTGTCAGATTCACCACTTTTTTTAAGTATTTTTCATACCAATCTTTCAAGCAAGCGCTGTATATATCTTTGATATCTATGTCACGGCTGTACTTGGTATGCCCCATTTCCAGACAAAATCGGATTTTTGATGCATCCCCGATTTTTCCCCCCCATTTAGATGTTTCATTTTTTGGGAGATATCATCAATGAGAACTTCTACACCAATGGGGTAGGCGGTGTGAACTTCTCGTTTTCCCTGGTTGTAACGAGAATACAGAGTCGTGCCATTGCCAAAATCTAAAATGGTTAATTTTTTGGGTAGTTGATGCCCAAATAATGCACCCATCCCTCTAGAACGACTTTCAGCACTTCTACTTTCACATCTGATTGTTTGCCGGCAAGTATCGGCTGATATTCCCCACTTAGTACTTTTTGTAGTTCTTCAGCCAGACCAATCATGTAAGCTGACAACTAATTTTAAGTGCCAAGCCTTACGGTGTGGCAGATGTGCCAATGCACCGAAAAGTCAATAATGCGTTGTTGACTTTATTTTCATTATTGTCTGTGTTCCGGTCAAAATGATAACCTGTACGGAAAGCTGATTCTCCAACTGTGTAGGCACTACCGTTAAAAACTACCCTCCCTGGTACATCTTCCATGTCGGCTGTGGAAATAGCTGGGGACACGAACTACTTCAAACCCTTCGACTAAAAGTTTGAGACTTTCCGTAACCGTTATCAAAGCCAGCAGGAAAATTTTTTTTGCAAGGCGTGAATGTTTGACATAGGGATCAAGTCAATACGTTTTGATTTGTGAAAGTTATCTGTTCAGATTATCTAGGGGAGCAGGAAAGCAGGGAGAGAAGAATAACTTGCTATGAGTCTTTCCCCAGAACTCTGCCCCTTCCTTCTCTAACCTCAAGAGCTTATCATAACCCCTTGGGGGCTAAGTGGGTACATTTGGTTGTACGACACTTTGCGCCCCACCTAGCCCCCATATAGCACCCATATAGGTGTCAAATTCTTATCGAAGTTCTAATCTATCTTTGGGGTACATATAGTCCCATATAGCCCCCATCAGCAATTTTTGAAATCTTTTCTATCAACGCAGTAGAAATTAACTTACAAAAAAATAGAGAAGAAGGAATAAAAAACTTTAGTTGTGGATCTAAGCCCACTTAAAAATATTTATTTCGAGACGCATAACGCGAAATACAAAGCGCAGAGGCGGAATGTCTCCGCCTCCGCTCCTTGCTTCAATCCGCGTTTCAAAACGTTGGTTCCCTACACCCTCTAAAATGGTTGACTGTTTGATTTTATACTCTACTGTCAATGTCTTTGTTATAAGGGAAATACCGAAAACCCTTGAGAAACAGCAACACAGTTGCGTTTTTCGTACTTCAGGCAAAGGACGAAGGCTAAAAAAGGCGTTTACGCCTGAGCAATATATAGTACAATTGAACTCAACAGGAACGGTAATTAACCTGTATAAAAACCCAACTGCCTAACGGCAATCTGCACCTTGACAACTGAAGATATGGGGTTCTATTCCATAGTTCTAGCTCCTTTCCAGGAATAGGTAAAATCTTCATGGAGACTAGACAATCAGAATTTAAATCAAGCAAATTTTTGGACTAATCCGACTACCGAGGGGCACTCGGAAAGTTAATGCTTGGGGAGAGAACCACCTCTGGATTAGATACCGCAAGGGGTCTAATTTAAGTGGACTCGCTGAACCAAGAATCTCCGTGGCTTCAGCCCGGAGAGTGT
The DNA here is from genome assembly GCF_026127265.1 of Nostoc sp. KVJ3. Lineage (GTDB taxonomy): Bacteria > Cyanobacteriota > Cyanobacteriia > Cyanobacteriales > Nostocaceae > Nostoc. Next base: position 7,104 of record NZ_WWFG01000005.1, read on the forward strand.
CAATAAATTAGCTTCCCGCCCACAAGATGTCTAGCCAGAGCTTTGATACAGTTGGAATTTATCTACGAGAAATTGGTCGCTTTCCGAGGCTATTGCCAGAGTAAAAGATTATCTACACAAGACTTGTAAGCTGTCGCGCATTTAAATTGTATAATTTTGGGTCTAAAACCCTTCCATAGCCTAGAGGCAGCTAAAAATTAGATGCGTAGCAGCTTAAGGCCAATGCAAAACTTGATAAGCAAAACAATTCTCAAGTGCAACGACTAGAGCCTTCCCCAACTACGGCTGAACTAGCTGCCGAGGTAAATAAAACAAAGCACAGTTAACCCAAATCTAAAAGCTTGGTCAACTGGCTAAACAAAAAATGATTACCGCCAACCTTCGATTAGTGGTAGCGGTAGCTAAAAATGTCGCTGGAGTAACCTGGAATTTCTGGATCTGATTGAAGAGGGAGCAATAGGTTTGCTTTCATCCTGTGGAGAAGTTTGACCCCAATCGGGGATATTAGGATGTGAGCAAGACCAAATTAAAGATTATTTGGTTTTTTGAAAACTACTTATGTCCAAGCAGAAGGAATCACTGTTGTAGAAAGCACTTCTTCCGTACTCAGTCCAATAGCAGCTTGCTCTTAGTTGGGGCACTTAACCTTAATTTGGATGATTGAAGTCCCTCCATTATATTCTCCAACTACAGGCTCACCCGTAAACTCACAAAGTATCCTCTCTTGGCAGTCTAGAAATCTCACATACTGAAACCGGTTACGCTGATAATTCTGGTTTTACTCTGCGGGATTCAGGCGAAAGCCATTTGGGTAGTTTAGATAGGCACTCATAGATTACATGGACATATCGGGTTCAGTAAACTAAGTCAAACAAGATAGTATTAGTCCAACTTTTTTCCGAATCTCTTTTGCCTTAGCTTCTAATACAGCCAATAAATCTCTCAGTTGCTCTTGCTGGATATCTTCGACCTTAGTTGCTGAGACATCTCGAATTAGAGAACTGATTTGGTGACTTGGTTTAGGTTTTGTTTCAGGAGCATGTTCAGCAATAGTTTGGGCAACTAGAAAACGAGTTTGAGCGACTGTTAGCCTTTCTTGCAAAACTTGTGATGTAGCATCTTGTCGGATTTTAAGAGCTTTAGTTTCTTCAACTTTTAAATTTTTAGAATTTATTTTTTGGAGTGACCGGGCATGGTTTGCACCAAGTCCTGATTGTCTAATCGCAATTTTTAAGTCTTCTGAAAGCCGTAAACAAGGAAAGACATTTGCATCTACTGATGCTGGATTTTGTTGAAAACGTAGTAATAACAGAAGAATACTTTGTTCTATTTCGTCTAAATTAAATTCTTTAATGCCTTCTGACTGCTCTTTTCTAGTTAAAATAACCAATTCAGTTAACTGGGGCAAAAGTTTTTTTGCGTTTAATCTAGCTATTGCTCTCCTAAGTGCTCTAACTACTTCTTCCTGTTCAAATTCCAAAGCTAACTTAGCCTGTTGAATCAAACCTTCGGCTAAATCTAGCTCATTCAAGCCTTCTCGGTGAAGACTAGTTAATAAAGTGCGTGCATGTAATTCCTCTTCAGAAAGAACTTTCTGAAGCATCACTGCATCTAGTGTTTCAATTTCTGGCTGTAACTCTTCTGCAACGGATCTCCATCTCCGTTCTCCATCAAAAATGATATTTCCCGGTAGTAAAATAATCGGCTGTTGTTGCCCTTCCTCTCTAATGGAAACAGCCATACTCCGAATACTATCCGAAGTAAATGTTTGCCTTGCTTGTTTCGGATTGGGTCTTACTTCACTATAGTGAATTTTAAAAATTCCAGATGCTTTCAAATGTTCTCGTAGGTCTTCAATAGTTTGATTGAGGAGTGTACGTTCTTCTTCAGCAAGCTTTCCCTGTGCTTGTTCATCTTTTAATCTTGTAATCTCTGCCTGTAAATCTTCTACTCGTTCTTCAAGCCCAAATATCTGTTGTGAATCAGCAGCAGAAGCAAACATTCCAAGTACACTCGGGTTGTTTAATTTTGTCATCGATTAACCTCTTATTAGCTTAAGTTCGTTAACTAGTGCATCAACAATTGGCATAAAATCTCCTCTTGCCTCTTTGCCCGGTCTGTAAATCCCCAGAGGTAGCCCTCTACCAGAAGCATTAAGAATATCAGCTGATTCTCGAATTGGGCTAAAATACTGAATTCCCAAATTCTTACAGACTAGGGGAAGTTCCTCAACAATACTTCTATGCGCTCCCCAATCACTTTTCCAACGAGTAGGAACTATACCTAATATTTTCGGAGTCGGTTTCAATCTCAGCCGCTTGCAGTTGAAATAGTACCACTCAATCATCGCCGCAGCACTTTGAGAAGCCTTGTATTCAGGTTGAATGGGAATTAACACGTGGCTAGAAGCTGCAAGAGCAGTCAGTGGTAAAGGCTCTAATGTTGCAGGACAATCGATAATTACAAAATCGTGAGATAAGGGATAATCACTCAACCGATCTGCAAGAGTATAAGCTCCACGCAGATCCTTTGAAACTTCCCGAATTGTTTCGTGTAATTCTTTTCCGCCTTTACAAACTTGAATTTTGTCAATCTTACCTTGCCAAGCTGTAACTAAAGGCCAGTTCCCATTGAAATCTGGGTGGTAAACATTAGCCATTGTTCCCTGAGTTTTAAATTCTCCTAATCCGCAAAATAATGTCAATGATTCGTTAGGATCGATGTCTAATAGTGCCACTGAATAGCCACGAACACCCAATTCATACGCAAGATTGTATGAAATAGTACTTTTCGCCACTCCTCCAGCGTTTGTCTCAATCGAAAGGGTCAAATTGGCAGGCATAATTTTTTCTCTTTCTTGATTACTATATTTCCGACTCCCAGTCATGAGATAACGTTATATCAGTTTGTGCAAAGAATTTTGAGATAATGTTATATCATTTTTCTGATTTCTCTAACAAGGATTGCTATCAACACAGATGTTGACTGCAAGTAATATCGACCTAGCGACACAGATTGCCCAGCGTGGAATTGTACACAAAAAGAAATATACACCGTCCAAGAGATATTCACTCAGCACTTGCTCAATCAAACAGTTCCGTAGAAAAGCACTATGGCTTTTGTGCAAGCTGGTTATTGAGTATAAAAACCAACGGCATAATTCTAGTGTGATTTCAACCTTTAAAGCTGTGTCAATCAGCAGCTATTAATGCGACTTTTTTGAGCTTATTGAGAAGAAAAATCTTCTGTTGACATAATATAACCACCTTGCCATGAAGATTCTACGCTGAACAACAGTCTTTGTTCAAAGTGTACTTGATTGAAGCGGGATAACAATATTCTCTATCTACCTAATGTCATTATAAAAAGGGGCGCTGCCAACAAGGAAGTATTTTCAATCCCCTTAGAACTAGCTATTCTCACCTAACCACGAGTAATCGGCTCATTATTGCAGTGGTTATTGAGAAGTTACTTGACATCCTCCCACCGCTATACCAGGAGTACCTGATATAGCGGGGGATTCCAAAGATCACTCTTTGGGTTTCCTCTTTCCACGACCCGACTTACTTGGAGGGATTTCTCCACCCATGCAGAGGTCGATGTCTCCAGAGGCGATTAACGTTCCTGTGTGCCCCACAGTACGGAGTCCAATCTCAAGTATGTTCCGCGCCGCGTTCCAGTCCCGGTCAAGGGTTAGCCCACAACGAGGACAAACATGAGTTCTAGTGCTAAGAGATTTTTTAACAACTTCACGACAGTTAGAACAATTCTGGCTAGTGAAATGGGGCGGGACTGCAACAGTTACCACGCCAAACACTTTACCGAAATATTCAACCCATTCACGAAACAGCGACCACGATGCATCACTAATTGACTTAGCAATCGCGTGATTCTTGACCATATTCCGCACCATCAAATCTTCATACACCACGAGGTCGTTAGACTTCACTACGCACTTTGCTGTTTTTACAGCAAAGTCTTTACGCTGGCGACTTACTTTGAGGTGTTTACGAGCAAGTTTATTTCTAAACTTGACTCTGTTGTTGGAACCTTTTTTGGACTTAGACAAACGACGTTGCAACCGCTTCAAAGACTTTTCTGATTTGCGAAGATGTCTAGGGTTAGCAACTGTTTCCCCGTTACTATCTGTATAGAAGTGGTTCAATCCCACATCAATACCAATAGTTTTACCAGTTGGTTCTCGTTTTTCAATGCGTTCTTGAGCAATACAAAACTGGGCGTAGTACCCATCGGCACGACGCACAACCCGCACCCTCTTAAACTGTTTAAGTTGGTAGAAGTGCAGGTCACGGGTTCCCCAGAGCTTGAAGGTTCCTGCCTTAAATCCGTCACTAAAAGTGATATACCTGCGGTCTTCGGAGAGTCGCCAGCCACAGGTTTTGTACTCAACAGAACCATGCGTTTGCTCTTTCTTAAACTTTGGAAAACCCTTCTTTCCAGGCTTACTTTTCTTGCAATTATCAAAGAACTGAGCAATTGCAGACCACGCTCTTTCTGCACTGGCTTGACGAGCCATCGAGTTCAGCTTGGATACCCAAGGGAACTCAGTATTAGCAGCAAGGACAGCACAGAACTTACTCAAGTCATATCGCCCAATTCCTCTATTTTCTATCCAGTATCTAAGGCAGCTATTACGAACGAAACGAGCAGTTCTAATTGCTTCATCAAGCTTTCGGTACTGCTCGTTAAGTCCTTCAAGTTTTGCCTCAAATACTAACATATTTACGTCAGATATATTGACGTAAATTATTTCATAGATTTGCGAAAAACTCAACTATTTCCTTTCCTCACTGACCCTCGGTCAGTTATGGTCAGGAACGTCTCGTTTTTCGCCCTCGATTCATGAGGCAGCGCGTTGGGCGGCTCCGCCGACTTGAAGCGACTGCCGTCTCGCCGCCAAATCACAGATTATGGCGGGAGCCTTCTCTCCGATTTAGGTAAAAAGCATCCCAGAAGTGTAGTTGCAGTCCTTGTAACTACACTACTTTTTTCTCAGCTAATCAAACATTCTCGTTCACAGCAATAAAGGTATTAGGTCGCTCACAAGGCGTAAAATTATACTTAGGTTTAACTTCTTCATCTGTACTACCTTCAGCGGATTTAGTTAGCAGTACAACCTCAGAGCGGGTATAACCAGTCAACTCATCAAACTGAATAATCATATACTGGTAGAGCGCCCAGACATCCGCCATCCGATTGCCAATACTAGAAGATATCTCATCAGGTATAAAAATGTTACCGTGCCAGGATATCTTAATTCCCTCTTTCTGGAAGTAAGTGTCTATTTCTGGACGAATATAATCCGCAGTCCCTCCGCAAAACACCAGTTCTTCAATATCCTCATCCATTTTCGAGCGTAACCACCTGACGATCGCACGCCAATATTCATCTCTAGCAAGCAATAAAGCCTTGGACATCGACTCGCCATCAAGTTGAATTTCATCACCTTTGCGCTTGCGTGAGAGTTTCTGCATCACCTGGGGGTCACAATTAACTCCAGCTTCTACCAACACCTCGATAATATTGGGATTATCAGGGCTTAGTCCCGATGTCTTGGAAGTAAAATTATTCACCAGCCAAGACATACCAAAATTACTGGTTATTCCCGCGCCAATTGAACCACTCCGAAAGGTGAAAATACTTGCATTGCGATAACCAAGCATCACGTACATCGAAGCAGGCATATTATTGCCAAGCGATCGCCTACGGTGAAAAAATATTCCACTACCCTCAGAAGCTGCATCATAACGAAGCATTTTTACCCGCATCTTACCTGCTGGTGTATCAAATCCTCGAAACGCTTCCTTTAACCGCACTTGTAACTGTTCTTTGTCTTGCACTTCACCAGGCGGCAGCAGGATGCTCAAGTAAGCTGCAACATCATTACCCAGGTTCAACTTCTCCTTAGCCAGCCAAAATGCACCACAAATTTTAGGGACTGCTAGTTCGTACTTTAGCTCCTTCAGCTGCGATATACCCCCAAACCGACGACGGGCAAGCTCTCCCAAGGCGCAATACTCATCACCTATTCCTACCCAAGTACGAGATTCAGCATTACCTTCTTGTTGAATGCTCTCAATCGAAGCTTTAGCAACGTCCGCTACTTCTGAGTCGAAAAGTAAAACAACAGGCTTTCCCTCTGGATACTCCTGAACGATCGCCTTGGTTTTACTTGCACCCATGTCAATCGTAATTACTACCTTTTTTACGTCTGTTTTCTCCTTAGTTTTGGGCATATCTTTATCTTTTATTACCTTTTACTATCGTTCCCAATTTAACCGAAATGAGAAAAATACTGTGGTGTAAAACACTTTCTTTACAGGGTTTAACAGCTTTTTTACATACAAAGTGCGTAGAGAAAAAACTATTACGGCGATGTTCTTCGATGGCGCTACAGCATTCATACCAACTTCATTGAGTAGAGAGTCCACTGCAAACTGCCAGCAACCAAGTTCAAATTGCCACGGGGCTAACTGAAGTACCTCCATAGCACTAATACCAAATCAAAACCGTAAATCCTAAGTACATTAAAGTATTAAATATTGCTTTTATACCCGATGATCAAATCACCTCCTAAATCATGACTAAATTACCCCAATCACACCCAAATCCTGTATCAACTAAAAGTTGAATTATTAAACAAAATTAGCTTTTTGCCTGTAATTCAAACAATGCGATTGTCATCATCACACCCGTATTACCTCAACCATCCCCGTAATTACCCCAGTAAAAAGTATCGTTATTGTGCAGTCTTGGGCAATAACAAGGTATGTCAAATAGGGTCAATTACACATTTGCTTTGCTGTCAAATTTTTGATCGCAGCTTTTACAGATGAGATACATGAAGTGATTATTCCAGGCGAACGCACCTCTAAAACTAGAATGCGATCGCCTTTCCAGTTCGGTCAAATACTGTTGATGCACTCGACCAAAGGGTTTGACCAAATTTATGGCTGAAATGGTTTCATAGAAACTTTGAGGAATGCAGTGCAGGTGCTTGAGGAAAAACTCCTTCTAAATGCGCCCAATGGAGAGGTGAAAAGCACCTCCTAACAACAAACAGCGCCAGGCGATCGCACTCCAGGAGATATTGCCCACAACGACAAACAGGACAAGGATAGGACTTACGCAAGTATCACAACCGAAGGCAGAGAGAGTATGCTTTTCTCAAATATCTAACCACCCATATCCTCATAATCCCCTCACTCCAGACGAAATCCTGCATCAACTTCTATTTCTGCCTTAGCAATTGGATCATCCTCGTCATCATTAAAAAACCCATCATCTTCGGAATCTTCTCCCAAAACATTTGATCCGACTGGTTCTGTCGCAACAGGTAACGACACAGGACTTGGCCCAGTGGAATCAAAAAAAGAAACTGAAGGGGGAACCGAATTAGCTGAAATAGGAGTTATTTCCACGCCATTAGTTCCAACTGTTGGTTGTAACCCAGTTGCACCTTGCGAGAAAACTCCACTATGAGGATTAACAAGAACTATCTGGGGCAACCCCTCCATCCCAAACGTCCGTTTCATCTTAATGATCTGAACTTCAAGTTGCGCGATCGCATCATGGAGGGCTGACTGCAATTCAACACCAGATACCCCGCAGCAGATAGCGCAAACGGTAGGTAATACGCCCGCAGCGCCTCACATACTAACTCAGTTTGCCCTCGCTTCTTTGACTGGAGATAGCTAATTACTATACCGTCCTCCATATCTTTATTCCGCATGATACGCGCCAACTCAACCGAATCAGCTGGCTTACTAGCTCTTGCCATAGCTTCTCTTCTATTAACGTGCAAATCAAGCTTCTCAGTAAGCTATTTGTCAATACTCTTACTTTAACCATACGGTGGGAGAACTCACCCCCGTATTTACTCCGAACTACCCCAATTGACACACTAATTACCCCAATTAAGTGAAATTGGGTTTGATTTTTGTCAATCAAAATAAATAATTTAGAACTTACGCATTGACAGAAAATTGATACTATGTATTCAAATTCAAATTCTGCGCTAAATGTTCCAAAATAAAGTCACGAGCTACTTGGAGAGACAGATTCCTTTGGATTTCATACCAATTTTCAATCAAGTCTTCTGCCCGCATTAATTCTAATTGTGTGAAAGCGCGAATTGCACTAAAAAAGTGAGTCTTAATAGCATCGGTTGTTCTAACCATGAATCTTCCAATGCCACATACTTGTTTAATAGCTCTGTGGTAACACTCAATCCCCCAATGAATTGAATGTAGCTCTTTAAATTCTGTTCTGGAAATTGAGTTTAGTGTATCTTTTTCAGGGATATACATAATGTAATATCTTTTAGTTTCGTTTTTGAAACTTTTCCGAAATACTTTTACCTGACCAAAATTCTTTAGATACACTATTAAACCATCTTCGGGAATTTCTAAGTTTTGGACTTGGGTAAAATTTTTACCATCAATGGAACATGAGCGATTTTTAGCTACCCCAGTTAAAAACCCTAATCCCTTGTTTTTCAGTAACTTCAGGTTTTTTTGACTGGAATACCAAGCGTCAGTTGTCATTGTTTTAGGCTTTAAACCCCAATCCATTACCTCAGTAATCATTTCTCGTAAATAATCATTTTTAGTCTTGTTATCTTGTTTGTTATAAATGCGATAATTTACAGGTACAGATTTACCTGAACACTCGGTGTAATACAAGGTAATTAACTGAACTCCCTTAACGGCACGATGATGTCTACCTGAATAGTAATAACCGATTAAATCTGTTATTTCCGGGTCACTATGAGGCTTATCAATTACCGTATCATCTCCACTTAAAGTACCTCCAACTAGATTGATATTGGGCTTGATTTCTTCAAATAAGTCCTTGGGTTCGTACCGTTCACGTAGCAAAAATCTATTGACGCTATCATGAGATAAATTTTCCATTATCTCTGCCAGACGTGTGCAACCTGGATACTTTGATTCTGCCAGTAGAAACAGAGTATAAGTGTTCAAGTCACATTTAGCGGTTGATGGTTTAGTAATTGCTCTGATTGTCCGAACCCTAAACACAGCCAAGTAAATTATCTGTTTTTAACGCCTCTGGTAACTAGCGGTCGCTGTTTTTTTTCTGCATTCTCCTTATGCACTTTTTGTCTTGCTTGTCAATGCGTAAGTTCTATAATTAACTGAAAAATAAACATGTAGCAAGGGAATATCTCAAAGATATGGGATACTTACCCAAGGAAGAATCATCTGTAGCAGCTACGAGTCAGTTCGTTGCAGTACGCCACCACGATCGCGACCACGAACACCTGCACATAATTGCTTCCCGAATTCGGTTAGATGGCAGCTTAGTTAATGATTCCTATGATTATTTCAACTCCCAAGTCTCAACTAGACGCATCGCGGCGGAACTAGGATTAGAGGTAACACCGACAACGAATGAAGCCGTCGCCTCTAAGTTACAGCAAGAGTATGGCATAACTGCACTCACCAGCCCCAACCGCTCGAAAAGTATTAGAGCAGTCAACAGTAAGCACAAAACCCCAACAAGTAAGGAAATTATTCGCCAAGCAATAGGGGAAGCCATCAAGGATAGTCCCACTGTCTCCACGTTCATCCAACGCTTGGAGGAAAACAACATTGGGGTATTGCCTAAAATGCGGGGGGAGGAACTACTAGGCTTTACCTACATCCATAATGATGTGAAAATCGCTGGTTATCAAGTATACAAACCCTATAGTTGGAACAAACTGCTGTCTGAATACGGAATAACATACGACCAAGAGAAAGATAAGGAAGTAATTCAACAAGCTAAAGCCAGAGCAATTAACCGCATAAATACCAATAATAGAAGCAATAATAATTACTTATCTGTAGATAAACTTACTAGCAGCAATACAAGTGATAGTAATGGCGATACCGATAGTAACACCAAAATATTTACTAGCACAAAAGTACTAAATAGTAATTATACAGATCAAATTTCGACAATACAACCAAAATTAGAAGAGAAACCCACGTCGGAAGCAAATAAGGTTAAAAAAAAAGTACAGCTGCATCTGAAGGAACACCACCCACAACAGGATATTTCAGAAGAAAACCGTCTATCCACTGCTCAACAAATCCTGCAAGAGCAATCTTCCCCTACTGCCCCTTTTCCTAACCTTCTCCCTTCTAAGCTCAAACATCTGCCTTCTACAATCACTGACTATATGCTTGTTACCAATAATTTCCGTATCAAAGGACGGGAGTTGAGTGCCAGCTTAGATGCCAACATTCTGACTGTTTACCGTCATGGGGATAATACTCCTGTGATGCAAACCTGCTATAGTCAGGGAAACTGGTACGAAGAGATACCAACTCGACTAACAACAAACGAAATCGAGCAGATTGAAAGCTTGCGTATCTTTACCCAACAAGCGTTAATGAATAAATCGCGATCGCAAAGAGGTATTGAGCAATAGTAAATCTGTTGGTAGAGAAAACTTAATCCACAGTGCCATTCGACTGTGGGTAAAAAGCCGTTGGGAATTACTATCGTTTCTACGAAGTGTTCAAATTTGAATACTTCGTAGAAACGATATCCTGCTCAGGTGCAAAATCCTAATATCGTTTATCTCGCCCATAACCCCATAGGAAATAACTCTACCTTGTTCTAGCTATATTAAATTATAAAAGTAACTAGAACTAAAGGATGTAACCTATGCCCAAGAAAAAATGCGGACTTGGATTTGACTGTGCCAGTATGATGCAATACCCAGGCATAGACCCGCATTTCTCACAAGCTTGAGGGAAGGAGCAGAGGGGCAGAGGGGCAGAGGGGAAAGAACTTGTACAATAACCGAAATTTCTCACAAACAATAAAAAATCAATTCACATCTCTTGATGTAAGGGATTTTTTGATACATCATCAATTGAAATTTATGATGGTAAACAAAGTAAGTATAAAATATCAACTATCAAGCTAAAACAGTTACCGATATTTTGGCTTATGCTGAGATTGAAACACTCTGTTCATCAAATTAAGCATCCAAAACAAGGCTTGAATCATAACCAAGCCAAAAATATTATTAGAGAGAAGGTGAAATGCTGCTTGACTTGAAATTAAGCGGTATTCGAGAGCATTTTTAAGCATCTGTAAGCAGCAGCAAAGATATGTTTTACAGGACTTGAGCTAGTAATCGCAATTAAAGTTCGCCGTGAGCTTATAGTAATTAAGGCTCCTAACTTCAATAATTTTGTCCGAATAGTCCCAACTTGAGAATTTTTTAATTCGGTTTTGGCTAAACATTGTGACCGCAATCAATGCATTCATCAAAACATAAGCAAGCGAAGAGAACCATAAACGTAGTTGATTTCCCGCAAATGTATGAGTACTAGTTCTATCACTAAAAAGTTCTAGCTGTTGTTCCTTAAAGCGATTTTCCATCTCCCCTCGCTTACAATATTTTTGTCTGTATAGTTGACCAGGGGGTACTTTATTGGTAGGAAGACTTGTAACAACAAAACGAATATTATTTCCCTTTATTCCATATTCAACCTTACAAACAACACGACGACTACGACTCCAAGATTCACGAGTCTGATAGTCTAACGACTTGTGCCAAATTGAGTTGTCAATCAGGTCACAAGCAAGTTCGGAAATTTGTTCATTTGGTTTAAATAGAGTTTCTAAGAATGAAGCTACTGTTGATAACTTCTGCTCAAATTCAAGCGAGGCTCTATTTTGAGTCGCCATAGCCATTTGAATTAAACGGCTGTTTCGCGCCAATCCAAAAACGTAGTCAACTCCAGTCTGCGACTCACACCATGTCATGATATCGTCTCTGGAATAGGCACTATCTCCTCGTACTAAAATCTCAACATTCTGCCAATGTTGACGTATTTGTTTAATGACTCTCTGCAACTCTTCTAACGCCCCAAACGCTGGATCTACATTAGAAGGACGAAGTTTGGCTGCTAATAAGTGTTTCCCACAAAAAATATAAAGTGGAGCATAGCAATATCCTCCATAATAGGTATTGAAGAAAACTTGTTCCTGATTGCCGTGTACTAAATCATCAGTTACATCTAAGTCCAAAATAATTTTTCGTGGTTCTTTTAAGTAAGATTTTAGAAATATATTTACAAATAGGCTTTCAATTTCTTCTGAAGAATGTCCAATTTTATGATAACGACTTTCAGCTCCCTGTTCTACATCTTCGGGACAATGTTCCAGCCGATTTAATGTACTCTTTCCTGCCAATGTTGCAGGTTCATTCTCTACTCCAATCCTTTTTCCTAATGCTATAGCAAACATCTGGTCATGACGTAATTCTTCGTGGTCATTCAAGTCTTCATACCCCATGACCAGCCCGTATATTCGTTGTTTAATTAAGCTCTCTATTGAATGGTCAATTCGATAAGGCTTTCGGTAATCTTGGAAACATAGTGCAAACTGTGATGTGATTTGCAGTTTTCTATCTATTTCAGCAATTAAGCTTAAACCTGCATCAGATGTTACTTGTCCACCCTGGAAATTAACTACGACTGGGGGCGATTTTGGCTGTTCAAATCTGAACTGTTTTGGTATACGATCTGTCGAAGCTGAAGTCATGCTCTACAACTGCCGAAATGCTTTCTATATATACATTTTCGCAGTTTTTGATCCCCTTTTTTTAGATTTTGTGAGAAATCCGCGATAGACTCTGGCGACTGCTTAAATTACAAAACCTGTGGGAGTGCGGTTCAACTAAGCCCCGATGAAGAACTCGAACTTGTTCGTATTCGGGAAGAACAAATGCGCCAGTATCAAGAACAAATTCGCCTGACCCGTCGTTCTGCCGCTATCATGATGCTGATGAGGCGCGGTTGCCCACAATCACCAGAATCGTTAAGTGTTATCCCGGCCATTGAGGCGATCGCCACCACATTAGATAATATTCGTACTGGACTTACCAACTTCGACGGACAGTACATCGCGCCACCTGGTTGCGAACTCCACATTTACAATGTCAAACGACCCAGTGGTAAGTACTCGTACTATAAACTAACCGCCGAAAACGCAATGTTTGCACCTTCAGAGAAAGAACAAGAAGTACGGGTAATTCACCTCAGCCATCATGATGATGCACGGTATATAGAGGCACAACTTGGTATCGAACGGCGGAACAAGTTAACCCAAATGCGAACACTGCTTCAGAACGCAAGCGCATTGCTTGAGGAAGCAACACGCCTACTCGAACAAACCACAGATATGAACAGTCCAAATGCTACAGTTGAAGTTTTCAATAGTGATGAAATTATACCCATCAACTCATAAAACCAGCAAAAAGGGAAAATTTACTTCGATTACTACCATCAAATTTTTGGCGTTGCATGGCGTTGCATAATTGAAGTATGAATTCAAGCGATCGCTATGCAATGTCCAAGGTGTGGATCAACTCATATCCGCAAGAACGGCAGAAAATATGGTAAACAAAATCACATCTGTGTGATTTGTGGTCGTCAATTTATCGACTCTTACAAACAGCAAGGTTATTCAGAAGAAATTCGTAGTGAATGTCTAGAAATGTATGTAAATGGCTCCGGCTTTCGTGCAATAGAACGAGTCAAGAAAGTACAGACGCTCGCGGACTCGCTAACGCTTCGCTATCACACAACAATAATAAATTGGGTAAAAAAGGCTGGCAAATCTTTACCGGCGGAGTCCTGATTATGATGAAATACCCGAAATTATCCAAGTAGACGAGCTAGAAACTTTTGTCGGTAAAAAAAACAAAGTTTGGTTGTGGACAGCAGTAAATAAACATATTCCAGGTATTTTAGCTTGGGTTTTAGGCGATAGAAGCTCAGAAACTTTTAAAATTCTCTGGCAGATTATAAGCTGTTGGCGCTGTCTTTTTTTATGTGACGGATGGATATCCTGTTTACCCTTGTTTTATTAGTAATGAAGACCATATTTTTAGTAAAACCTATATGAGTAGAGTTGAAGGAGAAAATAGTCGTTTAAGGCATTATTTAGCTCGATTGCATCGTAAGACTTTTTGTTATTCTAAATCAGAGGAAATGCTTAGATATTGAATTCAATTAGTTATACATTATCTTAAGTATGGTACAGATGCGCCCGCAAGCTTCAGGCGATCGCATAATTCATACTTTGATTCAGCAACGCCAAATTTTTAACCAACCATAGTCTTGCATGGATGCACGTCTAATGCTGTAGAGCCTGTCATAAAGTACCACGCAGAGATGCAAAGTACCGATTTTATTTTGGGTTTTGGAACTTGTCTTTATCTTTCCTCGTTTTGATACCAAAAATGCACCAATTTCTCGTGTGTTATGGGAGGAATGTTCTGACACTGTTGAAAACCAGAGTGCAATAGTCATTGGGGCAAGGCATCTGATGTGGAAGTTACTGTTGAGTTGAAGAGCGTGGTTGCTTGACGGATTATGTGGGGATCGTTTACTTGACGGAGCGAGCAACCGGCTTGCTCGAACTTGTATCGAGTTTGAGCTGATGCATCTGGATCAGGAGCTGCATAAACCACATGTCGTGCACCTGCCTGAATCAAGTTAGTTGTACAGTCCCCCATATGTTCGCCCGGTCCTCCGAGAGTGCGTTTTCCACATGGCTCTACTGTTGTATATATGATGTCGTCCGGAAGAACTGGGATAGCAGAGAGTTTGAGCTGACGCAGAAGTACATATTCAGAATGCTTGCCATCGTTACAACTGATTCCTTCAGCCACAATGTTTCCTTGTCGTACCAAGCACGAACTCACCACTCCGCCCGTGTCGTCGGATTGATCCGCAATGGTGAATAGATGCTCAAATATCTCTTGCTCTGTCATAAGAACCACTCTCGAGTTGGGATACTCTCATACATTATCGCTGTGGAAATATCTACAGTTATCGCAGAGTTAAAAGTAGCCACTAAAGGATAGCCATAGCACGTCTCGAAAATATCCTTCTACCCGATACCCCTGCTCTGTAGCCCGTATTTTCTCATACTTGGGACAAAGTGACAGTTTCTCTAGGATTAGGCGATGCACAACTTCAGCTTAGTTCTAGTTGATTACATTATAAATAATAGCTAGAATAAAGAGCGACCCCAAAATTTTGGCTCATTTCTTGAGAGTAATCAATGCCTGCGATATATCTTGCTGATGCTAACCTGGACAGACGCTGAACACCCACTCCAGAAACGAATCCAACTTCCAACACTTTGTCGTTTGGCTGAATTTTGAGCAGGTCGATGACCGAATAAGGTGAACGCTTGATTCATGCGTGCCATGATAATACCACCAAACCTACCTAGCATACCTTTGGGCGACCGAACATCTACATGAATATACTGTCTACAATGCTCATCAGTTGTTAATCGCCTCCCTACTGTGATGCCTCTATGCTATCTAGTATTAAGTTTTCAACACGTTGTTATTTTGCCTAAAACTACAAACACAACCATAATCGTAAACATTACAAAAGTTACTACTGATTTACAACTAAGTACAAAATAATCAATAAACTTGTATATTTTTTGTCATACTGAAATTATTACATCACACTGGATAAATCTGTATCAAGAAGAAGCTAAGTAAAAACCCCATAATAAAGTTTTTTTAATTACCCATAAATTGCAAGTATAAATTAGAAATTTGTTGAATAGATTACCGTTACAGAGAAAGTAAAATTAAGCTCTAATGGTATTTTAGTGCCAAAAAGTAAAAATTTATATTTAAATTTATAAGTTTAATTGTTTATATATGACAATTCAAGCTAAACATTTTGACACTAGGTTAAATCAGTGGATTCATACAGATGGTAATACGGTTAATCCAGATTCACTGTTAAAAGAAGAACTTAATAATACCCTAATAGAACATTTCTTTCCTGGGGTTAACTTTTCGTTCGGGCATATGGACGAAAAGTCTACTGTGGAACAATTAATTAATCATCCTGAAGGTCACAAATTATTATTATCATCAAAAACACGGTTGCTATATGGGCCGGAAGAATGTCTAGATAGAATTAAACAATTATGCCCTGATAACAAAGATAGAGGTGCTTACGGATCTATTTTTCTTGGTTCGTGTAAAAATAGCGTCAATAAAGAGTTAAATATTCTAATTGTTGATGACAGTAATGGTGAAAATGGTGGCGTTATTAGTAACGACCAGGCATATCGGCTAACAGGAGACTGTTACGGGCAAATATCCACAGACCTATATCACGAATTAACCAAGCATCAAAAAGGTGATAAATATCGAGTAATTCAGCACCGCTTCGGTTGGACTGACCAAGACGGAGATGATAATAAATACCGCTTTGGCAAAGGTACACTACGCCCTGCAAACCTTGACCAAATCCTCAATTATTCAGATCCCAACAACTCAACTAAAATTGACTTAATTCTTCCCTTATCTGCATTCAAGGGAACTGATAAAGACAACCCTAATGGGCCAAGCAAGCCCCAAATTCAACCTGGACTGTACAGGCAAAATATCTGGCTAGGTGAAAAATCACAATCTGAACTCGGTAAAACAGCTATCTCCCAGTTACTCGCTTCATTCCCTAACGGGCTGAAAGACTTTACCGAACAGCTAGAACTTGAAGCCAAAGAGCTTAAGGAAGTACAGGACGACCCCCGGCAACTTGCACAACTTTACTGCAAAAAGTACGAGAAGCGGAAAACCTTTCTTGAAGAACAAGCAACCACACTAGAAGAACAAGCAGCAGAAGATCCAACAGTAGCAGAAGATTTAGAAACTTTGCGCGATGGCGCGGGAGCGCCCGCCGTAGGCGATCGCATTGCTACTGACTCGTTTATTTACAAACTTATCAAAGCTGACCTGCAAGGAGAAAGTCAACTTCTTGAAACTGAGAAAGTACAGCGCGAACTCGCCAGGTTCGTCCAAAACGAGTGGAAAGAAATCGCTATTGGCAAGACACTCACATTTGAGCGGGCAATGGTCATTCCCTCCAAAGACCTGCAAAATGGGGAAATTTACATCCCGCATTATCAAGACGGGGAACAAGTTCTCAACTTCCGCTCACCCTTCCTCAACTCAAATGGTCTGTGCGTCTCAACTAACAAAGTTGTAGAAGACATCCTTGGGCCTGATGGTAAACCTCTCGTAGGTGCGATCGCTGTCTCGGACGAAACAAGCTATCGCATTTATAACCGCCTTAACGAGCAAATTAAATCTATCCTCTCAGAAGCTCAAAGTAAAAATATTCAGTTAGAAGGTATTGAAAATTACTTAGATCAAAATATCAACAAGCTCGAAACTAAAGACAAAATTGAGTTTACCAACAAATTTAATCAGTATATTTCAGAACTAAAGTCAGCTGGTTACGAACTAGAAATTCTTCCTCAAGAGTCCGAACAAGAGCGTCAGGCACGCGACTACGATGGTGATTGTATTGGCTTCGAGCGGGCAAACAGGTATCCAAACCTCACTGCCGAGGCAAGGGAGCGCAATCTGCCTGAAAACGCTTACGATCCAACTGTTAAACTCAAAAAACAATCTTTTTACCAGGAAGATGGCAGTCAGCCGGAATTTGAAGAAATCGCCATCCACATGAGCGATGGCATTAGTGTCGGTGTTATCAACAATCACCTGACCTCAATTGAGGCATTAGAGTCAGAAATTACTATCCTGAAAAACTTTGGTAGCGAGAAAGACCAAATTGAGTACGTACAGCAGGTAGCCAAACACTACGAAGATTTATTTAAAACAGAAGCCTGGGCAAAATCCAAGGGTATTGAAGGGAAGGAGGTTCCGACCAAGTATCGCGGTTACATGGAAGAGTTTATCAAAACTGTTCGGCAAGAACCCCTAAACCAGGTCAATGCACTGGTGGCAATGAATACTAACATCAAGATATACCGCGAAATGATTGCCGAGGCAGCATTTCAAAACCAAATTGCAGTTGACCTCTTCAAAAGTGCCAAAAAACCCGAAATGGAAATTATCCGCAACAACAGTCGGATTCTCCACCGGGAAGTTAACTATATTAAGGATAAGAAGAAAGATGTCTATATTGACAATACAATTCAACCGACGGGATACTCGCCTGTTGAATTACTAATTGCTCAAACCAACCAGTATTTTGAAAAAGCTCGTCTCGAATCGCGTGAAATCGCGCAATTTCAAGCTTTATTTAAAGGTGTCGAGTTTTCTAACGAACAGCGATTAAGAGCTACTCTTGTCAAAAAAGAATTTGACAAATCCTTTAACCAAGCGAGTCAGCTATCTAGACAAAAAGAAACTGAAAAAGGGCCGTCTGTCAATATTACCTTTGCTAACGGCAATCAAGTAAGTGTAACTAACCTTTTACAGTATGACAACGAATTTATCTGGAAAGCTAATAAAGTTACAATCAAGCTATCAGAAATATCTGAAGACAAGCGCAACAGTAACCGCCTGCATAAATATGTAGTTTATGCCCAAATTAACGATGAGACTGAGAACGGTAAACCCAAGTTTAGGGCATTAGGAACACTTGCTAAGGAGCAAGAAAACAAGCCCGAAGAGATAGGAATTGGACTTGGACAGGAAGTAACGTCTAACAAAATAGCCTTCCAAGCTGAACTAAGCGAAGGTCAGATTAAACTTCTTTACCAAAAAGCTTACCAGATAGCAGAAGAATTTTACAATTCCATTCCAGAAGGACAAAAGCTAGCAATGGCAGCTGCTACCTGGGCAGTATCAACTACTCGTGAGAGTAGTAATGATAAAGGTAGCGATTACCAAAAGAAAGTTTCTAATTTCGCCTTTGCTGCCTTTCCTGAAGAGATTATCAGTCAATTAGACACACTCAAATTTAACGAGTTTAGTATCACTGGCTTCGACAGGAGTAGTGAATTATTTCATGAAAATAAACCTCAAAATATTCGATTTAATCTAGCTGAAGATGGAAAAAGTGTCATTGAACTCCAGAACCAGGAAGGTAATTACGAAACATTTGGAAATATAGAACAAAGTAACGCCCGACTACCAATTGGTAGTGTTGCTATTGCTAGCGTTGAAAAAGGTGAAGTATATACCACCTCTGTTACAACCAAAGTACCCGGACTACCAGAACTTACATTTAAAGTAGGTGAAGTTAATAAGTTTGGAAATTCCCAAAGGTTTAATAATGAACCTGTAATGTTAACAATCGAAAAAGTTGACCTTATTCGTGAAGACTATAGCATTTATCTTCAAAATGGTAATAAACCTGAGAAACTAGGCAACATTGATAAGGAATCAATCAAAGAGGGTATTGCTCAAGGTTGGCTAGCAGAAAAACCCGGTAATGGGCAACAGTTACAGCTTAAAATTCAAACCATCCTCACCGGACAAAATGCTTATGCAATAGCAGAGACATTTAAGGGAAACTTTTTACGAATTAATATTACTAATCCAAAGTACAAAAAACAGGAGATTAGCAACCAAGCATTTAAAGAAACTTTAGTTCGGGCATTTGATAAAAAGCACGTTTATATTGCTAAAATTGGCGATCAATCACTCGGTATTATTGGTCAGCATAGTGAACGCCTTGAAACCGAGTTAAATAGAGAGAATGTACAAAGACAGTGGCAAAGGAAAGAAAGTAGCACTGTACAAAAACTAATTGATACGGGTATTATTCGCTTAAACCAACAACGAACTAGTATCCCTGTACAGATTACCAGTAATGAGAGTACCTGTAAAATAACTATTAATCCAGAAACAGTAGAGTATCCCGACAAATGGGTTAAGCGCAGTCAGCTTATTAGTAATGAGCAGCCTGTCAGAAACGAACAGCAAGAAAAACGCAACCAAATACTCGGTAAAATTAATGAACGTCCTACAATCATATTCCAAGATAAAGAACAAAAATTAGTAGGTATTCTAGGGTTAGCAGTTGATGAAAATATAACCGAAAAAACTAAAAAATATCTAGAAAAAGTAGGAGTATCATACGAACAGCTTGCCATATCACAAGCTCGGTTAGAAGCCAAAAAAGGTATGACTGTATTCGTACTTGATGAAAGTACCATTAGTGAGGAATTAAAACAAACATTTATTGACCGTGCTGGTGGTAATATCAAGAGTGCAGATACACCATCACAACCCACTCCAACTATTCCAGAACAAACTGTATATTTTTATAACCCAAACCAACAATATACTTCTCCAGATGGATCGCAGGTAGAAACCAAAGAAGCTCTCGGATTAGTTGTTCCCGCACAAGATGCGATCGCTGTAGCTACTTGGTTAGAATCAAAATCTACTGAAAATCATTATTTTATTGAGAGTAACACGGCTACATTTATTTTTAATAAAAATGATATTGGTGAAAAAATAAACGAGGAATTAAATAGTTTACTTGGAGAACCGATTAATATCGGTGAAGTTGAGGGATTTGACCGCTACGAACAGCTTAGTGCAGAGTTAAATCAAAAAGTTGCGGCTGAAGGTAGTCTTTTAAAATTAAACCAAATTCCAGAAAATAGTGAGTACAAAAAAGCTCTACAAGCACTACCTAACCGTCCCAGAGAGCTTAATCAAGAGGATTCTCCAGTACCAATTATTCCTGCGAACGCTGTACCAGAAAAGAATACAACTAACATTCAATCAAATACTAACGCTACAGTTGCAGGAATTTCACAGGTTTACAAAAACGCAGTTGAAATACAAGTATTAAAAAGCACACAATTAGAAACTAAGAACCAAGCAATATTACTACCCAACTCGCGCCAAGCGGATCAGACTAAAGCTATTGAAATATTGGGTAAGGTAAGCGAGGAAAAAGTAGAACAATTGCGATCGCACCTTGAAACCCACCTCAAACCCGTACTTGAAAACGATAAATCCAACTACGCACTACTGAGACAAGTTGCATGGGTCGGTGCAAAATGGGATTTAAAAGACAAAGACTTCAAGCCAGGGGTACAAGACGACAAGCTAATGGAACTTGTCAAACAAGTATATCCTGACGCTGATATTGTGCTGGTCACTTACTCCGAAAACCCCGGCGCTGGCATCAACTACCACCGCGATGACTCCTACGCCGCGACGGAAGCCCGCAGCATTAATATCGGAAATTCTGATTGGGGGTATCGCGCTGCTAAGGAAGGAATGGCATGGACTAGGGAGGAAAATCAGGACGCACAATACCAAGAGTTTAAACTTGAGTCGGGTACAGTAACCCGCTTTAACTGCAAGAACGAACACGCTGCCCTCAATACTGAGGCTGGCAGATGGTCTATCAACATCTGGTCAATTAAAAATGACCTGGGCAGACAAAACAGCGTTCGCCAAAAATTTGAAAACTTCCTCGCCTCAAACCAACCTCCTCGTGCGATAGTCCAAAGCAACAACGACCTGACCATTAAAGCTAACGAGTGGACAGCTGGGGGAGAAATTAAAGTAGAACGTAGCTATACAAGCCTCAGAGAAGTCACCCGAAACATACCCTCACACCCTTTAAACCAAACAACTGTAGAAGAAATTATCGCTATTGGGAATTCCACTGCGGCACGCGCTGCTAACCCTCAGATTCCAGACAACCCGACTATATCTGGAAAACCAGTACCAATGGTTTATTCGCTACATCTGCACGGCGAACCTTCCAAAGTACCAGTCGATACAACCATTGATGCCATGCGCGGATACGGTAGGATACACACCACCAGAGGTGTAGATTACCAAAAAACTTATGGTGTCAAAGAGGGAGATATTGCAATCGCCCAAGGTAAAAACGGCGAGCAAGTTGCTTTTCGGGTAGGTAAACAATACAAAATTACTACCCAAATGATTCAAGACCCAAGTTACCAGCAAGCCTGGGCGAGATGGGAGAAGCATTCACCAAAAGAACTTACCCAAACTCAAGCGAGTAAGAGTCAGGTATATGGCTTATTCATGGAGCCACTAGGAGATTATGTCAATGGGAAAATTGTTCCGTTCCCAACCATCCAAAAACAAGCTGCAACTCCAGTAAATATCAGCCCCGACTCCAAAGATGGGCTAGGAATTGCACTCAGCCTTGCCACTGCACTCGCCAAAGAACAAGGCAAGCTGCAAAACGATTACCAAGTTTCAGTCAAAAATAATCCAGAAGCCCCTGCTGGGCAGTATGGAGTAGAAACCCATGTCCAAAAACCTCAAGGGGTGGCATACGCATCCGCCGAACACGCATTTAATCACCAAAAGCAGTTGCATCCATCAGTTGATGAATACCAGCTAATGGTAGAAGTGCTTCAAGCTAAACTCGAACAACACCCCCGGCTGACTGAGGCGATCGCCAAACGCGGAGGAACTGAATGGCTGGAAAACTGTACGGCAGTTGCAACAACGGGGGAAATCCCACGCCAGTCGCCTATCCTATCGGAGACGCTGCACGAACAAGTTGGGGAACCCGATCACAGCGCTGGCTCCGCAACGCACCGCCTCACCAATATAACTAACGCTCAGGCTCAACAGCAGTGGGAGGGTAGGGGTAAAGAATTCGCATTTATTCAAGCCCTCAGCGAAGCATACAGCAATATAACTGAAAAGTCACAACAAACTACAGTACAAACTCAGCAGGAAAAATCCGAACAGACTGATCGGCCGCTAACAAATCCACTATCCCAACTCGAACCCATAAACGCCGCCGTCGCTGAACACATGAAAAAAGATATTGCGATGGCACAAATAGCTACCCAGTTTATCGGTAAATCAGCTGCGCCCCCCAATACACCTTCAAGCACTCGGAATTACGAGCAAGCATGGGGAGAACGCGCCAACACAGGAAATTACTCGAAAGACGACATCATTATGGTATCCGGGTCTGGCCCGTGGCGCGGAGTGACAAGCGAGCAAATTGCCCAAACTTTTGAAAATCACTACAAACCGTTACTTAATAAGGCAATAGAAGCGAAAAGCTCTTTCATAGTCGGAAACGCACAAGGAACTGACCAATTAGTTCAAAATTATCTTCAAGAAAAAGGGTGCAAAGTAGAACAAACTTCCCAAGGATACGCTGTATTTAATCCTGTAGAAAATACCAAAATTAGTAGTGATACTATTTCTGCCAATACACAAGTATCACATGACTCATTAATTGCTAAAGACAAGAGCATTCTCTCTCCACAACAAAGTCAACAAACAAATATTGACCAAGCACTCACATCACCTACTCAACCCAGAATGCAACAGGTTGGAGCGATGGATAGCATTATCGAGCGGATGAAAGCTAATACAGTGCAAAATCTTCAAGACTGGTATATAGCAGCTGAAAAACTCGGTAAATCAGACACATATCTCAATAGAATTCAGGAGGTAACTAACTTATACATCCAAGAGAATATTAGTCTTGAAAATGCTTTTAAGGCAATGGAACAAGACATTAAAGAATTAGAAAAAGTTAATAAGATGACCAGTCTTGCTCAACGTGTAGTTAAGACAATTGGACAAGAAGATATTAATGGCATTATGTCAGTCCAAACAGAAAAATACCAAATTGCTACTCAGGCTCAAAACCAAACTTATTTAGTTAAGGATAAAAATGACAACATATTGTTATATGTCAAACAAGGAAAAACTCAAGTAAGTAACATCAGCGATGAAACATTACAAGATTTTCAAGTTATGAGTTATCGCATCAATAATGCACTCAAAGATGTCAAAAAAGATTTAGTAGAAAGGTAATTTTACTATGAAAGAACTAATCGAGCTTCCAATAAAAGGTTTAACTCCAGCAATGCAAGCTAGCTTCCTCAGAGAATTGATTGCACAGCTTAATATACCTGATGAGAAATTTGAAGAATCTGCAAAAAATCCTCCAACTGCTGAAGAACGAAAACAGGCTGTGTTAAATTTAAATTCAGAAATGAATAGAGTCAGCAAAATAGTGCAAGAAGAAGTGAAGGTAAACTCGACAGAAATTGAACCCATCAATTTTGTTAATCAAGTTAGTCAAGAGTTATCTTTACAACCCGAAGTAAGCCAGTCTAAAGAAAATACAATTGAACCAGAAGTTCTAAAAAGAATCACAAATAAAAATGACGACAATAATGGCAACCTAGTAGAAGATGGTCAACACGATAAAGTACAATCTCTTACCGCTGATTTCCAAATTCAACAGTTTATTATTCCTGTAATTTTAGACCGCTTAAATTTATTTGGAATATCAGACAAAGAGACACAAAGTGTCGTTTATAAAGGTGAAGCATATACTGCAAGTCTAAAATCAGAAGAAGATTCGCAAACTCTTAGCCTTGATAGAAATTTGCCTGATTCCGAAGAAAGTCGAGAAGCACTCTTGGCATCTCGTGACAATAACTCAGAAGAGTACTCTATCACCATTAATAATCTCACCAAAAAGGAATTTGAACGTTTCAAGACTCTGTTCAATGAGCAACAAGCACGCCGCGAACAGAGTCAACAACAATTCAAAAACCAGGATTCTGCTAAAGAGCTAGATTAAATCAACCCAAACCACACGCCATACATAAAAGCTATAAATCCAAAAATCAGCTTTTTATTAAAACTCAGGGGGGTCTTGGGACAAATAACAACCGCAACAGCAAAATAGTAAAAAGACGCTGTAAAGTCAAACAAACTCGTCGGGTTAACAGGCAATCTGCCTAACCCGACCAAACATAGCATCCCCATTAAAGACCAAACAACAATCTTTTCTATCCATGCTAAAAGTTTATCGCTCTTCATAAAAAATTATCTATTCCTCCATCAATTCGCTGACAACTATTAAAACTAGTACTGATAAATAAAATCATCTAGTAAATAGATTGCTTAATGAAAACTACATAAACCACCCAATTACTTTGTAAAGTTTTTACAAATAATAGTAAAAACTTTAAATAAGCTAATTAATTTATAGTAATTGTAAAGATTAATGAATCTAAAAAAGGTAAGTGCTATAAGTATTATTATCAGGGACAATACCAATACCAAACCAAAAAAGCATATAATATGAAACCTATTAATGTTGTCATCATTGAAAATGAGAACATATCTAGGATTGGCGCGGCAACAATATTATCTGAAACTGGTGCAATCCAAGTCTGTGGCGTTGCCAAATATGGAAAACAAGGAATAGAAATTGTTGACAAACAAAAGCCAGATATCGTAATTATAAATATTGATTTACCTGATATCGATGGCATTGATGTAATAAGCACAATTAAATCCAAACACACATCAATTAGAATTGTGGTTATGACTGCAAATAGCAGCCGAGATACCATTAACGCGGCAATTAGTAATGGCGCAGACTGCTACTACTGTAAAAATAGCCTTAGAGAAGAAGTAGGAGAAAGATTCGTTGAAGCAGTAATGGCTGCATACAATAATGAATCATGGATTGACCCAACTATTAATCGTATTCTGATCGATAGTCTCAGGTCAAATGACACACCCGATAGAAATGCACTAGATTTGTTAAGTGATTTCTCTAATAAAGAAATCACAGTTCTTCAATTAGCTGCCGGAGGCATGAAAAATAATGAAATTGCCAATGTCATGTATGTTTCAGAAGGTACAGTAAGGTCATATCTACATAATTCATTTATAAAGCTAGGAGTCAAAGATAGGTTAAACGCTATCCGCGAAGCAATCCGCCTGGGAATCCTCAGCTTTACAGACATGAAAATCGAAGAAGAAGTTACTCAAGAAACCCACACAAGAGTCAAAACAAACCAAAAAAGTCAAAAAGATACAGCTAAAACGAGTAATAAGGGATACAAAGGCTGGGTTGCCTAAAAAATTAATCAACTGCAATTATGCAGCCACCTGAATACTTTTTCTGCTGGCGGCAAGTTTTAATGATGGCGGCGTTTCTAACATAAATACTACGTGCTATCTTACCTTCATTGGATTTAGCCCAATCCAGAAGCTTTTTATCTTCAGGTTGTAAGATGGCAGATCCAGAAGCCGCCTGCTGAAAAGTTATACTTTCAGCAATGGTCTTGTATGCAAAAACACCAATTGCAGTCCCTAAAGCTAGTACAAAACCCAATACCCCGGACACTTGTGCCAATCGCCAATTACTTACACCGAAGTGAGGCAAAATCCCACCAGCTTGCTTAGTCATCTTAACTAAATCTTTCGCTGCTTCTGCGATCGCACTCTTTTGTTGTTGTATTGCCACTTTAGAAGCACTATTAAGCTTATCGTCTACCATGTCAGTCCAACCCACCACAAGGGAGTCAAGCCTACCAGGTAGCTGCTGCAACGCAAACTGGGTTGTACCTAGTTCGGCGTATAGGTTAAACAAGGGGTCATCAGGCCGAATACCCAATTTAAGTATCCAATCAGTAACCTCTGCTTTTTTTTCTTCAGAATATTCTGCAACAACTTTTTCAACAACTTTTGCAATATTGGTCATAGGTTGTTTAAATAGTCAATTTGAAATCTCACTGTCAATTTGGCAAACCCAATACTTACCATTTCTCAGATTCAATATCTTCAGTTACATCAAGATTGGAAGGACTTTGTTTACTTACACCCGTAGAAACTAATTCTGTACAGTTCGTACTAAATCCTAAATAATTAGAAGCTATTCCATTAGAAACAATAGAGTTATGAAAATTCTCCATCCAGTTGAATACTATCGAACGCTGAATAGTATTAAGAGGAGAGTTAGTTTCAATCAGTTGAGCATAAGGTAAACCACTATCCTCAAGCAACTGGTAAAAGTCATTATGCAATCCACGTAAAACTAGTTCCAAGCCCTTTAATTTTTTAATATCAACTTGGAATTGACTCCCCTCATAGTATCGAAATTGCTTCCCAAAGTAATGATTTTGGATAACAACATAATCAACCTGACTACCAAAATGCTGATATAAATCCTGAAGATAATCTTCAACACAGTCTTTACGGTGTGATATCGGGTGCAAGAAAGTAACACGATATCCTAGACAATTAAGATTTTCTATCAGTGAAACATCTCTCTCAAAAAACTTGAATTCTCGGAGGTTTTGACCTGGCATATCAGTCAAAATAACTTCAATTTTCGGAAACATTTCTAAATCTAGTAATAACCTATCAGAATCACCTCTAGAGAATCCCAAATGGTTTATCTCAAAGCGTTGTGTTTGATACATCGATAGCTTATTGCGATGCCCGTGGTAGAAAACACGCACATTGAGTTTATTTTTCAAGTACAACTCTAGCAATAGCCTAGAAGCTGTAGACTTACCTACACGAGCATCACCCGATGTAATCACAAAACGCTTTCTAAACATAATAAACTAAGCAAATTATTGAATTAACCCTGTTTTATCACTTTCGGAAAATAATAATCGAAGCGAAACTCTGAAACTTTTATTTAATCAAGCTTTGAGCCTTTATTTTCTAGCAGAAACTAAAAAGTATAGCCAAAAGCTGAAAAGTGAAGCTCCGAAAGGCTTTCAGGGATTAGTTTCTCCTAGATTGACAAAACAGGGTTAAGCAGCTATTTCTTGAGATTGTAAATTTGAATCTTGGTTTTTAGCTTTTTCTTTTTCTTCATTTTCTCTAAGCTCTTTAGACTTTTCAACAACTGCTGGATAGTAACAATCATCTGGTTGTATATCAAAGCCAAATAACTTAAATGCTGGCTTAATTTGCGCTTCAAACTCAGCAAGCCAAGATTTAATTCTCGACTTAATCACAATATTTGTTCCTTTATGAGTCTGACCTTCATTAAATGTCAGAGCATGGCGGTCAATAAAGTCGTAGGATTTGTAGAATAAATCTGGCATCACAAGTTCTACTAGACCTTCTGCAAGCATATTTTGACGTAGAAAAGCGTCATTATATCGCTCAAATTTTTCTTCTTCACCATGAAATAAGTTCTTGACGACAATATAATCTACTTGATCTTTACAAAGTTCACGCAGTTTTTCTAAAACATTTATGGAATCAAGAACCCTACTAATCACTGAAACCATCGTAACTTGGCAATTAATATCGGTTTTAAGCACTTCAAAAAATGAAAGCTCTTTGACATAACTTTCAAAGAAACCTCCAGATTGTGCTGGTAAGTCTAATAGCGTAATAGGACAATCACTCTCATCTAAATTAATTAATAAATCGTCAGCACCACCTCTATGGAAAATATCAATGTAACGGATTATCGGTCGGTAGTCTTTTTTGAAATATCTTTCTAACTGGGGATTTC
The DNA here is from genome assembly GCF_026127265.1 of Nostoc sp. KVJ3. Lineage (GTDB taxonomy): Bacteria > Cyanobacteriota > Cyanobacteriia > Cyanobacteriales > Nostocaceae > Nostoc. The sequence goes on from NZ_WWFG01000005.1 coordinate 35,222, forward strand.
TTAAGTCAGCTTCATAAGTAACACAGGGTAAATTTTTATTAATGTACAGTTGAAATAGCGCTCGTGCAAAGGTGCTTTTTCCCACACCACCTTTATCACCTGTAACAATTATTAGCCGCTTTTGAGATTTACTATTATTACTATTGGTTGTATTATCATCAGACATGACTTTTTTACCCTTACTGTTTCTATTTTGAGACATAACAAATAACAATCCTCTACAAAGCAAATACACTTTGTTGATGTAAATCGAAATTTTTAAACCTTATTTTGAAGAAAAGAATTGATTTGTAATAGTTAAAAAACATTTAGTATAAGCAACCTTTAACGATAAGACTAGTTGATTATACAGGTTCTCAGCAAACCACATAAAATGGCTACATCCTTCTATGAATACTTCCAGAATAAATAATCAAAAGTATACTTATGCAAAAATGTCAATGCCTGCATCAATTCTAAAATGCTCATATCCTTGCCCTAAAAATTAGCTATATGATGGAGCCAATAAATACTCATTATTCAATGAAATCTAATTACTCTGTTTTACATAGATTGGTTTTATTATGTAACCTTTACCTCAAAAAGCCAATCAACAAAACTTAAATATTTAACCAACATTTGTTGATATATAAATTAGTAATAAATTTCATTTAGTTTGCCTAAAGTATCATCAAATATAAAAATATATACAAAAATATAGAGAATTTATTCAGCTAAAATGTCCTCCAACAAACTTATAAAAATCACAAAAATTACCAGATGAAAGCGATGACTAGGGCAACCTAATAGAAGGCTACTCAACAAAAAGATGAAGTTACAGATATGCGGGTTTAGAATCACCTTTTTGGTCTGGTGAAGACTTTGATGATGATTTCTAGTCAGTTTCAGTATCATCATCTAGCCAGTCATCATCTTCCACTAAGCCGCTATGGTCTAGCTCTGTGTGACTGACAATATTTCTAATATTTCTCATGCGTTTGGATGGATGCCCTCCTGATGCTTTATGCAACCCTCATAACTTTCTCAGAATTTATTTCTAGAGTTTGAATGATAGCGACCTGCTCAAGGCAGCGCTTCGCTATCACAGCACGATAACGGTGGAGGAGTAAGGGTTTGTGTCTGAGAGAAGCATCAAAATTCTAGCGTCCAATACCCCAAGCCAGCCCCCAACCTATTTCTGTACGCCACGACTCGGTTAGGACTCGACCCTGCCCACTGTGTTGTGGTTGAAGATGCCTCCGCCGGAATTGAAGCAGCGATCGCCGCAGGTATGTGGTCGATTGGACTCGGACCTGTAGAGCGCGTTGGATCTGCCAACATTGTGCTACCGAATCTGACTGGCGTTCACCTGAGCGATCTACAAACCCAATTAGGGCTTGCTGAAAAAGTCATAAAAAAGCAAGATCAGGATTGGTCAGTTATTCAAGCAAGCCCTAAATATAAGTTTTTGTTGTTTTTGATTGGCTAAACTATAATTTTCAATAATATTAGAGCGAAAAAAAGGTGTTGTTTTCAAAAATAGACATAAAAAAGCACTCTTAAAGCGTGACAGTTGAGTAGAAAGATTCATTACTAAAAAAGTAATAGCAATTGCAGTTTTAGAAGTATGAGACAGTTTCGCCATCACTCTACCCAGGCTAAATCTTCTTTTAGCTTGCCCAAACTTTCCCTCAATAGAATTACGAATTCTTTCATCATAAGACAGCTTGCTTCTTTTTTTCCTTACTTACATTGGCTGGAGGTCTGCCTAAAGGGTTTCCACTAATTCTAATACCTCGTTCTTTACACCAAGCTCGATTCTCTCGTGTCCGGTAAATTTTATCAACATGAACGGATTCTGGATAATAACCAGTGTAGTTTTTAAAGGATTCTACTTGTGCTTTTAAGTCTCCTGATTCATTAAAATTATCCCAACTAATATGGTCTAAAAATACATATCCATTGTAATAACTAGCCGACAATTTTGCCCCAAACTCCACGGCTTTCCCAGCTTTCCCTCGGACAATGGGACGGATATGTGGTTGAGTTAAACTGACGATACGATCATTAATACTCTGTTTTTTATTTTCATATAACCATAGTTGTTGACGATAGACTTCTCCGACTACAAGCAACATCTTATATTGTCTGTTTATTAAATTTTTTAGAGTTGCTCCTGAACTGATTAGCTGGTCAATATGAGATAAGTTTCTTTTAATATATTGAAGCTGTTTTCTTATAGCTTTTCTCCGGTCTTTTTGGGAAACGCGACGTTTTTTAGCTACTTCTAGATAATCTTTTCTTGCTACCTGTCGATATGTTCTAGGTTTTTTATCTAATTGACCCAGTACCTGTTCATAAAGAAAGTCTATAATTTTTTCTGTCTGCCTTCTGGCTTGATTTAGTAGCCCTAAATCTGTTGGATAGCTAATATCACCTGGCGCACAAGTGGCATCTAATATTAATTTCCCCAGATTTTTTAGACCACTTACTTCTTTTTCTGATTCTTCGGTTTTTTTTTCATTGTCAATCGAAGATGTTTTTTCAAGCATCTTCTTCACCATTTTTTGATTAACTTTGTTAACAAAATCAGCACTAATTCTTTCACGAAAATGTACTAACATTGATGCGTCAAAGGGAGTTTCATTACTATAAGATGATATCCCTATAAAATACTGTAGATAAGGGTTCTCTTTGATTTGCTCTACTGTTTCTCTGTCACTTATGCCTAGTTTCTCTTTTATTATTAATGCACCTAACGCCATCCGAAATGACTTTGCTGGTGCCCCCATCTCTGCGGAGAACCCGGAAGAATATTCCGACTCAAATTCTGTCCAGGGTATGAAATTCGCCATAATGACCCAACGATTATCTGATGATAACTTTCCCTCAAATGGAAGTTCAAAATTTTCTGGTGGAATTGGAGTTGATTCTTCTTTTCGGTACATGGTTACATCGGATACACGCTTGTCTCGTCTGACCACAGTCATGCAAGGATTTTGGGCTATTTTACCTTCAAATCTTGCACCGGAATATACTTCTTTGGTCTGATAATCTAGATACTGCAACCTTTTCTTTCTTTTTCAGCAAGCCCCAATTAGGCAGATACTTGAAAACAAGTAGTTCCAACAAAGTCGGAAGATAAGTGTGGTTGAGGTCTCCAGCCATGACTCAATCACGTCCTATGACTAATAGACATCTCCGAAAGAGACGCGAAATTTCGCATCTCTACAAGAATTTCAGGTAACGCATAATTAATTTCTGGAGATGTCTAATGATTAAGTACATCAGAACAGGCACTTTTTATCAGCAAAAGATGAGTAAAAGATGATTAAAAGGCTATTCTTACTTCTTGTTTGCTTATTTGTGGTCATGATTGGCTTCGGAGTAAGCCTGCCTGTACTTCCTTTCTACGCCAAACATCTCCATGCAGCAGGTATTCCGCGTGAAACGATCGCCATCCACATTACCTTATTAACCAGTATTTACGCCTTAGCTCAGTTTATTACAGCACCGTTTTGGGGGCAATTGTCAGATCGAATTGGCAGACGACCCTTAATCTTGATCGGAATTGCTGGTTCCGCGATCGCTCAACTCCTATTTGGATTTGCCTCTTCAATGACAATGCTGTATGTTGTTCGGGCATTCGGTGGGGTTCTATCTTCGGCGATGCTGCCTGCGGCTACGGCTTATGTTTCTGATTTAACTTCTGAGCGCGATCGCGCCAAGGGAATGGCTTGGCTTGGTACAGCAGTGAGTCTTGGAGCAATTGCAGGTCCAGCTTTCGGTGGTTTGACAACTCGTGAAGACTTACATTTTACCTTTGGTCTTTTCGATCTCAAAATTGAAAACTATGCTCCTCCCTTTTTTCTAGCTGCGGTTTTGATGTTCTTAACGCTGATAGTCGCTTTCCGTTGGTTGCCAGAATCGTTGTCATCGAAATCAGCAACTTTACTCGCTCATCAGCCAGGACTAGATTGGAAAAAGCTTGGTAAACCACTATTACTGCTGTTGGGTTTAACCACGATCGCCCAGTTTGGACTCACGCTCTTTGAAGCCGTTTTTGCACTATATGCTCAAGAAAAATTGGGATACGGTCCCATCCAAACAGGCTTTGCATACATGATTTGTGGCTCAGTGATGGCAGTCTTTCAAATCATGGCCGTGGGCTTTTTGACTCGATATATGAGTGCGATCGCCCAAGTTGCTTTGGGATTTGCACTCATGGGAAGCGGCATCTTTCTGCTGCTAATGGCGCGCTCACTTCCCATTGTGCTGGGAGTGGTCGGTATATTGGCATTTGGTATGGCATTGATCACCCCAAACTTAATTGCTTTGATCTCAAAACGGGGCAGTCAACATACGGGAACAGTGTTAGGAATTCAAAATGCTGCCAATAGCCTCGGACAAGTTGGGGGAGCAATGTTAGGGGGAGTTCTGTTTGCATGGCAGGTAAACGTCCCTTATGGTTTTGCTGGCATTTTACTGGTTGGAACTGGCTTACTGTTGGGTTGGAGGCTCAAAACTGCTCGTAAGCTGTTGCATCTTTAATTTGCACTAATATTTTTTCAATATCATTGTAGGGTGGGCAACATGAGCGCCCTGATAATGCAAGTTGTATACGTAAAAGCTTAACGACCATATACGGTTTGTGGGTTAGCAAATGCTGATGCAGAGCAAAACTATCTGCCATCTTTGACTAAGACCTGAATGGCACTAAGAAAAGCTCTAAGCTATGTGAAATAAGGGTTACATCTGAATGGCACTAAGAAAAGCTCTAAGGGGAGCAATGCGATTTTGTGAGGTGCTAAAACCAAGAACGGAATAGGTTATTTCGGGATGCGATCGCAACGAAATAAACCTGGTTTTATTGAGAATCTAGCGATGTAGTTGATAATTAAACCCCGATCTCACATTTTCGCATTGCTCCCAGCTCTAAGCTATGTGAAATAAGGGTTACAGCTTTTAATGCCAATTGAGCAGTAATGGCATGAGAAGTGGCGACCGCAGATAAAAAGGTGATGTAGGATTGCCCAAAAGTTTTTGAAGGTAGAAAAAGCTTACTCGTCTGTGAAATACTTTTTTGAGACGAATAAGCCAACATCATAAACACCACTGTGACACTAAGAGTACAAATTCTCAAGGACAAATTTAGTCAGAGTTTGGGGCTACCTTTTAAAGAACTGTTGCCAGAGTCTGTGATAAAACTTGCAATCTCTGAGCTAAAAATTAAATACAAAAAGCGGTTATTTGACCCATTGATAACATTGTGGGCGTTTTTATCACAAGTTTTGGATACGGATAAAACTTGCCATAATGCGGTCAGTAAAATAATTGCACATTTAGCTCAAGAAGAAGTAGAAGTACCTTCAACAGATACAAGTGGTTACTGCCAAGCTAGAGCGAGACTTCCAGAGAAATTATTAGAAAAAGTTTTCAATTGCTCGGCACAAAATCTAGAAGCAAAAGTGACCCAAGAACATTTATGGTGTGGGCGTAATGTAAAGGTAATAGATGGTTCAACGGTCTCCATGCCAGATACCGTAGAAAACCAAAAACAATACCCTCAACCTAGCACCCAAAAAGAGGGATGTGGATTTCCAATTGCCAAAATTGGAGTGATATTCAGTTTGGCAACAGGAGCCGCTGTTGCTTTGTGCATAGACGTTTTGAACACTCATGATATTAAATTAGCTCGGAGGTTATACAGTTTTCTCAAACCAAATGATGTACTTTTAGGAGATAGAGCTTTTTGTGCTTATGCCGATATGGTTTCTATTGCCAAGCTTGGTTGTGATGCTGTATTCCGTAAGCATCAATCTCGCACAACAACCATGCGAAAAGGTAAAATTATTGGCGATTGTGACAAGTTGGTTACTTGGTATAAACCTAAAAGATGTCCAAAAGGGTTGAGCAAAGATGAATTTGATGCTCTACCTCCTTCCATAACTGTACGGGAAGTTTACTACTACATTAGTATTCCTGGTTTTCGCACTCAACGAGTCAGCTTAATTACTACTCTTTTAGATATAGCAACTTATTCTACTCTCGAAATCGTTGGACTTTACGGTCAGAGGTGGGATGTTGAGCTAGATTTAAGACATCTCAAAACGACCTTGGGTATGGATGTTCTACGATGTAAAACACCTTCAATGGTACGCAAAGAAATTTACGTTTTTTTGCTGGCTTACAATTTACTTCGTAGTTTGATGTGGTCGGCTGCAACTACTTACACGCGGATTTCTCACAAAATCTAAAAAAAGGGGATCAAAAACTGCGAAAATGTATATATAGAAAGCATTTCGGCAGTTGTAGAGCATGACTTCAGCTTCGACAGATCGTATACCAAAACAGTTCAGATTTGAACAGCCAAAATCGCCCCCAGTCGTAGTTAATTTCCAGGGTGGACAAGTAACATCTGATGCAGGTTTAAGCTTAATTGCTGAAATAGATAGAAAACTGCAAATCACATCACAGTTTGCACTATGTTTCCAAGATTACCGAAAGCCTTATCGAATTGACCATTCAATAGAGAGCTTAATTAAACAACGAATATACGGGCTGGTCATGGGGTATGAAGACTTGAATGACCACGAAGAATTACGTCATGACCAGATGTTTGCTATAGCATTAGGAAAAAGGATTGGAGTAGAGAATGAACCTGCAACATTGGCAGGAAAGAGTACATTAAATCGGCTGGAACATTGTCCCGAAGATGTAGAACAGGGAGCTGAAAGTCGTTATCATAAAATTGGACATTCTTCAGAAGAAATTGAAAGCCTATTTGTAAATATATTTCTAAAATCTTACTTAAAAGAACCACGAAAAATTATTTTGGACTTAGATGTAACTGATGATTTAGTACACGGCAATCAGGAACAAGTTTTCTTCAATACCTATTATGGAGGATATTGCTATGCTCCACTTTATATTTTTTGTGGGAAACACTTATTAGCAGCCAAACTTCGTCCTTCTAATGTAGATCCAGCGTTTGGGGCGTTAGAAGAGTTGCAGAGAGTCATTAAACAAATACGTCAACATTGGCAGAATGTTGAGATTTTAGTACGAGGAGATAGTGCCTATTCCAGAGACGATATCATGACATGGTGTGAGTCGCAGACTGGAGTTGACTACGTTTTTGGATTGGCGCGAAACAGCCGTTTAATTCAAATGGCTATGGCGACTCAAAATAGAGCCTCGCTTGAATTTGAGCAGAAGTTATCAACAGTAGCTTCATTCTTAGAAACTCTATTTAAACCAAATGAACAAATTTCCGAACTTGCTTGTGACCTGATTGACAACTCAATTTGGCACAAGTCGTTAGACTATCAGACTCGTGAATCTTGGAGTCGTAGTCGTCGTGTTGTTTGTAAGGTTGAATATGGAATAAAGGGAAATAATATTCGTTTTGTTGTTACAAGTCTTCCTACCAATAAAGTACCCCCTGGTCAACTATACAGACAAAAATATTGTAAGCGAGGGGAGATGGAAAATCGCTTTAAGGAACAACAGCTAGAACTTTTTAGTGATAGAACTAGTACTCATACATTTGCGGGAAATCAACTACGTTTATGGTTCTCTTCGCTTGCTTATGTTTTGATGAATGCATTGATTGCGGTCACAATGTTTAGCCAAAACCGAATTAAAAAATTCTCAAGTTGGGACTATTCGGACAAAATTATTGAAGTTAGGAGCCTTAATTACTATAAGCTCACGGCGAACTTTAATTGCGATTACTAGCTCAAGTCCTGTAAAACATATCTTTGCTGCTGCTTACAGATGCTTAAAAATGCTCTCGAATACCGCTTAATTTCAAGTCAAGCAGCATTTCACCTTCTCTCTAATAATATTTTTGGCTTGGTTATGATTCAAGCCTTGTTTTGGATGCTTAATTTGATGAACAGAGTGTTTCAATCTCAGCATAAGCCAAAATATCGGTAACTGTTTTAGCTTGATAGTTGATATTTTATACTTACTTTGTTTACCATCATAAATTTCAATTGATGATGTATCAAAAAATCCCTTACATCAAGAGATGTGAATTGATTTTTTATTGTTTGTGAGAAATTTCGGTTATTGTACAAGTTCTTTCCCCTCTGCCCCTCTGCCCCTCTGCTCCTTCCCTCAAGCTTGTGAGAAATGCGGGTTACACTACTCCTCCATTACGCCTATCGTTGCAAGGCACTCGCCACCATTTAATTAACTTTATTCCCAAATTATCAGCTGCTTCTGATCAAAAACGTCTCCGACTTTATCACACTTTGCTAAAAGTTATTGCTCACAAGGCTGTTCCCGACCGTCCTGGACGCAGCGAACCACGAGTCACTAAACGTCGCCCCAAAGCTTACCCCAGATTGACCAAGCCCAGATATGAATTACGCCATCAATTGCAAACTGCTTAATTGATAAGGCTTTCCGCTTTTCTTAGTGCCATTCGGTAGTAGTCATCAAAGTAACTACTAGTAGTAGAAGTGCTAATCCTGGTCGAGTTAAGCGTTCTTGATTATGGCGTGGTGTATTTTTCTCTTTCGCAGCTTGAGTGTTAGGAACTAGCACAAAGAAAGGTTTACCGTTAAAACCTTCTTGAAAGATCAACACGAAGCGATCGCCAAATTGTGCTTCAATAATTAGTCTTAATCTGCTGGTAGGCATTGCTGGCTTTAGTTCGCAACTGACCACGGCAAATTACAGCTTGTGGTCGATACTCAATATTTTGAACGTAGTATACAGACCAAGGGAAGCAATTTCGCAGTTGGGTTTCTTCTGTTGGTTCAATGGGACGCACTAGTGGTTCTGTGGTGGGTTGGATAATTGGCTGTGATTCTGAGGCTTTGGCTTGGGCTGCGGTCTGTGTATCTGTTGGCACTCTCCTTCCCCATTGAAACAAGATCCAGTACAACAGTGTGCAGATAAATAACGACGAGATGAACAGCGACGGTGGTGGAGGTAGTTTAGTCCCATACAGCAACGTCCATCCACTCAACAGCAATGCTGGTGTCATTAAAACTAGCCATAACAACCATACTGGTGTGCGGGTGATGTTAGCGACGCTTTGCTGCACCATTAGATAAGTAGCTAGCCCCAGTAGGAGGAGAAACAAAAACCAAAATCCCATATTATCTTCACTAATTTTGACAGAACGCCCTACCAGTAGCTTTAGCACCATAGCATTAACTACAAGGCAGACCTCAAACCCCAATTTTTTCCGAACAGTTAACAGTGCTATAGAATTTTTGAGAATTTCCCCACTGTAACTAGATTATCCACAACTCCTCAGTCCGTTCTTTTATTATGTGCCCTCTACCTCAACAGCCAAGTCATACAACTAAGCCACCACGGGCTGTATTCACTGACGAAGTTCCTAGCGGAAGTTCTCTGCAATCGGAATTTGCACCAGAGAGCATTTTTGCTTTTCCACCCAATCGGGACACATTAGGAGGAACCTCTTATTTTATTGTAAGAAATGAAGGCAATATCCTCATAGATTGTCCTGCCTTAGACCAAACAAATCAAGATTTTTTAGCCGCGCATGGAGGCGTGCGTTGGTTATTTCTTACCCATCGAGGCGCTATTGGCAAGGCCGCTGAAATTGGGCAAACCTTTGGCTGTGAGGTACTGATGCAAGAACAAGAAGCTTATTTGTTACCAGGCTTAACCGTAACTACCTTTAGTCAGGAATTTACTCTCGATGCTGCAACACAAGTGATTTGGACACCAGGCCATTCTCCCGCTTCATCTTGCCTATACTACAGTGAACTTGGAGGTATATTGTTTTCTGGCCGCCATTTAGTTCCTAATCAGAAGGGTGAGCCAATACCATTACGGACAGCTAAAACCTTTCACTGGCGGCGACAAATTAAGAGTCTTCAGTTCTTATTAGAACGTTTTACACCTGAAACTCTCAAATACATTTGTCCGGGAGCGAATACAGGCTTTCTTAGAGGTAAGCGATTTATAGATCAAGCTTATAAACAGCTTGCTTCTCTAGATTTATCAGCTTTACTGCAAATACAGCCTTTACTTTAATGAGTAATGAGTAATGAGTAATGAGTAATGAGTAATGAGTAATACCCATTAGTTATTACTCATTACTTCAAAATTAAAGACAGTTGGAGTCGGGCATTTTTCAAGACAAACCCCAACTCAACTGATACTAAGTAGAACAGGGTAAATAATTAAAGGTTTGTAGTGAGAACTAAAGTTCTCAAATCAGGACTAAAGTCCTTACTACGAACTGATTTTTGCAAAATTTACATTGCTTTACATAGTTTGTTTTTTTCAAGTCGTTCTACTTACGTGTAATGGTTGGGGTCTTAAACCCTTGAATTGACGATAAATTTATCTAGGGCTTGTTAAGCAAGATGTTTTATAGGGAATTCTAAGCCTGAGACAAGGAATTATGGTACAAAATTATGAGCGCAAAAGTTGATGAAACTCTAAGGATCGCTGGCTACCAAATCATAGAGCAACTTTATTCAGGTTCTCGGACTTATGTGTATCGGGCAGTACGAGAATGCGATCGCCAACCAGTTGTCATCAAGCTCTTAAAACGAGAATATCCCAGTTTTAGCGAATTAGTCCAGTTTCGCAACCAATATGCGTTGTTTACCGCCGAAGGCATCGCTAATAACCTAGATATTCCTGGTATCGTTAAACCCTACAACTTAGAACCTTATCATAATGGTTATGTCATGGTAATGGAGGACTTTGGTGGCATTTCCTTGCGGCAATTTACCCAAGGACAACCACTAGCCTTAGAGGAATTCTTTGCTATTGCCCTGCAAATATTAGACACCTTACATCAACTACATCAACAGCGTGTCATTCACAAAGATATTAAACCAAGTAACATCCTGATTCATCCTGATACTAAACAAATCAAGCTAATTGACTTCAGTATTGCCTCACTCCTACCACGAGAAACCCAAGAGATCCAAAGTCCCAACGGACTGGAGGGAACACTAGCGTATTTGTCGCCAGAGCAAACCGGACGAATGAACAGGGGTATTGACTACCGTAGCGACTTTTATTCATTAGGTGTGACTTTCTTTGAACTACTGAGTGGACAATTGCCCTTTGATTGCCATGAACCGATGGAGTTGGTGCATTGCCATATTGCCAAGCAACCCCCCTTTCTCTGCGATTTGAACCCCGATTTGCCCTTAATGTTGGGGGAGATTGTCCGCAAACTGATGGCGAAGAATGCCGAAGATCGCTATCAGAGTGCGCTGGGACTTAAACATGACTTAGTGACTTGCTTAGAACAGTGGCGAGAAACAGGCAAGCATAGCTGGTTTGATTTGGGACAGAGAGATATCAGCGATCGCTTTCTCATACCCGAAAAGCTCTACGGACGGGAATCACAAGTGCAGACGTTACTGGAGGCATTTGGCCATGTTGCCAATGGTAGCTCCCAACTGATGCTGGTGGCAGGTTTCTCTGGCATTGGCAAAACCGCAGTCGTCAATGAAGTGCATAAGCCGATTGTCCGGTGGAACGGCTACTTTATTAAGGGTAAATACGACCAATTTAACCGCAACATTCCTTTATCTGCTTTTGTGCAAGCCTTTCGGGATTTGATGGGGCAGTTACTCAGTGAAAGCGATACTCAACTTGAGCAATGGCAGACAAAGATTTTAGCAGCAGTTGGAGAGAATGGGCAAGTTTTGATCGAGGTGATTCCTGAACTGGAGCAGATGATCGGCAAACAGCCCGCGATCGCCGAACTATCGGGCGGTGCGGCACAGAACCGTTTCAATCTGCTGTTTCAAAAGTTTATTCAGGTGTTTACCACCAGAGAGCATCCCTTGGTGATGTTTCTTGATGATTTGCAGTGGGCAGATTCGGCATCGCTCAATTTGCTGAAGCTGTTGATGAACCAGAGTGATGACGGCTATCTATTCATTATTGGCGCATACCGCGATAACGAGGTGTTTGCCGCTCATCCACTGATATTGACAATAGATGAAATTGAAAAAGCATCCTCCTGTGTCAGTACTTTAACCCTAGTTCCCTTGAGTCAAACAGATGTCAACCATTTAATCGCCGACTCCCTGAGTTGTACAACTGAACAAGCATTGCCGTTGACAGAGTTGGTTTATCAAAAAGCTAAAGGCAATCCCTTTTTCACAACTCAGTTTCTGAAAGCGCTGTATGAGGATCGGCTGATTACCTTTGATTGGGAGGTAGGTTTTTGGCAGTGTGATGTGACGCAAGTCAAAGCTTTGGCTCTCACCGATGATGTGGTGGAATTTATGACCCAACAGCTTCAGAAGTTGCCCGACATCACTCAAGATATTTTGAAATTAGCAGCCTGTATTGGCAATCAGTTTGATTTAGCGACATTAGCGATCGTTTCTGAAAAGTCGCAGACTCAAACCGCTTCGGATTTGTGGAAAGCATTGCAAGAAGGATTTATCATTCCAACTAGTGAAGTCTACAAGTTTTATCAAACTGAAGCTTCAGCCGCCACTATCCAAACCTCAACACAGAAGGTTGACACCTGTGTTTACAAATTTTTACACGATCGCGTCCAGCAAGCTGCCTATTCCTTGATCGCAGAGGAGCAAAAACAGGCAACTCACCTAAAAATTGGGCAGTTACTCTTGAGTAACATCCCCGAAAGCAATCGGGAAGAACGTATTTTTGAAATAGTTAGTCAACTCAATGTCGCAGTTGAATTGATTGCCCAACCAGCAGAACGTCAAGCATTGGTGCAATTTAACTTGATTGCAAGTCGCAAAGCAAAAGCTGCAACCGCCTATGCTGCTGCTTGCAAATATGCCCAGGTGGGTATAGGGTTACTGTCCCAAAACAGTTGGCAGCATCAGTATGAGTTGACTCTAGTACTCCATCAAGTCGCTACAGAAGCCGCTTATCTGAGCGGTGATTTAGAACAGATGCTAGCCTTTGCTAACCTAATCCTAAACCACGCCAAAACTCCATTAGATCAAATCAGCGTCTATGAGGTGAAGATTGAGGCATTCACCGCCCAGGGTGAATTTACCCAAGCGATCGCGGCAGCACTTACCATTTTAAAGCAATTAGGAGTGGAACTGCCCGCAGCGCCAACTCAGGACGACATGTCTGCTGCCTTTAGTACCGTCTCAGATGCAATTGGAGAGCGATTACCTGCTGAGTTACTCAACCTCAGCGAAGCGATGGATGCAAGCATCCTGGCAGCAGCTCGAATTTTGACATCAGTAGCACCCTGCGCTTATCTGTCCCGGCCACAGCTGTATTTACTGGTGATTTTAAAAAAGGTTTATTTGTCTGTCGCCTATGGCAATGAATCAACCTCGACTTTTAGCTATGTCTCTTATGGAATATTGATGTGTGGTGTGTTCGGAAACGTTGAATTAGGTTATGAATTTGGTCAGTTGGCCCTGGACTTACTTTCACGCTATCAAAATTCTGAATTGAAAGGGAAAACTTTATTACTAGTTTATTTGTACACAAGACATTGGAAAATGCACCTGCGTGAGACATTACATCCCTTGCAGATTGCCTATTGTAGTTGTTTAGATGTGGGCGATTTAGCTTTCGCGGGCTACTCTGCGTATAACTACTGTTTTTATTCCTATTTTGCCGGACAGAATTTAACGAAATTAGAGTCGGAAGTTACCGGATATTGTGAAGCACTCAAGCATCTCAAGCAGAATATAACTCTAAATTATTCCCAGTTGATTCGACAAATTTTGCTCAATTTAATGGGGGATGCAGATAACGTGGTGGTATTGAGCGGTACAGCCTACAATGAACAGCATCAACTTCCATTAAATGAAGCAGCAGGCGCTCGCACCGGACTAGCATTGCTGTGGATTAACAAACTGGTTGTGTCTTATCTGTTTTCAGAGTTTGAACAAGCTGTACAAGAAGCTGGGCAGGCAAGACAGTATTTGGATGCTATCCTGGCTTTTTTCTATGTACCAATCTTTCATTTCTATGAGTCTTTAGCCCACTTAGCATGGTTTGGGCAACTTTCAACCCCAGAACAGCAGCAAATAAAAGAATGCATCGCTGCCAATCAAGAAAAACTCAAATACTGGGCAACTCATGCGCCGATGAATTTCTTACACAAGTTTTATCTAGTGGAGGCGGAACGAGAGCGAGTGCAAGGCAACAAAGCCGAGGCAATAGATTTGTATGATCGCGCGATCGCTCTTGCTAAAGAACACGGCTATATTCAAGAAGAAGCACTTGCCAATGAGCTAGCCGCTAAGTTTTACCTCGACTGGGGCAAAGAACGGATAGCTGGGGAATACATGACGAACGCCTACTACGGCTATGCTCGTTGGGGTGCAAAAGCTAAAGTTGCCGATCTGGAAAAACGCCATCCCCAATTACTTGCCCCTATCCTCCAGCAAACCTCCCCTTCTCTCTCAACCAACGAAACTATCTTCGCCTTGGAGAGTGTCACCTCCACAAGTTCCGCCACTTCCACCAGTAGTAGCATCTCCTTTGCTTTAGATTTAGCAACCATTCTCAAAGCTTCTCAAACCCTTTCTGGCGAAATCGAACTCGAAAAATTGCTCTCGGTATTGCTGCATATTGTCATTGAAAATGCGGGGGCTGATAAGTGTGTATTCATGCTTTTGGAGTCAGGCCGTTTAATGATTCAGGCGCTAGCACGGCTTTCCTTTAGCCCTGTAAAAAACAACCAAATTGCCCACGTCAATTTTGACTCAATGTTGCTCAATCCAGAGCCTGTTGAAGATTCTCAGGATCTGCCAGTTGGCTTAATTAATACCGTCAAACGCAGTTTACAACCAGCAGTGATTGTTGATGCCACGGTGCATCCGCAATTAATCAACGATTCTTACATTCAACAACAAAAGCCCAAGAGTATCTTGTGCAGCCCAATTTTGCATCAGGGTAAATTGCTTGGCGTGTTGTACTTAGAAAACAATTTAGCAACTGGAGCCTTTACTAGCGATCGCGTCGAACTACTTAATCTCCTCTGTGCCCAAGCAGCTATTTCTCTAGAAAATGCGCGACTTTATGAGCGAGAACAGGAAAAATCCCAATCGTTAGAAGCATCACTAATACAATTAAAACGGAGTGAAGCATCTTTAGCTAAAGAAAGAGAGTTCTTAAATGCCATCATTGAAACTATTACAGATGGGATTGTGGTTTGTGATGCTAGTGGCAAATTGACTTTATTTAACAAAGCAACTCATCAGTTTCATGGCTTACCAGTACAATCATTACCACCAGAACAATGGACAGAACACTTCGATCTCTATCAGCCTGATGGACAAACACCCCTAGTTGCAACAGAAATTCCTTTATTTCGCGCTTTTCAAGGGGAAATAGTCGAAAATGTCGAAATGATCATTGCACCGAAGCATGGTTCTACGAGAGTTTTGTTAGCAAGTGGACAAGCAATCATTGATGCTTCGGGTAATAAACTTGGTGCAGTGGTTGTAATGCGAGATATTAGCGATGCTCATCGGCAAGCTATGGAACGCAAACAATCAGAACTTGCTTTACAGCAAAAATCATTTGATTTGCAACAAGCGCTAAATGATCTACAAAATGCCCAATTACAAATAGTTCAAAGTGAAAAAATGTCTGCCTTGGGGAATTTAGTTGCTGGGGTAGCTCATGAAATGAATAATCCTTTAGGTTTCATTGCTGCTAGTCTCAAACAAGCTAAACCCACTGTTATTGATATTGTTAAGCATCTTAGACTATATCAAGAAAGCTTCCCTAATAAAAGTGATGAAATCGTTGAACATGCTGAAGATATTGACTTAGATTATAGCTTAGAAGACTTGCCCAAAATGATTGATTCTATGTCTATGGCGTGTGACAGGCTCAAAAACATTAGTACTAGTTTAAGAACTTTCTCCCGTGCTGATAGAGATTACAAAGTACCATTTAATATCCACCAAGGCATTGATAGCACAATTTTAATTTTGAAACATCGTTTGAAGGCAAACGAACAGCGTCCAGCAATTGAAGTACTCAAAAACTATGGAAATCTACCCCAAATTGAATGTTTCCCTGGCCAATTAAATCAGGTATTTATGAACCTTTTTGCTAATGCTATTGATGCCTTAGAAGAATCGAATCATGGACGCACATTTGAGAATATTCAGCTAAAACACAATTGCATTACAATTACAACTTTACTAGAAGATAACTGTGTAAAAATTATCATTGCTGATAATGGTAAGGGAATGAGTGAACAAGTCAAATCAAAAATATTTGGCCATTTATTTACTACAAAAGCTGTCGGTAAAGGGACGGGTTTAGGTTTAGCGATCGCGCGGCAAATTGTCGAAGAAACTCACAACGGCAAATTGAGTTTTAATACTGTTCTAGGTGAAGGTACAGAATTTATCATCAAAATACCAGTATAAAATTTTGCTGTTGTTATTTAACGCTCTCCTAAGAAACCGCATTTCCTTGGGGTTTCTTAGGAGAGCGTTAACATCTTTAGCCCTATGGGAATACTAAATCTGAAACTATTCAAGATTTAACAATATGGTTAGCACTCTTGTCAATATTCCCGGATATCGCATCAGTGATGAACTCTACAATGGTTCTAGAACTCTGGTTTATCGTGGTTATCGAGAGAATGACTCATTACCTGTAGTTATTAAACTGCTGAAAAATCCTTATCCGGCTTTGGGCGAATTGGTGCAGTTTCGTAATCAGTATACTATTGCCAAAAATCTCAACTCACCTTTGATTATCAGCACTTACAGCCTGGAACCCTACCAAAATGCCTATGCGCTGGTGATGGAAGATTTTGGGGGGATTTCTTTAAAAGAATATTTCACCCGTGTAGAGACGTTACAGGCAACGTCTCTACAGGAGTTTTTAGAAATAGCGATCGCACTGTGCAATGCCTTAGATATATTGTATCGGGAGCGGATTATTCATAAAGACATCAAACTCAGCAATATTTTAATTCATCCTGAAACCAAGCAAGTTAAATTAATCGACTTTAGTATTGCCTCTTTGCTACCACGAGAAACGCAAACGCTAGTCAATCCTAATGTTTTAGAAGGAACACTTGCTTATATATCCCCAGAACAAACAGGAAGGATGAATCGGGGGATTGACTACCGGACTGATTTCTATTCTTTGGGTGTCACTTTTTACGAATTACTCACTGGAGAGTTACCATTTCCATCAAACGATCCGATGGAATTGGTGCATTGTCATATTGCCAAACTTCCACCCCTCGTACATGAAATTAACCCACAAATCTCGTCTGTAGTCTCCGAGATTGTCAGTAAATTGATGGCAAAAAATGGTGAAGACAGATATCAAAGTGCATTGGGACTGAAGTTTGATTTAGAAAATTGTTTGCATCAGCTACAGCAAACTGGTATAATGAATGGTTTTGAGATTGGGAAACGGGATGTGTGCGATCGCTTCATCATCCCCGACAAACTTTATGGACGAGAAACCGAAGTTCAAACATTACTTGATGCATTTGAGCGAGTCAGCCTGGGTGCAACAGAAATGATGCTGGTAGCTGGTTTTTCAGGAATTGGTAAAACTGCGGTTGTCAACGAAGTTCATAAACCAATTGTGCGCCAACGTGGTTATTTTATCAAAGGGAAATATGACCAATTTCAACGGAATATTCCCTTTTCGGCATTTGTGCAAGCATTCCGGGATTTAATGGGACAACTGTTAAGCGAAAGTGATGCCCAAATCCAACAATGGAGTAACCAAATATTATCGGCAGTTGGAGACAATGGACAGGTAATTATTGAAGTTATCCCCGAATTATCAAGAATTATTGGTGAACAACCACCCGCCATAGAATTATCAGGAACGGCGGCACAAAATAGATTTAATTTATTGTTCCAAAAATTTACCCAAGTTTTTACCAGCTTAGAACATCCATTAGTGATGTTCTTGGATGATTTGCAATGGGCAGATTCAGCATCGCTGAAGTTAATGCAGCTATTGATGGCTGATACAAAGTATCTTTTGTTAATTGGTGCGTACCGTGATAACGAAGTCAACCCAGGACATCCATTGATGTTAACTTTGAGTGAAATTCAAAAAGCACAAGCCACAATTAACACGATTACTTTAGCACCACTGAGTCAAGTGCAAGTAAATCAGTTAGTTGCTGACACACTCAAATGTACAGAAAATTTGGCATGGACTCTTTCTCAATTAGTCTCTCAAAAAACTCAAGGGAATCCGTTCTTTGCAACCCAGTTTCTCAAAGCATTGCATCAAGATAATCTCATTAAATTTGATTTTGAATTAGGCTGTTGGCAATGTGATATTGTACAAGTGATAACTCAAGCAGTTACAGATGACGTTGTGGCTTTTATGGCATTTCAATTGCGAAAACTGCCACAATCAACTCAAAATGTCTTGCAATTAGCTGCTTGTATTGGGAATCAGTTTGATTTAGCAACTTTGGCAATTGTTTCGCAAAAATCGACAATTGAGGCGGCTGCTGATTTGTGGAAAGCATTACAAGAAGGATTAATTTTACCGCTCAGTGATGTTTATAAGTTTTATGTTGGGCAAGAAAGTCTTGCACATCCATCGGAAAATATTGAGACTGTTACATACAAATTCTTACACGATCGCGTCCAACAAGCTGCTTATTCTCTGATTCCCGATGACCAAAAACAGACGACTCATTACCAAATCGGGCAACTACTTTTACAACAGATTTCCTCAGAAGCTAGAGTTGACCGGATTTTTGAAATAGTCAATCAATTAAATCACGGAACTGCTTTAATTAGCCAACAAACAGAACGAGATGAACTAGCTGGGCTTAATCTGATTGCCTGTCGCAAAGCCAAAAGTGCCACAGCCTATCAAGCAGGGCGTGAATATGCCAGCACTGGATTATCATTGCTGGGAGAAAATGCTTGGCAGCAACAATATGAAATGACTCGATCATTCCATGACGATGCGGCGGAATTGGCGATGCTGTGCGGTGACTTTGAGGCGATGGAACAGTTCATTGAGACGGTCATTGCCCAGGCACACTCTTTGCTAGAAAAGGTGAATGTCTACCAGATTAGAATTCAAGTCAATACCTCTCAAAGTAAACTGACCGAAGCCATTGCGATCGGCATCCAGATCCTGCAACAGATGGGTGTCACCTTTCCAGAAACACCCACGCCAGAGGATATTCAACAGTCAATCCAAGAGATTAGCGAACTAATTGGCGACAGGAAAATTGAAACGTTTGTTCACCTCCCGATGATGAGTGATGCAAACAAAATTGCCATTATCCAGATTGCCAGCAGCCTCATCCCACCAGCTAGCATCTGTGGTTCTCCCTTGTTCCTCTTACTGACTTTCTTATCAGTCAAATTATCCCTACGGTATGGAAACATAGCTATTTCATCTCATAACTATGCTTGCTATGGCAGGATTCTCTGTAATCTCTTGCAAGATGTAGATTTAGCAACACAGTTTGCTCAGTTGGCATTAAATGTCGTCTTAAAATTCGATGCTAAAGCGAGTAAACCTGAAGTATTACTGTTGCTAGGAGGGTTTCTCCACCACCGCAAAGCTCACATCAAAGAAACGTTACTACTCTTCAGGGAGGGCTATGCGACTGGTCTAGAAGTCGGAAACCTGGAATTTGTTGGATATACTGGACACGGTTTCTGTATGAATTCTTTTTGGTGTGGTCAGCCCCTGGACACTTTGGAGCAGGCTACGCGCACCTACTACAATGGTTTGGTGCAAGTTAATCAATTGACCACAGCCAATTACTGCCGGATCGATTGGCAATCTATACTAAACTTACTGGGAGTTGGGTCGCATCCTAGTATTTTGTCTGGGTTAGCCTTGCAAGAGACGGAATTTCTGCCCCTGCTGCTGTCGGCAAATGACCTACTTGGATTGCATTTATTCTATTTGTATAAGCTGACCCTTTGCTTTTTGTTTGGGGAAGTTGAACAAGCTAACAACAATGCACTCTTAGGCAGAAACTATTTAAGGGCTGCTGCGGGAATGATCGGCGAACCTGCCTTTTATTTCTATGATTCTCTGATTGCTCTGGAACTGTTGAGTCAACCGTCAGCCGAGGCATCAACAGTATTAGAGCGGGTGGCACAAAACCAAACCCAGTTACAGCATTGGGCGCACTTTGCCCCCATGAATCACCAGCATAAAGTTGATTTGGTAGAAGCTGAAAAATGTCGAGTCTTAGGACAAAAAGCTGAAGCTATTGAGTTTTACGACAAGGCTATATCTGGAGCCAAAGCCAACGAATATATTCAAGAAGAAGCACTTGCTAACGAACTGGCGGCAAAGTTCTACCTCGATTGGGGCAAAGAGCGCATTGCCCAAGAATACATGACAAACGCCTACTATTGTTATGCTCGTTGGGTGCTAAAGCCAAGATTGCCGACTTGGAAAAACGCTATTCCAAAGTGCTTGCTCCCATCCTAGAGCAAACCCGTTCTCTGGTCTCTCTTCTATCAACTAACGAAACTATATTTGCCTTGGGGAGTGTCACATCCACCTTTCCGGTCACTTCTACCATTAGCAGTGTTTCGGATGCCCTAGATTTAAAAACTGTTCTCAAAGCTTCCCAAACTATCTCAGGCGAAATCGAACTGGAAAAACTGCTTTCATCGTTGCTTTCTATCGTCATCGAAAATGCAGGGGCTAATAAATGTGTATTTATGCTTTTGCGAGATGATTGCCTGCTGATCAAAGGGTTAATTATTGAGGGTTCGGAGCCAGTCGTGTTGCAGCGCCTTCTGGTTGAGGACAGTCAGGACATTCCCCTGAAGCTGATTTATAAAGTGAAGCACGATAGACAGACTGCTGTGTTCCTTGATGCGACGGCTGATCTGATCTTAGCCAATGACCCGTATATCATTCGTCAGCAGCCTAAAAGTATCTTGTGTAGCCCCATTTTGCATCAAGGTAAGTTGCTGGGCATTTTATATCTAGAAAATAATTTAGCAACGGGGGCGTTTACGAGCGATCGCATCGAACTACTCAATTTACTCTGCGCTCAAGCTGCGATTTCTCTGGAAAATGCCCGACTTTATGAGCGATCGCTAGAATATTCCCAACAGCTAGAGCGATCGTTTGCCGAATTGCAGCAAAAATCGCAAGATTTACAACAGGCACAATTACAAATTGTTCAAAGTGAAAAAATGTCAGCATTGGGTAACTTAGTCGCAGGGGTAGCTCACGAAATGAATAATCCCCTCGGTTTTATTTCTGCCAGTCTCATACAAGCTAAACCAACGTTTACTGATATTATCGAACACTTAAAACTCTATCAAGAAAGTTTACCTAACAAAAGTGATAAAATTATTGACCACGCTGAAGAAATCGACTTGGATTATAGCTTAGAAGACTTGCCCAAGATGATTGATTCTATGTCTATGGCGTGCGACAGGCTGAAAAATATCAGCACCAGTTTACGTACTTTCTCTCGTGCCGATCAAGACTACAAAGTGCCATTTAACATTCACGAAGGTATTGATAGCACAATTTTAATTTTGAAACATCGTCTCAAGACCAATGAACAACGTCCCGCCATTGAAGTTGTCACTAACTACGGTAATTTGCCTCAAATTCAATGCTTCCCCGGTCAATTAAATCAGGTATTTATGAATCTTTTAGCAAATGCCATTGATGCCTTAGATGAATCTAACACCGGATGCACATTTGAAGAAATCAAAGCCAATCCTAACTGCATTACGATTACAACATCAATCGAAAATAATCTAGTTAAAATTGCCATTGCTGATAATGGTAAGGGAATGAGTGAACAAGTCAAATCAAAAATATTTGGCCATTTATTTACTACGAAAGCTGTCGGTAAAGGGACGGGATTAGGGTTAGCGATCGCTCGTCAAATAGTCGAAGAAACCCACGGTGGAAAATTGAGTTGTAACTCGGTTTTGGGTGAGGGTACAGAATTTATCATTGCAATTCCGGTATAATTTAGTCTTCAGATCCCCGACTTCTTAAAGGATACTGCTGGCGAATAGGGGGTAAGACCCCTCAAGCTAACCAGTTTTAGAATCACAAGATATTTCTGGTGGTAATTTTTTGAAAGTGGGGTGTGACACTGCACTTTTTTAGTCACAAAAATGTGCGACCAAATTACAACCAAAGTGTAGAGGTGTGAGTATCAATGGATGCTGTTGGCGAAATATTTCTTTACATTTGAAAACCCTACAAATGCTAAAGCGAGCAGACGTTGAGGAAAATGGGATGATGTTAATCAACAAGCATCTACCATCACCTGCGGTGAAGGAGGAATTGAGTGATTCAACCGCAAGCCATAGACCCCATCCCAGAAGAAACAGTGCGTGTGGCTCGTGCCGCTTTCCCAAAAGGCAATCTATACATGACTATGAGGGATGAAATCGGTACTCTCTACACAGACCAAGATTTTGAAGAACTGTTTCCAAAACTTGGGCAACCCGCTTTTAGTCCTTGGCGGTTAGCTTTGGTCTGCGTCATGCAATATATCGAGGAGATGACTGACAGACAAGCGTTTCAGTTGCAGTTCGCAGTCGAATTGATTGGAAGTATGCACTCTCCCTGGAATTAACAGATCCAGGGTTTGATTTTAGTGTACTCTGCGAATTCAGAATCAGATTAATTTCTGGAAGTGCCGAACAGAAATTACTAGATATCTTGTTAAAGCAATTTAAAGAAAAAGGAATTATCAAAGAGAAAGGAAAACAGCGCACCGATTCAACCCATGTATTGGCAGCAATTCGTAACTTGAATCGCCTGGAAACTGTAGCCGAAACTTTACGTGCAGCATTAAACGCAGTGGCAACAGTTGCCCCAGAATGGTTGCGCTCATGGGTTCCCCATGAGTGGTTTGAACGTTACGGACGTGCGTTAGAAGAGTACCGTTTACCTAAAGGAGTTGCGGCTCGATATAAATTAGCTGAAACTTGAACTATATGTTGTCCTAGTACAGAGTGAAGTATTTCGTGACCGTTTGGCTAAATTATCGTTCAAATCACAGATGTAGACCAAACACAACCAATTCATTTATCTCTGGAAGCCAAAGGCTTATCTCCAAAAGAACATATTGTAGATGCAGGATACGTAGATAGTGAATTACTGGTAAAAAGTAAAATTGATTTTGATATAGAACTTATTGGCCCAGTACGCCCAAATGTTAGCTGGCAAGCGAAAACGCCTGGTGGGTATGACATAAGCAAGTTTACAGTTGACTGGTCAGCAAAAACAGTTACGTGTCCTCAAGGACAAAAAAGCACAACTTGGACTCCTTCGATTGACCCTTGGGGGAATTCAGGAATTAATGTCAAATTTCCTGCCAAAACCTGCCGAATGTGTAATTTCAGACACTTATGTGTCAAGTCAAAAAGTGAAAGTGAGCCAAGAAAATTAAGATTGCGCCCACAACAAGAACACCAGATCCTTCAAACTATCCGCAAACAGCAGGATACTGATGAGTGGAAAGAGCGTTATAACACCCGTGCTGGTGTTGAAGGAACTTTATCACAAGCAATAAATGCTTTCGGTTTACGGCAAGCACGTTACCGCAATCTACCAAAAGTCCGGTTACAACACCAAATCACATCTGTTGCTATCAATGTTGTTCGCATGGTGTCTTGGTTAAATGGTATACCCCACGCTATAACCAGAATCTCGCGGTTTGCCGCACTCGCTGTCACATAAAGACAACAAACACCTATAGCGTTATCAAAATCTCCCCATGTAATACATGGTTGATTTAGAGTAGAGTTGTTCTCTACAATATCCGTGTATTACATGGAAAGAAGACTTATGAAAAAAATGAAAAGGGATATTCAAGGTAAGTTTGCGCTCAAGAACGATGACTATCGTGAAGTACGTTCTTTGAGACTGACAGACAATACTTGGAAAAAATTAGGTATTGCCTCTGAATGTTTAGGATTAACCAGAGCTGATTATCTGGAGGAAATAATTAACAGAGAAGTCCCACCATGTAATACATGGAAAGACTCAGCATCTACTCCAGGTATTACACGGAATGATGAAGAATTAAACAGACTCAAAGCACAAGTCCAGTATCTTCAAAAAGAAAATTCCGCACACCAGAAACGCTCTGCCGTTACTTTTGTTTATGACATTGTGGATTTTGAAGCGATACGCGATCACATTTTATTTGAATTGAAGTTGGGGCGGCAGGCTTCTGGTTATAAAACCGCCCAAAAAGCCTTAAATACAATGATTGCAGAACTAAAACTTTTAGTTGACAGTTTCTAAATCACCCAAAAAAGCTGTTTCCAAGGCGAAATTCCAACTCTTCCAAACATCAAGCTTCCTTGATCGGCAATGTAAAGAAATATTTCGCCAACAGCATCCGTTGATACTCACACCCCTGTCTAGCAGTTCTGGACTTAGACAATTTCAAGGAGATCAACGATCGTCATGGGTACAATACTGGCGACATGGTGATGCGTCAGTGGGGACAGTTGCTCCGGCAGACCTTTAGGCAAAATGCAGTCGTTGCTCGCTGGGAGAGCGATGAATTTGTGGTTGCCTTATCTAGCATGATTAAGGCAGATGGCATTCAAAGACTCACTCAATTATTAGCAACGCTCCACCACAGACAATTTGTTGCTCCTGATCAGACTCAATTTCGGATCACATTTAGCGCTGGAATTGCTCAATATCCAGATGATGGAACGGATTTGCATTCTCTTTATCAAGCTGCATCCGAAGCCTTGCATCAGTCTAAAGTTGCTGGGTGTGCCTGTATTTTTTCTGCGGAAGGCTCTAGAGTGTCAGTCTAGTAGAAAGTATTGACAAATTAGACAAACAGTGATGTCTAAACTTGGTAATTTTTGTAGTAAAAGTTTGCGAAATATGAGCAAGAACATGGAGATTGTGGACAATAGCTATGCGTCGAAGATCAATACTTTGGCAAAGGCTCAGTAAGCAAAAGATTTTTGCGTAAACCAATGTAAGTAGTAAGACAAAATTAATTACACAAATTTCAACCTGAAACCCTTATCCAGTCTAAAATCTAATGTATAAATATTTCTGTGCGATTAATTAACAGGCTTTGTCTCCCTGCCGAATGGCACACTTGAAAAGTCGAAACACAAGTGGTTTAGGGACTTCCAGAGAATAAATTACCCAATTTATTCAAATGATATTCTTCTTTTACCCCTGCTCCCCTGCCTACACAGCGATTGATTATTTTTTTAATTGGAAGTCCCTTAAGCAGTTTGCAATTGCTTGCGTAATTCATGCTGGGGTTTCGTCATCAAGGAGTAAGCTTTTGGGCGACATTTACGGACTCGTGCTTCGCTTATACCTGGACGAAAACTCAAACTTTTCTTATCTCCTCATAAGTTCCTCAGATTGTTTTTTTACAGTCAAAGTGGGTATGTAAAGACTGTTGCATACAAATGCCCCCGATCGCGCGCATTCTGGCATTGGGGAAGGTTTTGTGTATCAGACAGTTTAACTGGCGAACGATAATTCTGAAATCAGCGATGGAGAACAGTAATGTTAGATATCGATGAAATGAGCACAAAAGAGATTATGGATCTCTTGCATAAAGTAGGACATGGGCACTTAGGTTTTGTAGGTGAAGGACATCCCTATGTTGTGCCTATGCACTATTACCTCAGAGACTCAGCAATATATATCTTCACAACGGTCGGAATGAAGACTCAGTACATGGATGCAAATCCAGAAGTTTGCTTACAGATCGAAGAAGTTCAGGATGATCTGCTGCACTGGCGCAGCGTTGTTGTGAATGGTCGCGCTGAACACATCACTCTTCAGCAAGACATTGATCGCGTGATGCAATTTGTCAAAACGCAAAACCCAACGCTTTCGCCCGCGATTAATCGCACCTGGATTGATGCCTGGGGTCGTGCAGAGGTTATGGCGCTCTACCGTATCCATCCCAGTGAGATGAGTGGACGCACCACTGATGGCATCAGCAGTCAGTGAAAATCGAAGATTTTGGACAAGATTATGCTGACTGAAGGCTGATTTGAGTTCTGCGTTAGCGTAAAGCCTGCGGCATGGCTTCGCTTAGCGCGCAGCGTTCCACAGGAAAGCTCACCGTACCCCTACGGGGATCTTGCTATGCGTAGCGTTCCGCAGGAAAGGTATCGCTTGCCATTTGTATCTTATGGCGTGAGCATACCAATATGCCCGACTTGCCAAGCGTCTTGGGGCATAGAACTTTACTAACTCTCGAAAATTTCGCCTTAGTTTCATCATCATAAAAATCTGATAGTCAAGACATCGCAGCAAACCAGGAGGATTCATTTGTGAACCACGATCACCATAATCATCAGCAAACGCAGCCCAAACCGGGAAACACTGGGCACGATGAACACGGAAAGCAAGTTAAAAAGAATCCGCCTGACCCTGACCCACACGGCAACCAAGGGGGACGCAATCAACACGCAGGGCATGATAAACACGCTGGACACAGCCCAGAGATTTTCAAACGACGCTTCTTTATTTGCCTCTTGCTAACGCTGCCCATTCTCTATTTTGCGCCAATATTTCAGACTTGGTTAAATTATCAAGCCATCCAATTTCCGGGTGCGAAGTGGGTTATTCCCATTTTCTCAACTATTGTTTATTTCTATGGTGGTTGGGTCTTTCTAAAGGGAGCCTACTACGAACTTCGCAGTAAAATTGGCATGATGACTCTGGTTGCTCTAGCCATCACCGTGGCGTTTGTCTACAGTGTGTCAGTGACTTTCGGATTGAAAGGAGATTCTTTTTACTGGGAACTGGCAACCTTAGTCGATATCATGCTGCTCGGTCACTGGATGGAAATGGCTTCTGTGCTGGGAGCCAGCAATGCGCTAGGAGAACTTGCCAAGTTAGTGCCTTCTGTCGCTCACAAGCAGGCGAATGGGCGGAGCGAAGATGTCCAAGTAAGCGCATTAGTTGAGGGAGATATAATTCTGATTCGTCCTGGCGAACAAGTCCCGATCGATGGTGAGATCGTCGAGGGTACTTCCAATGTCAATGAATCCTTTCTTACGGGAGAGTCGCGCCCGGTGGTCAAAAAAGCCAATGATGAAGCGATCGCCGGAGCGGTCAATGGAGAAGGTGCTTTGACAGTCAAGGTCACTCGCACCGGAGATCAAACAACCCTGAGCCAGATTATGCGTATGGTTAAGGAAGCGCAGACATCTAAAAGTAAATTTCAATCACTAGCCGATCGACTTGCCTATTGGCTAACTTTAATCGCGATCGGGATCGCTACACTAGCATTCGTAGTTTGGATATCTATTAAACCAGATGATTTAGCCTTTGCCGTTAGTCGTGCGGTTACTGTATTAGTGATTGCTTGTCCTCATGCGTTAGGGTTAGCAGTCCCCTTAGTGCTGGTCAATGCTACTGCAATGTCTGCTAAAAATGGCATCCTGGTGAGAAACCGAGAAGCGTTTGAACGAGCCAAAGGCATTAAAACAATCGCATTTGATAAGACAGGGACATTGACGACAGGACATTTTGGCGTGCAACGAATTTATACGGATAGTATAGATGAGTTAAAAGCTTTGGGCATTTCTGCTTCCCTAGAATCTTTATCAGAACACCCCCTCGGACAATCGATCGTGGAAGAAGCCAGCCATCGAAAACTTCAGCTTTTAAAAGCCAGTGACTTCAAAGCAGTTCCCGGTCAGGGCGTTGAAGGCGTAGTAGACGGTCAGCATTATCGGGTTGGCAGACCAGAATGGGTTCAGGAGTTGAAATTGCAGTTTCCGCCAGCGTTGCAAAAGGGACTACAAGAACGTGAATCTCGTGGTGAAAGTGCAATCGTCCTGATGGACGACAAGCAAGTTCTCGCCCTATTCGGGTTAGCAGACCAGGTGCGGGCATCTGCACGAGAAGCGGTTGTAAAATTACAGAAAATGGACGTGCAGGTGGTAATGATTACAGGCGATGCCGAAGCCGTTGCCAAGGCCGTTGCTGGGGATTTGCAGATTGATCGCTACTATGCTCGTGTCCTACCACAGGATAAAGCTGCGCTAATTCATCGGCTCAAAGCTGAGAAGCCGACCGCCTTTGTGGGCGATGGCATCAATGATGCACCTGCTTTAACCGAGTCAGATTTAGGACTGGCGATCGGAGCCGGAACCAATGTTGCGATCGAATCTGCCGATCTAATCTTAGTTAAAAGCGATCCGCTTGATGCAACTTACGCGCTTAAACTTGCGAAAGCTACCTACAGTAAAATGGCTCAGAACTTGTTATGGGCAGCTGGGTACAACGTTGTTGCCATTCCATTAGCGGCAGGAGTTGGCTACCCATTCGGCATTCTATTAACACCAGCAATAGCTGCCATACTGATGAGCGTTTCGACAGTTGTTGTTTCATTTAATGCAATGTCGTTACGTGCCATTCGTTTGCATGACTGAGTACATCAGAACAAATCTCAATCGAGACGGAGTAATAGAAGTTACCTCCTAGATGCAAAAGCCATTTCACTGCTTCAAAACTACTCACACCCATAATCAGGGTAGAGTTGAACTAAAAAGTTTTTTGTAAGCATCTGTCTTTAACGATACAACATTTTAAATGGGTAAATAGAGCGAACGGTTTTAAGTGGGGGTATATTAAAAGGTAGCTTAATAGTGAAAGTGCTACCTTCACCTAAGTTACTTTGCACATCTATACTGCCGTGGTGTGACTGAATAATTGCTTGCGCGATCGCTAATCCCAATCCAGAACCGCCAGTACTACGGGAGCGATCGCTACTCACCCGATAAAAGCGATCAAAAATTCGCTTAAGTTCGTGTTTCGGGATACCAATGCCTGTATCTTGAACTTTGATTACAGCATTATAGTCATTACAATCTAAGAAAACTGTTACCTCCCCTCCTCTGGGTGTGTATTGAATTGCATTGACAATTAAATTAGAAAACAAGCGATAAAGCTGGTCAGCATTACCTATAATATTCAGAGGTTGATGCACTTGTATTGAAGATGTCAGGTTTACCTCAGCGGCATTTGCCATCGCTTCAAACTCCTCAACTAAATCGCTAACAATATCATTTAGACAACAATTTTCACGTTGTAATTTTTGGGACTGTTTATCTAAACGTGCTAACATTAATAAATCAACAACCAAAGTAGTTAGCCGTTGATTTTGACGTTGTATAGTTTGTAAAATATCCCTTGTCTCTTCTTCATCTATTTGGGACATTAAAAGTGCCGATTCCACCGTTGCACCTGTTGCAGCTAAAGGCGTTCGTAATTCATGTGCTACGTCTGCTGTAAACTGTTGAATTTGTCGATAGGATTGATAAATTGGCTGCATAGCTAATCCTGATAGCCACCAACTAGCACCAGCAATCATAACCATTGCAATTAACAACCCTAATACCGAAACTAATTTCACACTATCCAAGTAATGATTAAACTCTTGTAGACTTCGCCCCACCTGCATATATCCCCAGTCTTGATAATTTTGGGTATGCAGTGCTAGAGTAATTTGATGGTAATCTTTGCCTTTGCTGTCTTTAAGAAATTGCCAAGTTTTTTGATTAAAAACATCAGGTAATCCCTTTGGATAGTAACCCGCATTAGCAATCAATTTTCCAGAAATATCAAAAAAACGTATATAGTAACTAGTTTTAGTAACGATACCAAGAAGATGACGTTTAGAATCTGGCTGTTGTTGAATACAATTAGTAGTTCCAGTTCCACAGTTATCTAGATTTGGGAATAACTGATGTGCAAAAGGTTCCAAACGTCCAGGTGACTGTAGTTTTAGTTCAATACTGTCGTGCAGTGTCCCCCCTACAGACTCGATTTCACTGTCTAAAGCCACCACATGGGCATGGAACACTGCTCGATAAAAACCGAAGACAGATATGCTTAAAATTAAACCCATAACGATGGCATAATATAAAGCCAAACGAATACGGGTGAGCCGAAACAGCTTATTTTTATTCATTGGTGAAATTAAGACGATATCCCATACCGTGCAGAGTTTCAATTGAGTTAGGACAGTCGCTATTGGTGAGTTTGCGACGTAACAAACGTATTTGCGCCGCCACTACATTGCTACTAGATTCGGCATTAACTTCCCAAATCTGGTTACGAATTTGTTCGGTAGTAACAATTTGCTTGGGATGCTTCATAAAATACTCTAACAGTTGGAACTCTTTATTAGTTAAAGGAATCCTTTGCTGTTCACCCGTAGTATTTTGTCTTACAACTGTACTGTCGCCATAATCTAGAGTCAAGTTACCAACAGTCAATTGTTGGGGTTGGAAATGCGGAGAGCGACGCTGCAAAGCCCGCAATCGTGCCAGTAGTTCTACCATACCAAATGGTTTTACCAAGTAGTCGTCAGCACCTGCATCTAGTCCGGCTACTTTATCTTCCATTCTATCTCTAGCAGTTAGCATCAGGATAGGAAGAGGATTTACTTTGTAACGCAGTCTTTTGCACAATTCTAAACCAGTAATTCCGGGAAGCATCCAATCAAGAATTGCTACTGTATATTGTGCCGAGCTATTTTCTAAGTAAGCCCATGCTTCATTACCATCCATTACCCAATCAACTAAGTATTTTTGTTGATTTAAGGTGCGCTTGATAGCAGCCCCTAAATCCGGCTCATCTTCGACTAGCAGCACCCTCATATCAAATTGAGTAGTTAAAGATTCATTGTAAACTTGTGATGTAAGCATAGTTTGCAACAGGAATACCCCTATAAATAGGTTGACAGAAGTTTATGAAATTAGGATGAAATTCTTAAAAATTAGGATTAAGCTATACAAGACCTAACAGTATAGTCTATTATCTTAGCGATACATAATTAAATAGAAAAGACTCAGTAGACCAACTTGCCAAAATAGGGTGTGAACTTAGTTTGAGGAGTTATAGAAACTAAGTTTTGCAAGATATCTATTGAGTCAATAATAATTTTGACACTTAAATATGAAATTAAGATGAAAATGAGCGCGATAGCTTCTCTACGAGAGGTTGCGCTCTAAGCGTAGCTATGCCGCAGGCTTTACGAGAAGCTACGCGTAGCAAGATCCCCGTAGGGGTAAACTCGCCGCAGGCATCGCACTCATTTCATTTAGTTATCTTTGGTCAATTTAAACAGTATTGTCTATGGAAGTTTTAGCATTGCTTTTCACTGCAAGGACGGCCGAGATAAACAGACATCTGCCAAGGTAAACACTGTACTAACATAAATCGGCTTTTCCATCCCAATATCTATTCAATAAATAACTCCATAAAGTTATCATTTATTGGCTTGACATCTGCGGCTAAATTTATAGACAGTAGTTTTATCTAGCGAATCAAGGATAAGTCTGAACTAGAGCTAGACCAAGTGGGATTTCTTGCGTAAATCCAACTTTCTTAGCATAGACTTGATACTGCCAAGTTTCGCCAGAGCCTGGTTCATACATTGGAGTATTGACTCCTCTCATTAAAATCAAATCTCAATGAAATCCCATAGTTTCTCAGTAAAAAAAAGTTGTACTAGTAAGTACGAAACCAAGCAACACCTATGGGAATTTCTGCATCGATGCCAACCTCTCTAGCTGAGAAGCTGTAGACAGAGCCATTACCAAGATTGCGTCTTTTTATTCTTTTAAGGTCAATCTCCAACTTAGTGTTAGGAGCAACTGGTTCGGCGAAAGCTAGTAGTATTGTTTTACCGTTGACAGATACATTAGTGTTAATTTTCTGACCCTTTTCATCCACGACATCGATATCCTGAATGTTCTTACTTATAGTTACATTGTCTGGAACTTTGACAAGTAGTTGGGTAACAGCTTTGCTATTTTGGGGAACGTGTAAACGGAAAGTATGTCTAAAAATTCCCCAGCGTGTGGGAGGGAATTGTGAATTTCCATCAATATGGGGAACCCTACCATCATCTGTTCCAGCATTTGCATAGCTAGGAGCAATAATAGCGGTGCTATTCAGAGTCAATACAATGGCGTAAATCAATGACCTCTTCATATTTATCTCCAAAATAATTAAACAAGTTAGTTAAAGTGCAGGTTCATGCATTGTGAGTGAATCTGCTCTTAATAGATAGATCAAAACTTGGCAAAGCCATCTTTAACTACCCCTTGATACAGCCGTTAATCAGGAGAAGTAGGTAGTTAGCTTGCCCTTATCAAGTTCAAATCGTCGGTGATGTTTTTGCAAAAGAGGTATGCTACCTCTTTCTACTAGCATGACAAGTCATCATGAAATCAAGATGAAATTTCAACAGTTATCATTAAAATCTACAAATAAATTAAAATGGAGAAAATTGAGCTACACCTACAGGAATCTCTACGTCATTACCAACGACTTTAGCCGAAAGATGGTAGATAGAATTAGAACCAAGAATTGGTTGTTGTACTTTATTGAGATTTATTTGCAACTTAGTAGTGCTAGAAGTAACTGGTTCAGGAAAATCTATAATAATTCTTCTACTATTTACAGTGATGTTAATTTTAATTTTTTGACCTTTATCATCCAATATATCAATATCATTACTTACAGCTACTGTGGATGGAACGTCAATAATTAGCTGGGAAAGAGCGTTGCCATTTTTAGGAATGTGTAACTGAAATGTCTGTTTAACAAGTTGCCAAGCAGCAGGAGTAGACTGCAAACTATTCTCAATATTAGCAACCTTATTATTATCCGTTTTCGCATTTGCATAGCCAGCATAAATCAGAGCTGCGGTAGCTAGACTACATACGGCAGCATAAACCAATGTTCTCTTCATCTTGACTGTTAAATTAACAAATTATTTCAATTAGATTGCAGATTTATTCTTAGCGAATGAACCTTTACAAAACCAGCTTGACAGGTCACTATGAAATTAAGATGAAATAACCACCTTGCAAAAAAAAATTTAAGATTGCAAAGTATAAAATCTAAAAAATCCCGTTTTACAGCAGTTTTCATGTATTTGAACCACATCTGTCGTAGGGGCAATTCATGAATTGCCCCTACTGCGTGGTCTATTTACCTGAAAATAGCTGTAATTAAAAAAACGGGGTTAAAATTTTGGTTGCAAAATATTCTCATCTATTCTGAAGGATGACAATACAGCATAAGCTAATGAAATCAAGATGAAATTTTACGGTTTATTTACTCATTAAATTAGATTAATTCTAAAAATAGCTAGTTATATGTTTTCAATAATTAGCAATATAAATCCAGGCTTTAAGCTATACCAGAGTGGCACGACTACAAAGCCTAAAATGACTATCAAAGCATAAGTTTAGACGACTAAATATTAGTGTATGAGCATCAAAATTAAATTTGAGATAACTATTGTACTTTTACCCAAAAATCAGCAGTAATAATTTTCACGTTTCAATTAAAATGTTCGTCATGAGAATTCTCCATTCTCCATATTGTGCCATGAATAGTATACAAAGAAGTTTGGCTAGTTTACAGATAATACATAACCATCGCGCTAATTCGGCTGGTGCTTGAACTTGGTCTAAATTTGTTTTGACAATAAGACCAAAACATAATAGATAGTTCCAAGCTATATACTCACTTTTTCATAAATAAATGAAATTTACATGAAACTCTCATAACTTATTAGTCAAAGTCACTAGCATACCTAAATGAAATCAGCATGAAATTTAGGCAACTCATTAGGAATAAATTAGGATCGTATCATTAGGTAGATGCCCTTACACCGACAATAGTCTAACGTGAATTATTAGAAATATAACTACAGCTTTATAACTGATTCATTTATTTAAGGAGAAAATTATGACTACAACTACGAATCTATCCTTGAAAGTTGCATTCAAGCTTGTTTAGAATGCCTGCGTGACTGCGATCGCTACTACCCAAGCCTCATTAATAGGCAAATACAGGTGCAATTCTCGTCGTAGATGCTTTGGGCACATTTCATGCGATATTTTTGAAACCATTAAAAAGAATTTGGCAAAATCCCTTGACTCTCTAGCTGGCTAGAGAGTCTAAGATAAATTCATGAAGTAAACATTTCAGACAATCTAAAGCTGTAACAGTTCGTGTACTTCCAGTTATGCCATCTGAAACAGCAATCAAACAAGCGATGTCTACGACGGGCTACGACTCTCGAACGCGAGTGCGTCTCCAACAGGAGAAGACTCGCTATCGGCATCGCTAACTCTGGTTATCCTGCTAGCTAAAGCCGTAAACCATTTGAGTCTTCAACTCCTGATTTTCTTAACTCCATCTTTTTACTATCCAAGTTCAAGGTTTTTAACGTTATGACACTCCAAATAAAAGTTCCTAATATGGCTTGCTCTGCTTGTGCAGACACCATTACTAAAGCAGTTAAAACAGTTGATCCTAGTGCTACGGTTCAAGCAGATCCAAAAACAAAAATCGTCTTAGTGGACACAAATGCTGACGAAACAGTTATTGAGGAAGCAATTACTACTGCTGGCTATTCTGTCACTTAAAAGCCATCTACAAAGAATAGACTAGCAAACATAGCAAGGCAACGCTTAGTAAAGTTGTCTGAAAAGCACACAGCCAAAGCTAAGTATAACGGCACTCAGCTATCAATCACACCAAAACACCGTTCTTAAAACTCAGTAAAAGCAGCGGCTAAAAAAGCATATTTAACTATGGATACTCTGAGTCTTAAACTTCGAGGCATGAGTTGTGCCTCCTGTGCTAACAATATTGAAGAAGCAATCCGCTCTGTTCCAGGGGTGAGCGACTGTAACGTTAACTTTGGCGTGGAGCAGGCTACTATCCAGTATGATCTCAAGCGCACCAATCTGGAAACAATCCAAGCCGCTATAGATGCTGCCGGATACTCATCTTACCCACTCCAAGAACAAGAAATGATTACTGGAGAAGATGATGTCGAAAAAAACGCCCGTGAAGCAGAATTACGGACACTTACCCGTAAAATAGTTGTAGGAGCAATCCTCAGCACTTTGATTCTACTAGGGTCAATTTCTGCGATGACAGGGCTAAAACTGCCTTGGATTCGGACATTGTGGCTAGACAATCCTTGGGTACAGTTGGTATTGGCAACCCCCGTCTTATTCTGGTGTGGTGCAGACTTCTTCAAAAATGCCTGGAAAGCCTTTAAACGTCATACAGCAACGATGGATACTTTGGTTGCTATCGGTACTGGTGCAGCGTATTTCTATTCACTATTTGCTACTGTTTTCCCAGGATTTTTTACGTCTGCTGGACTGATGCCTGATGTGTACTACGAAGCAGCAGCAGTCATTACCACTTTAATTCTGCTAGGAAGGTTATTTGAGAATCGCGCCAAGGGACAAACTTCTGAAGCTATCCGCAAACTCATCGGTTTGCAAGCTAGAAATGCCAAAGTAATCCGAGATGGGCAAGAAGTTGATGTTCCTATCCAGGAAGTCCAGATTGGTGATGTAATTTTGGTGCGTCCGGGCGAAAAAATTCCTGTTGATGGAGAAGTTATAGAAGGTGCTTCTAACGTTGATGAAGCGATGGTGACTGGTGAGAGTTTGCCAGTCAAAAAGCAAGCGGGGGATGAAGTAATTGGAGCCACAATTAATAAAACAGGTAGCTTTAAATTCCGAGCAACCCGCGTTGGAAAAGACACTTTTTTGTCCCAAATCGTCAAAATGGTGCAACAAGCTCAAGGCTCCAAAGCACCAATTCAACGTTTAGCAGATCAAGTAACGGGATGGTTTGTGCCAGTAGTGATAGCCATTGCGATCGCTTCCTTCGTCATTTGGTTTAATGTCATGGGCAACTTGACATTAGCCCTAATCACCACAGTCGGAGTGCTGATTATCGCTTGTCCCTGTGCCTTGGGTTTAGCTACTCCAACTTCAGTAATGGTAGGAACGGGCAAGGGAGCAGAAAATGGTATTTTAATTAAAGGTGCAGAAAGTTTAGAACTCGCTCATAGAATCCAGACTATTGTGCTGGATAAAACTGGAACTTTAACACAGGGAAAACCCACTGTTACTGACTTTGTTACTGTCAACGGCACAGCTAATAGTAATGAGTTAAAACTTTTGCAGTTGGCAGCATCTGTAGAACGAAATTCAGAACATCCATTAGCTGAAGCCGTGGTTAGGTATGCCCAATCTCAGCAAGTGGAACTGACAGAGGCTAAACAATTTGAAGCGATCGCTGGGAGTGGTGTCCAAGGAATTGTTTTAGACCGTTTCGTACAAATCGGTACTCAGCGTTGGATGGAAGAATTAAATATCGATACCCGCACGCTTCAAGAGCGTAAAACCTCTCTGGAAGCTGCTGGTAAAACAGCTATTTTAATTGCAGTGGATGGGCAAATTCAAGGTTTGATGGGAATTGCTGATGCACTTAAACCTTCTTCAGTAGCAGTTGTGAGAACGCTACAAAAGTTAGGTTTAGAGGTAGTTATGCTCACAGGGGATAATCGCAAAACAGCAGAAGCGATCGCTAGCGAAGTTGGGATCACACGAGTATTTGCAGAAGTTCGACCCGACCAAAAAGCGTCTCAGATACAGGCATTGCAAGCAGAGGGGAAAATTGTCGCAATGGTAGGTGATGGCATTAATGATGCACCAGCACTGGCTCAAGCGAACGTGGGGATTGCAATTGGTACAGGAACAGATGTAGCGATCGCAGCCAGCGATATCACCCTGATCTCTGGAGACTTGCAAGGTATTGTTACTGCAATTCAATTGAGTCGTGCCACTATGCAGAACATCCGACAAAATCTCTTCTTTGCCTTTATTTACAACGTTGCTGGGATTCCCATTGCTGCTGGAGTTTTGTTTCCTATCTTTGGTTGGCTACTCAACCCGATTATCGCGGGTGGGGCGATGGCTTTTAGTTCCGTTTCTGTTGTTACGAATGCCTTACGCTTGCGTAACTTTCATCCCAAAACTATCTAATAATTGTGGAGGAATTTAACAAATGTTCAACAAAAGTAAGATTTTTGGGAGCATTGCCGGGTTAGGACTTCTGTTTGGTACAGCATCAAGCGTAGCAACAGCACAAATGCCAACCGAAATGCCAACACATTCATCAGAACAAACCAGTCAATTTCGCCGTATTGAGCAACCACTAGCATTAAAAATCGGTGTTACTTTGGGAGGTTTAGGGTTAATTGGATTGGAACTGTGGTGGTTTCTATTCAGTAAAAACAAAGCTACAAAAGCTAATATTGATCAAGGAATACAAGAGCTAACAATTAATGTAGATGGAGGCTATGAACCTTCTCGTGTAATTGTAAAATTTGGTCAACCTGTACGGCTAAATTTCTTTCGCCGCGACCCCAGTAGCTGTTTAGAGAAAGTTTTACTACCTGATTTTCATATTGCTCAAGATTTAGCTCTTAACCATGTCACTCCCATTGAATTTACACCTCCCAAACCAGGTCAATATCAATTTACCTGTGGGATGAATATGTTTCGTGGTGTAGTGGAAGTCCAGTAGTGAGGTAACAATAAACTTTACCTTTGAAACTAATGATTCAGCTTTATATCAAGGTGTTAATTGACTAGTCATGGCTAGCTGATTGATTGGATTGCCAGGATTTACGCAGTGTTACGAATGCAAGAATACTCACAACTGTGAGGTAGATACGCTGTAGCCACATACTACTCAAGCTAAGGGTAATATGTCCGCCAATAATTCCACCTATGAACATCGTAAAACCAAGGATCACACCTAGTTTGTAATCCACAATGCCCTGCATCATGAATATTAAAGTGGCAACGAATGAAGAAAATATATTAATCAGCTTAGTTGTAGCTATTGCTTGAACAAATGTCATGCGAAATAACATCACATAGGCTGCCGTTAGTAAGGTAACATACCCACCACTGAAAAAGCCGCCGTAAATACCAAGTAGGAAAGTGACTATATAGCCTGCGATTTCTGCTATCCGCGAAGGTATTACCTCTGCTGGAACTACTCCAGCATTCCTGTTGGCAATTGATAACACGGTAACTACAATCATTGAGATAGAGATAATAAGTGGCATTGATTTTGACGGCACAACCAGAACAAGCAATGCTCCCAAAATTGATCCTGCCAGGGTTAGAACTATTAGTCGTGGTAAGCGACGGCGGTCAATTACTCCTTTACCAATAAAAGGTAATGTGCCACCAACGCTCATGAATGTTAGTGCCAGCATATTAGTAGCAAGGGCAGTGCGCGGTTCAACCCCAAACTGAAGCATTATAGGTACGGTAATTAGGGAAGTGCTACCAGTGATGACGCTAATAACGCTTGCTATTAAGAAAACTGTAATAAGGACAAGTAATTGGATGGTTGTCAAGGTAGATATCGCTTTATTCAAGAACTCTGGTTTGTCGGTCTAGATACCGGAGTTAGTAATAAAGGTAAATTAGCATAAAATGGCTTGCGAGTATTAACGGCACAAGGTCTCAGTTTTTCTGGCATTACCCTAAATTAAAAACGCAATAGCTTACAAGC
This sequence comes from Nostoc sp. KVJ3, assembly GCF_026127265.1. Taxonomy (GTDB): domain Bacteria; phylum Cyanobacteriota; class Cyanobacteriia; order Cyanobacteriales; family Nostocaceae; genus Nostoc. Next base: position 73,565 of record NZ_WWFG01000005.1, read on the forward strand.
GATTATTCTCAAACTAGAAAAACTTTTGATTCAGCAACTAGCTGTTGCTGTTGCTACCATCAATTCCCATATCAAGCCAAAACGAACCTTAGTTGCGCGACAAATGTTAAAACCTGCGGATGTAAGTAGGTAATGAAATTCAGCTTGGGAATAACACTGCTTGTATGCTGGATCAAAAACTTTCAGAATAATATCGCATATTTGACACAATAAATAATCTCTGCACCAATCCAAAATCACTAATTTACCATCAGGCTTCAGAACCCTTTTCATTTCTGCTAATGCAGCGTCAGGCTCATCAAAATAGTGAAACGAACTAGCAGATATGACCACATCGAAACTGTTACTTGCAAAAGGTAATGCTGAGGCTGGTACGTTGTAAAACGAGACATTAGGGTAGTTACAACATTTTTGTTTAGCCATGAGTAGCATCTTGTCTGAAATGTCTACCCCAACTATCTGTTGCATCGGCTGTTCAATTAAAATTAGCCGCTCAAATTCCCCTGTCCCACAAGCGATATCCAGCACAACATCTGATGGAGATATCTGTGCCCAGCTTTTGAGAAATGACAAAGTATTAGCAACGTAATTGCTCCAGCGTTGGTCATATATTGCTGCCAACCGATCATACTGTTTGCGAACTTTAGTTTCGGTCATAGGGAAACTCTAGATTCTTTCATAAGCCAAAATACATACTTAAGTACAACGACTTCATAGTAGCGTGTGCAATCGTCAAGGTATCAGCATTACTCTAATGTTTTTGATTACTTACTGAATGATGGGACATATCGTATCCTTTCGTTTACCTGTAAAATTATCCCAACCTGAGAGTAAACCTGTTAGTTCATCTCTTAAAGTTAATAGCTCTTCAATCTGGCACTCAATTTCATTTACCTTATCTTCCAGCTTTTGTTTAACTTCACCACAAGGCAGCTTTCCCTCATCATATATATTAAGAATGTCTCTGATCTCTTCAAGACTAAGACCAAGATTTTGCGCCCGTTTAATAAATGCTAAACGGGTAAGCACATCTAACGAAAATTGTCGGAAGCCACCCTCTGTTCTCTCAGAAGAATTGAGTAAACCTAGACTTTCATAATAGCGAATTGTCCTGATAGGAACTCCGCTTAAAGCTGTTACCTGACCAATTAAAAGCAGCTTTTTATCGTGGGTTAACATACTACACTCCCAAATTTGATTTGATTGTTGTTTATCCTGAATTTTTTATATATGTTTTGATAAAAACCCACATTATGAGCTATTTCGATAACCCAGCATATGCCGTCGAGCAAAAAATAGCACCAAAGGCGGCAAAATTACCCATTGTAGTAAGGGTAACCAGCTAATCCCGACACCTGGTACAGCTAAGGCTGAAACACCATAAAGTTTGGCGATATGTACTCGATAAATTTCTGAACTGAATGTATAGAGCCATCCTAAACCAGTAAAGAGTATAGTCAGCTTCCATGTTGGGCTGAGAATCCAGTGGCGTCTGCACCACCAACTAATAAGCCAGTAACAGATAACTGTAATAATTCCATCTCCTAGTGTGCAATGAGTAATGTAGTTGACTTTATCTGCTTACGGGGGACAAAAAGGGCTAGGATGCAGATAAAATAAGCTTCATAGCTCTTTCGCCTTGTTGATAATACTTACGCTTATTAGGAGCTAGTGTCATTAACTCGGACACCAATTCATAAGAATTTTCCATGAAATTGACCCAGTTAGACCCATATAATCCAATATAAAAACTGCTATGACGGCGAATTGTCCTTAAAGATTCTTTAATTCGTCCAACATATTTTTGAACACCCATGCGTTTAATTTTTTGACCAGATATAGTTGCACTTGTATAGGCGAGCGAGATTAATAATATTAGGGAAATTAGCCTTTGACCTGATACATTAGTATCTTCCAAGTTATAACCACCGCTTTTAAAATCTCTAAACATCTCTTCAATATCAAAACGCTGTTTATAAGCAATAATCGCCGAATCTAAATCATCTAAATTAGTTAAGATAAACCAAGCCTCTTCCGGCGCAACTCCAAAGCGTTTACGTTTCCATTTACCTGCAAGATTAAAGGTAATAAATCCTGTAGATTTTGTATATTTAATACCTTGATAAAAGAAAGAAAGTCCAGGTGCTAAACCTAAATCTCTTAATTGCAGCCAAATTTCCGGTTCTATTTCTATAAATGCATCCTTTTTTAAGCGTAAACAGAAATATACTTTCTGCTCTGTCAACCAGTTAGCCAGCTTTATTGAACAAAATTCTCGGTCTCCTAACACTACAGTTTTATAATTCTTGAAAATCGGTAATGCTTTTTTGAATACTGCTTCTTGCTCATCAAAATTACTCGAACCTAACTTGCCTAACAACTCAAAATATATTGGGATAGACCTCTTATCCCAAACTACGCTGATCATTAATAAATTAATACATCCCCAATTAGTCCTGTCTATTACTAAATAAACAACTTGATTTAAAGGAAAATATATTTCTAGCCAACTTTTAATAATTGGGAACCATATCTCTTCAACATTTATATAATTTAAAGATAAGAATCGTTGGATTTTCTTTCTTCTACTTTCAAATAATATGGGGATAGGTAAACCAGTAGCCAATGCTTCAAGGCTTACAGTTTTTATTGATTGTAATAAATTAATTAGAATTTTTAGTAATAAATATTCTGCACGTCCCAATTCTCGCTTGAGGTTTGTCTCGTAGAATTCTGGTAACATTATCATTAAATAGAGCTTGTTGCGAATGAAGGCTCTTTTTGTTTTACCACAAATTGCTACACTCGTTGCCCTATATCTATTTCAGGATATTTTGTCTCCCCTCAAGCTTTATCTGCTAAAGAAAGCATTTTATAAAAGTCAAAATAAGGTGACTGCCATACTTCATAAACAAAATGAAGCAGGAAAGAAAACAAAAACAAATTCGTTTCTGGTGCAGCCATAATCCATACTACCCAATTAGTTAGGAACCTTCTCATCTCACCGCTATTTTATTATGCTGCCCATCATGATCTGGGCAATTTGTGTGTTCTGACTCGTTACGAAGTTGAGTGTTACGACAATCAATCCCACCAGGAGGAGCAACAAAACCATCCATAAAACAGATTTACGGTTCATAAGCTAATGTGCCTTTCAATTACATAATTAGGGCAGGCGATATGCCCACCCCACAATAGATTTAGTTTTTTGTAAATTGAAGGTCTTTGGGCTTATTTACCTTCTGTTTCAACTCAGGGGCTGACCTACACCAACAGCTTGGAGTTGCTCTCGACTAGGTTTGCCAGTCACAACCAGTTTTCCATTGATGGCGATCGCAGGCACTGCATTCACTCCATACTGCTGGGCTTTCTCCCGCTCTTGTCGCAGGTTATAGACTGATACTTCACAATCAGGGCAAGTCAGTTCTTGTACCAATTGAACTGTCTCATCGCACAAAGGACAGTCAGCCGTAAAAATTTCTATTTGACGTTTTGTCATGATCTCCACCGGGAATTTTCCTTACTCATTCATTCTGAAGTCTCTAGTGGACTAGAGAGTCAACTCTTTTCTACTTTCTAAATTTATTCTTTGACTTCCACTTAACGATGCTTAAGGTGACAGTCCTATCCAGAGATATTGCAATGAAATATTAAGAGAAATTCTTGCCTATATCTACTTGACTCTACAGCCGACTCAAAGGTCTAGCATAATTCTACAGTTACTTCCGTAACAAAAGTTACTAGTTTTTGAGGTGTTATTTCTATGAAAATGTTTATTATCGGCACTGCATCTTTCCTAGCACTTCCCGTAGGTATAGCCTTGCTTAATGTATCTTTAGGTTCTACCGCCTACGGACAGCAAAGTGCATCTAACAAACAAGTCTGTGAATCAATTCCTCCAGCCAGACCAACTGGTGGAGCTACTTTGCAAAGACTCGAAGCTGCTTATGTTTTGATGAATGCATTGCGGTCACAATGTTTAGCCAAAACCGAATTAAAAAATTCTCAAGTTGGGACTATTCGGACAAAATTATTGAAGTTAGGAGCCTTAATTACTATAAGCTCACGGCGAACTTTAATTGCGATTACTAGCTCAAGTCCTGTAAAACATATCTTTGCTGCTGCTTACAGATGCTTAAAAATGCTCTCGAATACCGCTTAATTTCAAGTCAAGCAGCATTTCACCTTCTCTCTAATAATATTTTTGGCTTGGTTATGATTCAAGCCTTGTTTTGGATGCTTAATTTGATGAACAGAGTGTTTCAATCTCAGCATAAGCCAAAATATCGGTAACTGTTTTAGCTTGATAGTTGATATTTTATACTTACTTTGTTTACCATCATAAATTTCAATTGATGATGTATCAAAAAATCCCTTACATCAAGAGATGTGAATTGATTTTTTATTGTTTGTGAGAAATTTCGGTCTAAGACCAAGAAGCCTGTACAAGTTGAGGGTTTAGAAGTTAACGTCGCCATGCCAATGAAGAATTCCTCTCCCATGTCTACTGATGTGGAAGTAAAACCTGATACTCAATTAGGTCGTTTTCAAGTCAATACCTATTTGAGTATGAGTGGAAAGTGGGAAGTAACTGCCAAAGTCAAAGACAAATCACGAATTGGCAACAGTTCTTTTACGTTAGATAATCGCTAGGTTCAGGAGCTTTCCAGATGAAAATCGGTTCAATTCCGCGCTGGTCGATCCAGAACCCAGTGATTTTGTTAGCCTTATATGTCGGTATTCTTGCCTTAGCTGTCTTAGCACTGTTCCAACTACCAGTGCGGATGATGCCTTATCTCCAAAGTCCTCTAGTAGCTATTGTGACGATGGCTCCTAGTTCACCTCCCCAAGAAGTGGAGACTTACATCAGCAAACCAATTGAACAGCGGATGACGGTGCTAGACGGTGTGCGCTTTGTCCGCTCTAGTTCCCAGCAGGATATGTCACTGGTGACAGTGCAGTTTGCTTGGGGTCAAGATATGCAGCGATCGCTTGGGGCCGTACAAAGTGTGATGAAATCGGCGGAAGGCGATATACCTATTGATGGCTTTGACACACGCTCTTATTGGGTTCTGCCCATTGACCCTCTAAACCGTCCAGTTCTAACCTTAGCTTTGCGGGGGGAAAGCTGGGATTCGGTACGTCTACGTGATTTTGCGGACAATATCTTAGTTGATCGGCTGAAACAAGTACCTGATGTTCAGGCTATATCTATTTTTGGCGGATACCGACGGCAACTGCAAATAATCGTAGACCGAGAAAAGTTAGCAGCCTACGGTCTTTCAATTGTGCAGGTGCGGGATGCAATCGACAAAAACAATGTTTCCAAGGGTGCTGGAGTATTAACCAAAGGCGATCGGGAAATCGTAGTGCGTAGTGATGAACGCGCTCTAGGTAGCCAGACCGTCTTAGATTATCCGATTTTCAATCAAGGCGATCGCATTGTTTATGTCCGAGATGTAGCTACAGTTAAAGATACCTATGAAGAACGGCGTAGTGGCTATCGCTACAACGGTTCACCAGCATTAGGAATCAATATTATTCAAAAGCCGGATGCTAGTTCTCCCCAAGTAATTGAACGCATTCGCACTGAACTCAAGCGTATTTATACTCAGTATCCAGGCATCAAGTTTCAGGAAGCCTATGATAATTCCCATCTGGTAGAGATTATCAAAGAAGGCACGATTGCAGAGCTACTAATCAGTGTAGCTCTGGCAGGGCTAGTGATTCTGGTTTTCCTAGAAGATTTCCGGGCAACGGCAATGGTACTCATCTCCATTCCCACCTCATTGGCAATGTCGATTCTGCCGTTTGTGCCGATGGGAATGTCCTTGAATTCTTCGACTCTGATTGGCGTGCTGTTAGCGATTGGGCGGCTAGTAGATGACTCGATTGTAGTGATTGAATCAGTCGAGCGCAAGCTGAAACAGGGTAGAAAGCCTTTCCACGCAGCAATTGAAGGGACACAGGAAGTATTTTTGGCGATCGCCGCAGCTACTGCGGTGATGGTTGCGGCATTGGCTCCGATGACTTTTGCTGGCGGACTAACAGGAATAATGTTTGTCGGGATTGTTTGGCCGATTATTTATGCTCTGTTAGCTTCCTTGATTGTGTCGCTGACTTTAACACCCCTGATGGCAGCCTACTTCTTAAAACCTCACTCCGAGCATAATGAACACAAGCAAACCTTGCTCCCAAGGCTCCTTACTCCATTTCGTCAGGGTTTTGGGTGGTTGGAAAGAAGCTATGCATCTCTGCTGGATTTGGCATTAAAAAATCGGGGGCTGGTTTTAGCTGTGGCGATCGCTTTCATCTACTTGGGCTACAGTTTGTACCCTTTTGTAGGTCAAGAGATGATGCCATTGGCGGACTCTGGTCAATTTATGGTGACTGTGGAAGCTCTTGCTGGGACATCTTTCGCCAAGACTGATGCGATCGCTCAAAAGTTTGAGCAGATTCTCCAAAAGCAGCCGGAAGTCGAGAAAGTCTCTTCAGAAGTAGGGTTTGAACTAACTAACAACAGCACTTATTTTAGTGGTTATAGCATGGGTGGGGTGAACAGCGCCTCAATGATTGTAACTCTCAAAGACCGAGGCGAAAGAACCCGCGATATATGGCAAGTGATTGATGCTGTGGAAGCTCTTGCTCGTCGTGCTATTCCTGGTATCCGACGTATTGCTATGCAACCAATGGGAGTAGATGTCATGGCTACTTCCGCCGCGCCTGTGCAGCTGGCAGTCTATGGGGAGGATTTAGATATTTTACACCGCCTCGCCGACCAAGTTTTAAGTATTGCCGAGAAAACCTCTGGATTGAAAATGGCTCACACTAGTTCGACAATGACTCAGCCTGAATATCAACTAAAAGTTGATCGCCGTCGCGCGATGGAACTGGGACTTAATGTTGCAGAAGTGACTGAACAGGCTCGTTACGCCTTGCAGGGGGGATATACTCAACAGTACTATAATTTACCTAATCGTAGACTGAACTCCATCTTAGTGCGCTACGGACAGAAAGACCGAGGAAACGCTCAAGACTTAGCTGCAACTTACCTCACAACAAAAGACGGTAAGCAAGTGCCTCTCAATACAGTTGTTACTCTTGAGAGTCGCAAGGGGCCTAGCCTAATTGAACATGTCAATGGTCGTCGGGTAGTCTACGTCAATGGATTTTATCGTCAGCACGGCCCCGCCTCTATGGATCTATCAATGGCAGTGGCAATGCAAGCTGGTGCTGAACTTAATTTTCCCCCTGGATACGGACTAGATTCAATGGGTGATATGACTGACATGATGATTGAGTTCGCTCGATTGCTTAGAGGGCTTGTGCTTTCCCTAGTACTGATTTATCTCATCTTAGTAGTTCAGTTTGGCTCATTCATCCAGCCCCTTAACATGATGCTGTCAATTCCCTTAGAACTAGCGGGGGTATTTGGAGCTTTATTGTTAGCTGGGCAGACATTTTCGACAGTTTCTATTTTAGGGATTATCATTCTGTCAGGAATTGATGTGGCTGGAGCAATCTTGCTGATTGATTTAATTTTGACAAAGCGCAAGCAGAAAATTCCTAGAGATGTCGCTATTCGAGAAGCAGCCCCCATCAGACTCAAGCCGATTTTGATGACAGTAATTATTACTTTAGTAGTGATTATTCGACTTGCATTTTTCCCTGATACTGGAATGGATGCATACTCACCAATCGCTACAGTGATTCTGGGAGGATTAAGCATCTCTACTCTGCTCACTCTCATTGTCATTCCTGTTATGCATTCGGTAGTAGATGATGGAACTCAGTTATTTTCCCGTATTTTCAAGAAGCAGTACATAAGGAAACATTAAGTAAATTTTTGAATTTATTACTTGACTCTCTACCTAACTGAAGGGTTTAGAATGACTTTAGTTTCAAGAAAAACTACTAGCTCGACAACGTAATGGAGAGTAAAAATGGCTCTTCAGTTCATTTTATGGAATCGAATAATAAATAAAATCTAATCGTAGCCTAGATTCCTTGCTGTGACTTGATTTTAAATTTTTGAACCTTTCTATAAAACTGCGATTTTAATGCTCTACCATAAAACCAACGCAAGAGCCGTAAAAATGAACATTAATACAGGCGTTAAGACACTATTAAGTCTCGCCGAGAAAGGCTAGTAAACTCATGGCTAAGAAAGCCATCTCATGCTTGAACTAAGGAACTTAAAGTAAACCAGGATAACTATCGAACTCGTTCCTTTTATCCAAAAGCTCAAATCGCGCTTACTTTTGCATTTCATCATAAGTCAACAGCTTTACTACAGCAGAAAACTTACTCAGGAGAAACACAATTATGAGTCAGCCTGACTCAAAAGACCACAACATGATGAAATGGATGGCAATTGCTATGGTGGCTTGCTGCGCCCTGCCCATAGCATTTTCCCTCTTTTTAGGCGGAGGCTTGGGGGTGTGGTTCGGTCGTTCTATCCAGCCACCTACTAGCAATCAGTCAAGCAACCAGCCACTCTCTGCCAACCAATCAACTAATCAGCCTCAACCAAAGGCTGTAAATGTTTCCCTAGAGAAAGCGGGCAATTGGCAAGCAAATAATCACGTTCATGGTTTGACCGTGAATCGAAATAATCCCAATATTATTTATGTTGCAAGTCATAATGGACTCTTGCAACGTTCTGAAACTGGGGAATGGTTTTGGATGGGAAAAGAGCGAGCTGATTATATGGGCTTTACTGCCGATCCAATTAACAGCGATCGCTTTTATTCCAGTGGACATCCGCACACAGGAGGTAATCTAGGATTCCAGATAAGTGAGAATCAAGGGCAAGATTGGAAACAGATTTCCATGCCTGGAGTAGATTTTCATGCTTTGGCGATCGCACCCAGTAATTCCAACGTTTTTTATGGATGGCCAGCTTCTGGAGCGCAAGGGCTGCATACTTCTACTGATGGTGGAAAAACTTGGATTAAACCCCGCATGAATGGATTAGGCGATGCTCCTTTTGACCTTGCAGTTGACCCGCGAAACCCTGAGCATTTGTTTGCAACTACCCGTTCGGGAATGTACAAAAGCACTAACAGTGGCAATGACTGGACGTTAGTAGCTAATACACAGGAAGCTCCTATTGCCAGTCTAGCTCTGCAAAAAGAGGGTAACAGCACTGTAATGTATGGCTATCGCTTTCTCAAGTCAGCACCCGGTGTTTATCGCAGCAGTGATGGTGGTAAAACGTGGGAGAAACTTTGGACTGAAACTAATGGTGTAGTCGTAAAACTAGCCATCGCCCCTAGTAATCCCCAAATATTTTATACGGTAAATGATAACAATGCTGTCTTTCAATCCCAAGATAGCGGCAAGACATGGAAAGAACTGAAATAAATTTGAAGACTATCTACATAGCTATAATAACTTGAAATACTAATCGCTCAAATCTGCAATCAAGGCATTTTGAATGTTAGGATTATTTGTAATTAAAATTACAGTTCAGCCATTACCTTAGTTAATCAGTAGAAAGTAATAATGATATCTTGAGCAACGCCAGCTGTAGTTCCAGAATTGAGAAAATAATGATGGCAAAGATACATACTGTAACGTCAAATACAAAAGGTTCTCCAGACTGGTATAAACGCTTATTGGCCTGGATGATGGCTCATGGCAATGCTAAATACGAGGAGGAGATAGCAGACCGAAAACGAGCTTTGTTTGCCCAACTGCATGGCAACGTTTTAGAAATTGGCCCAGGCACAGGCCCCAACTTGTCTTACTATCCGTCCGACATTCATTGGATTGGTATTGAGCCAAACCCCTAACTGTCTAATTAGTGTTGTTTGCAGATAAGCTAATAAAACATCTACCAGCAGCCATTCCTTCGTGATAGAAAAAAAGCCTCGCCACCGCCCAGAACGGCATTTTAATGATGCCAAACGAATAGTCGTGAAATGTGAGCGAGAACTATGTATCCATTGCAACACTAAACTAGTTAGCCTTCCATCTTGGCATATGCGTAAAACTATTCAAACCTTAAGCGGAGCAGTGTTTGTAGCAGGCAAAGGTAAAGAATGTGCTAACTCTGAATGTGAATATTTTAGAAAACATTACTATGCAAGCGGCGTACTTAAGTACAGCCTGCCTCAAAGCACATATGGGCTAGATATACTGGCATTTATAGGCTGGCAGCATGAGCATGAGCATCAACAGTTGGTAGAAATTCAACGGAAGTTAAACCAGCGTGGTGTTGAAATTAACGAGAGGAATGTAGGCAAGCTATATCGGCAATTTCTGGCCCTGTTGGGTGGAACAATTGCACATACGGCTGAGAAGTTAGCTGCCACAGCCCACGAACATGGTGGTTTAATTTGGGCAATTGATGCCTTACAACCTGAAGGCCATGGAACCTTGCTGTATGTGCTATACGAGGTACTAAGTGGCACACCAGTAAGTGGAATTCAGCTGCAACAGGCACAGGTACAATGTTTAATTGATTGGCTGCAACCATATAAAGAGTTGCCCTACAAAGTGCTGTCAACTCTATCAGACGGAGAATCAGCGATTATTACTGCCATGAATTCGAGTTGGCCAGATGCACCACATCAACGTTGTCAAGCACACTTTCTGAACAATTTAAGTGAAGTGGTGCTGCCGTTAGATACAAAACTACGACAACAATTAAAAGCAGATTTAGATAGATTACCATTCGTACCGGATAGCTCTGAAAGACTCCAAGACCAAAGTCAGTCAAAACAGCTAGATAGGACTCCCCTTTTTTAGCAATACCTTATTTGTCACGAGACGCAGAGCTAATGGCAGTTGAAGCCCAAATTCGTTCTGCTATCCGGGATTGTGTAAATCGCACCAGTCGCAAACCTTTTCGCTGGGGCGGTTTAAGTGGCTACCAGCAATTAGAAACTATTGGGCAGATATTACGTAATTTAACATACCAGGAGATTGACACAGATTACTTGTGTTTATTGTCAGCATGGGTCGATCAAGCTTTAGGTAACAATCTTTCAGTAGCATCAGACTTGGAAGAAGCTCACAACTGGTTGCGACGAATTGCTGAATGTTTGCGCTACCCGGAACACTCCTCTGCTAAAACAAGTGATGGTACTAATACTATACAATCACCAAAATTACCTTTAACAAGCTTTCAAGTCCGCCGCGAAATGGAAGAGTTACTACAACAGTTTGTACCTGAGCCTCAACAAAATCCAGCACAGTTTGTCTTGAAGAAAAAGTTACAAAAACTATGGGATAAATACGGTGCTAACTTATTGCACTGCTACGATATCCCTGGTTTGCCGCCAGATAATCTCAAAATTGAGTCTCTGTTCAGCAATTTACGTCGTCATCAAAGGCGAATTAGTGGGCGCAAATCAACTGTTGAATTACGTGAGTTAGGTCAATCTCAAGTTCTATTTGTAGCAGAAAGTGAGCAACAGTTACTTGAACAAATTCAGCAAGTACCTATAACTGAGTATAAAACTCAACGTCGTCGATTAGCTTTGACCGAAGCTCCTCGCCAGCAAAAACGTCGCCTTCATCGTAATCCAGTTAGCACAATACAAGCTTTGGTTAATCAACATACCGAACTTCGCACTGTACTTGAGTTTCAAGCTCTTAAATACTGATTAGACAGTTAGGGAGCCAAACCCTTTCATGCATCCATATCTACAGCAAGAAGCAGAGCGGCTCGGCTTAGATATTGACCTCCGCAGTGGAACTGCCGAACAGCTGGAAGTCGAGGATAACAGCATGGATGCTGTTGTAAGTACGCTTGTTTTATGTTCTGTAAATAATCTAGCTGCTGTATTGCAGGAAGTTATACGAGTACTTAAGCCTGGTGGACGCTTCTTTTTCCTTGAACACGTTGCGGCACCTCAAGGAACAATGTTGCGATGGATACAGCATGGAATAAAACCGCTTTGGAAAACGCTTGGTGATGGTTGCCATCCTGACCGCGAAACCTGGTTAGCATTGGAGAATGCAGGGTTTGAGCAAGTAGATTATCAACATTTTCGGGCAAACCTCCCTGCGATCGTCAGCCCTCAAATAATTGGTGTAGCAGTCAATAAAGGCTAAACTGAGGCACTCGCCTATGAGTACAAAAGCCCAGTTTTCAGCTAAAGGAAAAGCTGGGTAGTTTACACCACATTTTCTGGAGCAAGAGTACACGGATACCTCGGATCGCCAGTCTCTATCTGAAGCGTAGCGTGTTCAATGCCAAAATGGTCGTGCAGCTCTTGAAAAACCTGTACTAAAAAAGCATCGCCTGGATGTCCGGCAGGCATAATTAAGTGAGCAGTCAGTGCAGTCTCGGTAGTACTCATTGCCCAGATGTGCAAGTCATGGACACCAACTACCCCAGGACGTTCAGCTAGATAAGTTTGGACAGCCAAAGGCTCGATTTCCTCTGGCACAGCATCTAATGCTAGATTCACAGAATCTTTCAACAGTTGCCAAGTTCCAACTACCACTACGACAACGATAATTAAACTCACAACTGGGTCAAACCACAACCAGCCAGTGAAAACAATGGCGATGCCAGCTAATACAACCCCCAACGAAACTCCGGCATCAGCCGCCATGTGCAGAAATGCTCCTCGAATATTTAAGTCTTGCTGGCGACCGGACATAAACATCAAGGCAGTGATTGTGTTGATGATAATTCCTACCACAGCAACGCCAATGACTGTGCCTCCTGATACTGAGCTAGGTTCGCTAAAGCGGCGAACTGCTTCCCAAGCGATCGCACCCATCGCTAGAAGGAGAACAAGTGCGTTGATCAGAGCCGCCAAAATTGAGGAACGACGCAATCCGTAGGTATGCCGTCGGGTTGGTGGTCGTAGGGTGAGGGCACTTGCTCCCCAAGCTAGTAGCAATCCTAATACATCACTCAAATTGTGACCAGCATCGGCAACCAAAGCAAGCGAGTTTGCTCGGTAGCCATAGACTGCTTCAACAATCACAAATCCGATATTGAGGGCAGTACCAATTGCGAAAGCGCGGTTGTAGTTGCCGTGTCCGTGTTCGTGTGCCTGATGCTTGTGGCTGTGGTCGTGTACCATTGCTTAATCCTTGACAGTCTTGGTTTTAAATAGCCGCATTCCATTTGCAGTAACTAATAAGGAAGTTCCTGTATCTGCTAAGACGGCTACAGCTAACCCAACAAATCCAAAGGTTCCCAACAGCAGAAACAAACCTTTTGTTACTAAAGAAAAGACAACATTCTGTTGAATCACAGATACAGTGCGACGGCTTAGTTCTACTGCATAAGCAAGTCGTCTGAGGTCACTTCCCACGATCACTACATCTGCTGTCTCCAAAGCAATATCTATTCCACCAACCGCAAAACTGATATCCGCAGCAGCCAGTGCAGGGGCATCGTTAATACCATCCCCAACCATACCTACTACTCCGACTCGACGCAGGAGTTGAATTTCTTCAAGTTTATCTTCGGGTAGTAGTTCTGCTCGGTATTCTGTAATTCCAACTTGCTGGGCAATCTGTTTAGCAACAGCAGTGCGATCGCCTGTCAACATTACCAACCGCTTTAATCCAACCCGCCTCAATTGTCGCAGGGCTTCTGTCGCTTCCAAGCGGATGCCATCGGAAAGTGCGATCGCTCCCAATAATCCTTGATTTGTCCCTATCAGCACCGGAATTTGACCGAGTTGTTCAATTTCAGCTAACAAAGATTCCGCTTCACCAGATAAGCGAATGCCTTGGTCTAAAAACAACCGTTGATTGCCCACGAAATACAACAGATCACCAAAGTTTGCTTGAATCCCTTTCCCAGGTAGTGCCGTGAAGTTTACAGGTGTTTCTAACTCCATGCCTTGTTCATGAGCTTTGGTTACAATTGCCTTGGAGAGCGGATGTTCTGACTGTTGCTCAAGTGTTGCTGCAATCTGTAACACCATATTTGCACTTACCGTCCCAAGGTCATAAACTTTCTGTACAACGGGTAGTCCTTGCGTAATTGTACCAGTCTTATCAAAAGCAAGGGTAGTAACCCGTCCAGCCGTTTCCAGTGCATTACCCCCTTTGAACAAAACGCCCTGACGGGTTGCTGCACCAATGGCACTGACAATTGAAACAGGAGTAGAAATTACTAAGGCACAGGGACAGGCTATTACCAACATTACCAGCGCCCGATAGAGCCAGACGTTAAAAGGTTGAGCAAAAGCCAAGGGCGGAATCAGGGCAATGGCGATCGCAATCAAAATTACAATTGGGGTGTATATCTCTGCAAAGCGATCCACCCACTGCTGAGAAGGAGCGCGGCTTCCTTGGGCTGATTCTACCAAATGAATAATTTTAGAAACAGTTGTATCACTAACAGTGTGAGTTACTTTAACTTCTAAAAAGCCTGACTGGTTCAACGTCCCAGCAAAGACAGTATCGCCTGGAGCTTTATCTTCTGGAATTGACTCTCCTGTAATTGGCGATTGATCAATGGCACTTGTACCAGAAACGACTACACCATCCAACGCTACACGCTGTCCGGGTCGAAGCGTCAAAATTTCACCAACTTGAACGCTTTCAACGGGAACTGTAACTTCTTTATTCCCTCGCTTTACAGTAGCAGTAGGTGGAGTTAAATCCATGAGAGCGCTGATAGCATTGCGCGTGCGACCAAAGGTGAAAACTTGCAGTGTTGTACCCAAAGAAAACAAAAACAGGACTAGCGTTGCCTCAAACCAGTCCCCCAAAATTACTGCCCCAATAACTGAAATAGTCATCAGCAGATTCATATCGGCACGGCGCAAACGCAACTCAAACAAACCTGCCCGTGCAATAGGATAGCCTGCAATTACTATGCCAATTCCATAAAAAGCCCTTGCTATCCAGATCGGTAATGCCAAATGTTGAGTCAGCAAACCCAGGACTAACCCCAATCCCGCTAAAATTACGCTCTGTCCTCGGCGGTTGTTAATCCAGAATTTCCAGCTTGCTGGGTCGCGTTTTTGAGTTGGTTTCGAGACTGAATTATCGTGGTCATGACTGTGGGTATGTTGATGAGAGCTTACCTCACCAATCTGTTCAAACGTATAACCCAGAGTCCGAACTCGATCTGAAATTGTCTGTTCATTTACCTGTTGCGGATCGTAAGATACCTGCATTCTTTCAGTCGCAAAGCTAACCGATGCCTCTAAAACTCCAGCGATTTGCTGCAAGCCAACTTCAACAGTTTTGGCACAGTTGCCACAATCCATCCCACCGACTTTTGCCTGCAACTTTTGACTAACATCCGCTTCAACGTGGTCGTGATTATGGTCGTGTTCACCTTCACAAGAATTGCTGTGATTATGAGACTTTAGTTCACCACTCTGCTCAACTGTATAACCCAAGGCAGTTATACGATTTATAATTTCAGCTTCTCTGAGGATCTCCGGGTTATATAAAACTTTGGCTTTTGCAGTTGCAAAGCTCACTGATGCTTCCATCACACCGGGTAGCTGTTGCAAGCTGGCTTCAATCGTCTTAGCACAGCTTCCGCAGTCCATACCATCAACTTGCAAAAACTGGGTTTTGAGGTCAGGGGTTTGAGTCATAGCAGCTTTACATAAAAAACTACAAAGTTAACTGCCAATATCTTACTACAACAATTGAATAACTATTCAATTGTACAATGGTTATCATTTTAGATACTATGAAATTGATAACCATTACTTACGCATAAAAGCATGAACAAGGGCAAGGCAAAGCAAGAATTCGACAACCGACAAAACCCTGATGTGCCAGGCTGTGACACTCATTTGGTGCATTTAGATAATGTGCGTTCAACTCAAACGCAAATATTAGCAACTTCTAAAGCACAGCAAATAGCAGAAATTTTTGCAATCCTAGCAGATCCGAATCGCCTACGCCTCATCTCAGCTTTGGCTTTCCAAGAGTTGTGTGTTTGCGATTTAGCTGCATTAACAAAAATGACCGAATCAGCTGTTTGCCATCAACTGCGATTATTTAAAGCGATGCGTTTGGTCAACTATCGTCGAGAAGGTAAGAATGTCTATTACAGTTTGGCTGATAGTCACATCATTAACCTATACCGTTCTGTAGAGGAACACTTAGATAAATCAAATCTTTAGTTGCTGATTGGTCATTTTTTTACGACTTTAACCAGGTAATAAAAATTGATCCGAAGTCTGTAGATGCTTACTACAACAGGGGCTTTTTAAATTATAGACAGGGAAATCACAAGCTGGCGATTCCTTCGGAGAGCTTCGCTAACGCAGATTTTAACTTAGCACTAAAAATCAACCCCAATTTAGCTGATGCCTACGGCAACCGAGGACTTGCTGAATATGCTTTAGGCGATCGCAAAAGCGCTATTACTGATTTACAGCAAGCTGCAAGTCTGTTTCAACAAGAAGGAGATACCCAGAGGTATCAGCAAACACAAACTCTTCTTCAGCAGATTCAGCAGTAAGCAATATTCAGGCTCGAAATTAGGTAAAAATCATTTTTAATCAGCTTATTTTCAGGGTGGGCGAGGAAGGCTTACCCTGAAATTTAGGCTAACTTAATGAATGACTATCAATATAAGCCATAACTGCCCTGCAAGCGATGTCTAAATACTCGGATTACTAATTAAAACTAAACCTACCGTTGACTTTTTCACCACCAACATCCGCAGTAACTTTTACTTGATATTGACCCGCCGTAACTCCCTCCAGCTTAGTAGCGTAGTGTTTACCATCAGCATCATATGTTAGGGGAACTGTTTTTTGCTTTCCATCTGGTGACTGAATATCAGCAGTAACTTTCGCATTTGGAACTGCTTCGTGTTTCTCACCTGTTTGCAAATATAAATCTAAGTGAGTCGTACTACCTTCTTTCTCAGGCACTAACTCTAAGTGATATTTTCCTACTTCAACAACTTGAGCATTTTTACCATGCGAATCGCCATGAGCAGATGTTTCAGTTTTGGCGGCTGGTTCGGTTTTATTAGTATTTTCTGTAGAAGGACTAGAAGGATTACTACTGGACTCAGAAGCTTGATTACCACAAGCTCCCAAAAAAAGTAATCCTACACTTGCGAAAACAACAAAGCCTAATTTGAATGATTGCATTGATTTACTCCTCATTGATTATTAGAAAAATTTCGATTAATCCCATACGTAGCGTATGAATATCTCTACATTCCCAGGTGGACATCTGGGAAGAATTAATAAATTAAGTGTCATACAACTGAACCTTGAGTAACATCGATTTCTTGTATTTGTGTAGTCTTTTTGGGAACCAAAAATTTCCCAAATAGCGAATATAAAGCTGGCAAAACTAATAGTGTTAAAGCAGTGGAAGTAACTAAGCCACCTAACACTACCACAGCCAAAGGTTGTAAAATTTCCTTACCTGCACCAGAACCAATTACTAGGGGAACCATACCTAGTGCTGACGAAAGTGCTGTCAGGAGAATTGCAACTAATCGTTCCATCGAACCATCAACAATTACTTGTTTAAGTGGTATTCCCTCAGCGAGGCGATTGTTATAGTTATCTACTAACAGCAATCCGTTGCGGGTAGCTACACCAAATAGAGTTATAAAACCAACCATTGAGGCAACGGAGATGATCCCACTACCGATAGCAACAGAAATTACACCGCCAATTAATGCAAGTGGCAAGTTAATCATAATCATTGCTGTGGCAGGAATTGACTTGACGGCAAAGTAGATTAGCACTGAAATTGCTGCTAGTGCGATCGCACCTGCAATTATCAATGTCTGCGTTGCTTGTTCTTGTGCCTGAAACTGACCGCCAAATTGAACATAGTAGCCTCCAGGTAGTTGAATTTGTTTGACGCGATCGCGTACATCTTTAATTACAGAACCCAAATCCTTCCCAGCAACGTTGGCAGAAACCACAATCAGCCGGGAAACATTTTCACGATTAATGGTACTTGGCCCCGTACCATAATCAACTTTGGCAAGTTGTGATAAGGGAATTTTCTGCCCATTAGGTGTATCAACCAGTAAGTTACCAATCACGTCCAAATTGTTACGGGAGCCTTCTTGCAACCATACAACGAGATTAAACGTTTGTTGCTTCTCCAACACTTGAGAAACTGCTTTGCCGTTCAGCCCAGTCTCTATCGTTTCTGCCAGTTCCCCTACAGTTAGCCCATAACGAGCAGCTGCATCGCGGTCAAATTGAATTTGAATTTGTTTAACCGGGACTTGGGGTTCGAGTTGCAAATCCACAATGCCGGGAATACCACTCATGGCTGATTGTACCTGTTTGCCAATAATGCGGAGTTGTTCAAGTTCGGGGCCGTAAACTTTAACTGCGATCGCACTTCTCACACCAGAGAGAATATCATCTATTCGGTGGGAGATAAATCCACCAATATTAGTCGCCACACCAGGAAGTTTTTCAAACTCTTTGCGGAGTACTTCAACAGTCTTCTCCCGATTTTTCGCTCCTTCTGAGCTAATCTGCACATCCAACTCGCCAAAGTTGACCCCTGCTACTTCCGGATCTCCTTGAGCAAATCCAGAGCGTAAGGCAATGGCATCGAAGCGGCGATCGTTTTTGAGGGCATCCATCACTGCCAAAGCTGCTTGGTTAGTTGCATTCAGGGATTCCCCAGGTAGAAGAACTATTGAATTGACCAAAGAGCGGTCTTGAAACTCTGGCAGGAAGACTTTACCCAACCCAGGAAGAATAATTATCGATGCAATAAACCCCGCAAGTGCCACCCCTAAAATCACCTTGGGGTAACGAATCGAGAACCTTAACGCTGGACGATAAAATTGATGTGTTTTGCGCTCTAGCCAAGTTTCCGCACTCGGTAAACGGCGATTTGCTAGTAATAAAGCACATAGTGCTGGAGTTAGTGTTAATGCAACTAAGGTAGAAGCAAGAATCGATAGTAAATATGCCATTCCCATCGGCGTAAAAATGCGACCTTCCACCCCAGACAAGACAAAAATCGGTGCAAATACTACTGCGATAATGACTGTAGAAAATAGAACACTAACACGTACCTCTACTGAACCATCAAACACCACTTGTAAAGGATTTTTTGGGTTCCCTGCTAGTTGGTTCTCCCGCAATCGGCGGTAGACGTTTTCCATATCAACGATCGCATCATCTACCACTGAACCAATAGCAACTACCAGTCCACCCAAGGTCATTGTATTAATGCCCTGTCCAGTCCAACTCAGAATAATCATGCCTAACAGTAACGACAGAGGCAACGCACTAAGACTAATAATTACTGTGCGCCAGTTCATCAAAAAGATAATTAAGATGACTGAAACGATAATGATGCCATCGCGTAAGGCTTCCTCAACGTTTTTAACTGAAGCCTCAATGAATAAATCTTGATCAAAGGTTTTAGTAACCTTGACATCCTGTGGTAGCCCTGGCTTAATCTCCTCCATTGCTGCTTCCACAGCTTTGACTACAGTGGGAGTATCTGCCGCAGGTTGCTTAGAGACAGTTAAAATTACTGCTCGTTTCCCTTGAAATAGTCCATCTCCTCGTCTTAGTCCTGGGCCAATTTTGACTTCTGCTACTTGTTCCAGTAATACAGGTGTACCTTTAACCGCCTTGATAACTGAACGTTTGAGTTGATCAATTGACTCTATTCGCCCAATTCCCCGAATTAGTGTTTCTTGATCGGGAGTAATCAAAAATCCTCCCGGCACATTGACGTTAGCATTCTGCACTGCTTTGGTGACTTCTGGCAACGAAACATTGTAGGCTTTAAGCTTGTCTGGATCTACCAAAACTTGATATTGCCGCTCATCGCCTCCGTAGAGAAAAACATTACTCACCCCTGGTACAGCCAGCAAGCGATTTTTCACATCCCAATTAGCAATGCGCCACACCTCTATCATGTCAGTACTTTCAGCAGAAAAAGCATATTTAACAGCCCATCCCAAGGGCGAGTTAATAGGCAAGATTTCCGGCTGTTCAACTCCTTGTGGCAGTTTCACCCCTTGTAATCGCTCTGTTACTAGTTGACGAGCGCGGTATATATCAGTATCCCAGCTAAAGACAGTTTTTATAGCAGAAATCCCAATAGCAGATGAAGACCGAAGAGATTCCAGTCCTGGTGTGCCATTAATCGCGCTCTCAATTGGGCGAGTCACCAAAGACTCGATTTCTTCTGGTGCTAAACCAGAAGCTTGAACTTGAATTTCTACTTGGGGCGGAGCAAAGGCAGGAAATACGTCGAGCGGCATTTGTGTGATGACGCGCAATCCCCACAGACTAATTAATATCGAGGCAATAACGATTAGCCACCTTTGCGCGATCGACCATTTGACAATGGAATTGAGCATTTTTGAGACAACTCAAGGGTTTTTTGCTTGACGATACAGTGAATCCATCTGGGATAATCTGTAGTTTTGACAGTTTGGCACTGTATCTAATGTCTCAAATGAAGATGAAATCAGGATGAAATTAGGGTTGAATATTTGTGATAAGCTAAAAATTCGGTAGATGTTACCGCGAGTAAATGTATCACCCTTGGTAGAAAATGCTTTTACTCCTTATGAGCAAACCTTTTTTGGATTAAGTTGAGCAATAGAGGTAAGTGATGGCAAAAGGAAAACGTAGGGGTGGAAAAGGTTTTGGTAAACCACCTAAGTTACCACATCTCGATAGCTCATTAAATTTTGAAGAATTAGTTAACGGGAATCAAATTTTAGTAGCGAACGTAATCACCAACGAAATTCAAGGGATTGGAGATGCCTTTACATTTATAAAATATAACGAGTTGACTGACGAATTATCAGATTTTAGGTCAGCTATTGCTACGGCATTTGACTCCTCATTGATTAGACTGGCGAAGCGGCGACGAATTGAAGAAGGTAAGGGTTTACTAACTCTGACTCCAAAACGTTATCGTCAAGAATGGGGGCTTAGTGATAGTTCTGACGGTGAAATAGTTTTTAATTGGTGGACTTTACCAGAGTTGAAAGTTGCTCAAGAACGGAGCTACATATTTGGTGGAACCCGAATTATTGCCAGATTAACAGAATCTCTAATTATGCATTCTCAAGAAAGGTTTCCGGTTATCTACCACGCTGTTCCATGTACAAGTGGAAATGATCAGGTAAATTATATGCATCTCATGTTTACTGTTCCACTCAGTTCCAACGAAGCAGCAGAATTTCTTAGTATCAATATAATTGAACGTGAAACTACACCTTTAACAGAACTTTTACCTCCTACTTCCTAAAAAGTCGCTTAATAACAAACAATACTATGTCTAAAATCCGTATTGGCAATACTATAGTTAAAAGTAATGAAAAGTTAAGACAAATACAATCACAAGTTTTTACTCATTATGGCTATCAAAAAGTGAATGATTTTTTGCTCAATGATAGCAGAGATTTTAGAGTTGTATTTGATATGTTATGGGAAAAATATCATAGTCAGCCCAAAATTTTTTATGATTCTACCTTAATAAAGGTACTAGAGGAATCGAAATCATTTAAAAAGTTTATACTAGCCGTTAATATACAAACAATTTCTCAGATGAGAATTCCTTTTGATAAATTTTATATCCCGTGCTTAAAAGAATGTTATCAGAATTATGAGACTCATAAAGAAACAGGTGCTAGAGGTTGGGTAGTCGGTGTTATTCCTTTTCTCGGTGCTACTTACCCTGAACGTCGAAAATTTTTATCGAATTTAATTGACTCTTTAGATATTACAGAAAATATTAATTCAGGAAGAATTATTTATTTAGATAAGCATTTAGCTTTAACTTATAAACAAGATGATTCTAAAAACCAAGCGTTAGGAGAACTATTGTTTGCAGCAAGACGTTCTGAAGATTTATGGTCTTTTGATCAAACAGATGTTTTTGTACCTGTAAAATCGTTACGTCAAGCTAAAATTGCTTTAGCTAATTACCAAGGTAAGCCCCGAAAAGGAGAATTAGTAGGAAACGATTCTGCACGTTTTTCCAGATTTTTAGGCTTGGATATTAGAGATAGCTATGCATATATGCCTGGCTATGAAGAATTAGTTAATTATAAAGGAAAAGGCTTCCAAAAACGATAATCAATTGTTACTCGCTACTACTAATACCAATTCTCCATGAAGATACACTTTAACGAACATTATTGAAGGTTTTACTCTAGTAATTGCCCTTACCTCAATCTCTGTAGCTTCAGCTTAGTATGTTGCTGGAACGATGAACTTTAATATTTAAAAACCTTCTCCAGATTGTCCACTTCATCTAGTATGGGGGTAGCAAGACGAGCGTAATCTTTAGATGATTTTGCCGCCTCAATACTAGCGACAAGTACATCAAATTTCTGTACTTGTGTAGTTCCTCCACGCGCTAAAATAGATGTTCTGACTGCATTCCAGGTACGGCGCATCTCCGACGCAGTTGTTTTCAGATTGCTTGTATTTCCTGTTGCTGACCAAATTTCTAACTCACGTCCGTAGTAGTCAAGCAGCGTTACCTCAACTGGAACTTTTGGTTTAAATTCCCTGGTAATATTGGCAGCGATTAATGTTACTTGATTAGCTTTATGCATTGCAGATATGCGATTTTTAGTGGTGACAGCTTGAGTGAGTGCTGCTATTTTGAAATTTAACTGCGCTAATTCTGGTTTATTGTCACCTTTGATTTCGGTATGTAGGCTTTTTGCTGCATTTTCCAGCAAGTTAAGATTAGCTGTGGCTTTTGTCCAATCATTGGCTTTAGCCATATCGTAGACGCTTTCACCATATTCACCCACTTGGCTGAGAGAAGTTGGTACTTTATCATCATTTACTTCAGTATCAGCATCGCTAGCTGCATCTAGCTTTTCTCTGTTTTCATTGACTTCCACATCTTTATTAATCGTCATCTGAGTACTGCTGTGATGCTGTGGCATAATTGCAATAGGTAACTGGGGTTGATTTGTAGAGATAGCTTTTGCCAAACCAGCGATACCTAAAGTACCAAGCAAAGAGCCGATAACAATGATTTTTGTTGAGTTATTCATAAATCCTACATACCTCAATCCGTGTTTGTAGTTTTACTATAGATTGCATTTGTTAAGAACTTGGAAAGTTCTGATGGAATGTAAAAAGAAATAAATCCTTCTACTAAGGCTCAGATACAGTTAGCAACCTAATTTTTTATAATCTCAACCAGTCTTTCCGACTTCTTGACTTTTTATCTTTAAAGTAAAGCTGTAGCAACTCAAAAATAGGTGTGAACAACACAAGTAAGAATAATTATTTTGGATTGCTCAAAAAACAAAATTTTCCAGGATTGACACAGATGAAAACTTCAACAAAAATCGCTTTAGCAGCTGCTTTGATGAGTATTTTAGGTGTTGGCACAGTGGTAAAAACCGTAAGTGCCTCTCCTTCTCAAAACAGTGTACAAGTAGCTCAGGTTAGTGACGGAGATGGCGAAGCTAATGACGCTACAGAAGCTCCTGAAATCAAGAATAATGGTGTTCATAACACTAAAATAGCTCAAGCAAGTGACGGTGACGGTGAAACTAATGATGATCAACAAGAACAGCAAGAGGACAAAAAACTACAAGCTTTAGCTAAAATTACAGCAGAACAAGCTAAACAAGCTGCTGAAACCTCTGTCGGTACTAAAGCTAGTAGTGTAAAACTCGAAAATGAAGATGGAAACTTAGTTTATGCTGTAGAAATTGCTCAGAAAGAGGTAAAAGTTGACGCTGGTAATGGTAAAGTTCTCTACACTGAGAATGCTAACCAGGAAAACGATAAAGAAGAAGCTTCTCATCCAAAGAGTAGCATTCAAGTTACGGAGAATAATAACGAGCAGGAAACAAATGAAGGTAGTAAGTAGAGTAACTTATCACTAGTTTTAAGTGATGTTTAGCTGTAAATAGCTAAATACGAGGTTGTTGAATCATCTCTTTTCAACAACCTCCTTTGTTTTTACTAGATCGCCGACGGCGGGGCTTCTCTCAAGCAATACAATACTACCTTGCTGCTGAATTTTTTCCCAAGATTCATTAGAAATGCATTTCATAATTATTTCCAATAACCAGGTAAATTTTATCCCTCGGTTTAGTCGCTGTAACTCTTTCCATGCAGATACAGATTTTGCAACTTTCCAATTATAGGGGTACAGCCGGGATACGTGCAAAATGGGACACGTTGTAAAGTTATGTAAACAAAAACTCTACAACCCTTGCCAGAACTACCTTCATAATTTCTCAAGCCAAAACTAAGAGCTTGTCATCATCCAACAAATTCGGTACAGTCTCCATATCAATCAAGTAATCGCCGAAACGCTTGATATGACTCGTCATATAAGGACTCAACGCCGCCACATCTTCACGAGTAATCAAATAACCAGCTTTCAGGAAATCACGCAAAACCTCAGTCAAATCTACAACATTGTGGAAGATCACAGCATTAGCAACCAAATCATTATATTTAACAATCTTCTCCTGCTCAATTGGGTCATTATTAGCAATAACTCCAAAACCACCGAAGAAAAACCACTTTGAGAAACCGTTATAAGACTCAACAATATTCGTTGCCGCAGTAATCTGTTGTCGTAACTTCATATCCGAAATATATTGCAACAGAAATACCGTCCTGATTACCCGTCCTAACTCCTGAAAAGCTTGGTATAATCTGTTTTTACGACTATAGTTTCCCAGTTTTCGTAACAGCACCGCACTCGAAATCTTGCCAGTTTGAATCGACAGCACAACCTGTAAAATATCTTGCCAATGGGTTTGAATTTTCTCCCAATCAATCGCATCCTTGAACAAAGAATCAATATGCTTGTAAACCGTATCATTATCTGGGCGGAAGAAATTTAAATCTTTCCAATTCCGAATCCGGGGCATTAACTTAATCCCCAACATATGTGATAATGCAAACACAGGCGTTGATTGCCCTTGAGTATCTGCGTGAATCGTATGAGGCTGAATATCAGAAAGATTTTTTAACAAACCCTCAATAATATAAACAGCCTCCCAGGTTCCGCAGGAAATAAAATGACTAAATAGCGCCACATAGGTATCAGAAACATGGTGGTAAGCAATGCCTCCGTAGCCACCATAGCGGATATGATACTCAGAGAGTAAATTTTCTTCGTAGAGTTCGTACTTAGTCCCATCAGCCGCCGCAGTTGTCCCATCACCCCAAATGCTCGGAAGCTTTAAAACATTGTAGCGATTAATAATATCCACAAGGGCTGCATTCAATTTATCCACACTCACATGACGCCGATTAACAAACGATATTTCCTTACTTGTGACAATACCCCGCATGTGTCTTGCAGCTTGAGTCGGCCCCAAATTACAACCATAGGTGAAACTAGTCAACAAATAACGTTCTGTCGCCCGTTCTAATTTCGGATCGCTGCCGCTCATCGGCCCAAAATGGCGTGTAAAATTAGTCCAATAATCGACATTCCGCAGAATATCAATCAAATTACGTTCACCAAACCTTTGTTCCACAGCCTCAAGTAAAGTCTTAGCTGATGGACTCAAATCATGACGTGGAGATTTTTTTAATACAGGTTCACCCAAATCATTAATCACAAGTTGACGATTATCTGGATAACCAGCATCCACTTTAAAAGCCGTATCAGTCAACAAAGACTTGAGTTCGTAAACATTACCAACCGCATCACTAGCAAAACCCAAATCTCCACAATACTGGTCAATCAGTGGTAAACATTCTGACCAAGGCAACAACTGTTCTCGGTGGTCAGCGTAATTCTCACTTCCCTTGACGCAAATATCCCCCGACCTCAATTCAGCCATTAAGTAAGAAAAAACACAAACTTCCAGATGGCGACGCACAATTTTAGTTTTGTTTCCTTGTTCGACGAATAAAAGTTTCTGCCATTGAGGAGAAGCAAAATCTAAATCAATAGTATTATTGAAGAATTGACCCCGCCGTGACTGATTTTCTAAAATAAAATTTAATGCCTCAACTACACTTTGTTCGTTGGTAGTGGATGAAAACTTCAAAGCACCTAGCAACCGAAAGAAAGTACTGCGATGACTTTTATAAAATTGCCACAATAGGGGAAAATAATTATTTCCCTTATAGGCATTTATCGCCTCACATTCAGTTAATAGTTGTTCAGCACCACCGGATGGAATGAGTACTTGATTAACTCGCTCGACCGGATCGACAGTCTGAACTTCTGGCGGTTCATCAACCAATACTTGTAGAACATTAGTGAAAACCCCCAGTAACTTCTCAACCGTTGATTGATATCTTTGTTTGATAAGTTCTAATTCTCTTTTGGCATGATTATGAATTAACTGCATTTTTTTGAGAAACATCTCGACCAAATTATCTCGCGTCATCACGCTTGCCGAGTAAATCAGGCATAATATTAGAGTAATTCGTTTTGGCAAATTAAACTCTTTGATTTCACTCGCATCTAATACTCTCGCTTCAGCAGCAAAGTGTTGAATCTTAGCTGCTGTCATATCAGCAAGGAGTGGTTTAATATCTCCCAAAGAATCAAGCCAGATTGAATGTACAATTAAATCATTGAGATGATTGCGGGTTGGGCGTTTAGGAAGTTGCTTGAGATTATTGTAAAGACTTCTATATTCGACTGGATGATTATCTAAAAGGTCGAGTAGACGTTGTTGATAATCATTACTTAGGCGACTAAGTACCAAATTGAATAGGTTTTGATTGACTACATTCCTAACTCGGCGTACTAATCTATTTAATGTGTTAAATCCTGGTAATTCATATCTATTTTTAATTAGTTCGGCAATTGCCACATTCATTAAATCAGCAGGATTATCCATCACCTGGGCTGATTCATTCACCGCAGATACCGCTAAATGCAGCGCAGTCTGATTAAAAGATTTAACTTGAAGATATTCGCGGATAGCTGTTCGATGTCGGTACATTGTTTTGTTATTTTCATAACCTAAAACAATATCAAGAGCAAATTTTAAATGACTGCGAATATGGTTAATAATTTTCAGTGGGATATCTGCAATCGATGGAAAGTAACCCAGTCTTTGGAATGATTTTAAAATGACGAGCAGACTCAAAATATTACTTTCACCTTTCGTCGTATTGTAAGCGAAAGCAATTTCGGATTTAGTTGGAGTATAAATCTCAGTAAGTTCTTTGGTGGTAAATTGGCGTTTGAATCTAGGATAAGCGGTACGTTCAATTGATGTCACACTGATATTGATGGATTGTCCATACTGGTATTGCTTTTATAGATATAAAACAAAATCTTCACTTTTTCTTGGTTCGAGAGTTTTTTCTCAAAGCATGCTCTCTGTTACTACCAATTTCAACAATCGTATTTTTGTAATAAAAGCCGCAATAAGGACAGTAGGAATGCTTGAAAGTTGTCACTGATTTACCACATTTGAGACAGTGGGCAACAAGCTCAAACCCGCACATAAAGCAGTACAATGACCTGATATCGTTCCAAATCGGTTCTGTGGGTGTCCCTGGAGTCCAGCATTGGGGACAAAATTTAATGCTGGTAAATGGTTGCTGTATTTCCTCATCGCTACAAATTCCTTCTAAGTACTCAATTGGTATCGATAAAGCCCTAGCTAGCCCCCGACGGGTTTTGTGATTTAATCTCGTCGTGATCCCCCGTTCTATTTTTCCGTATGTATGCAGGTGAATACCAGCCTGATGAGCTAGCTGATTTTGACTCATCTTTAATTCCACACGCAACCGCTTAATGTAGTCGCCAATCGGTTCCTGTGGCATGGGTGTCTTCAAAGTATCCATCAAGAATCATCATTATTATTCTAAAAAAGATATATTAAATAATGATTGTTTGTCTCGATAGAAATTACATAAATTGGAGAGAAATTGACTGTTACTTTAGCCACTGTTATTACTGAGTTTTTGTCACGCCCGGATTTAGCTAAAAGTACCAGACGTACTTATGAATTGGTGTTGAAACCAATACTTGGAGAATACGGTATTTGGGAGATTGAGATTATCGGTAAGCAGACTTTAATTGAGTATTTAAGAAGTTTGGATGATTGCAGCTATACAACTCATCGCAAGTACCAAGCAATACTACAAAGTTTGTTTAATTTCGCTGTGGAGCAAGGTTATATTAAGTTTAATCCCATTAATGGTTTAAAACAGCGTCAACCAAATCCTGATAGGGGAGAACATAAAACTGATTCTGTAGTAAGATATTTAACACCTGAACAGTTAAATATCCTTTATTATTCTGTTAAATCTGACCTACGTATGAATGCTATAGTGCATCTTCTACATCGCTCAGGTTGCCGTATATCAGAGCTTTTAGCGTTAAATATAGATGATGTTAACCAAGACTTATATAAATTTCAAGTACTTGGTAAAGGTAACAAACGGCGTTGTTGTTATTTTAGTGATGGGGCTGCCGAGGCATTAAGTAAATTTATCTTATATGAGCGCCACAATACCGTAGATGCACTCTTCACAGCACAACAGCCAGTGACTAAAGTTGTTAGTAGAATTAGCTATCGCACTGTGCATGAATATTGGCGAGAGTTAATAAGTATATATCCGGAGCTAGTCGGAGTCAGAATCCACGATTTACGGCATACTTTTGCTACTGAGCGTGTTGGGCTAATGGGTATTGAGGAATTGCGGGCACTGATGGGGCATGAGAATATTCAAACAACTCTACGTTACCAAAAAGTTACGTCTGCTAGGGCGGAAGAAGTTGCACGTCAGGCTTTAAAAAGTTTAACTTAAATTCTTAAGAGTTTATATTTTGACAATGCTTTTTACTATGAAGATTAAAATTATTATGCTGATATTTAGCACGAGTTTTTATACAAAATAATCATGTTTTTGCTGGTAGTTGAAGAGAAGACACTATACTCTGCGTCAAGAGAGTGAGTTTTGGGAAAAACTAACCCATACAGTTTGCATTATTGCAAGTATATTAACAAAACTTTGCATCGTGTCCCATTTTGCACGTATCCCGGTTGTACCCCTTATACTGTTGAAAAAATTCTGCCCCTTGCTCAGGAGCAAATAACAAGGTTTTATTTCCATTCGCAAAATATTGGTCAAAAATTTTTCGAGCGTAAACTTGATCGTAATTTTTTAACGCTAATGATGATTCCAATTCAAATAGCCACCAATTCAGATTAGATTGCTCATAAATATCGGTTGCAAGTAATGCTACTTGGGTTTCATGTAGATATGATAGCAACCCTTCTGTAATCACTAGCGTCTGTCTTGTTGCAAGATTAATCTCGGAAAAAAAAGTCTTTCTCAATGCAAGGTTGGTAATATCGAGTTTGACACGCTCAAGCGAACAGAAAGGTTGCTGGTCTTTAAGTAATTGTTCTTTGTAAGCAATGATTTCCGGCAGGTCAACTTCAATCCAACGAAGCGATGCACAAAAAGGTAATCGATAGGGTCGAGTATCCAACCCCGCAGCCAGATTGATTACAGTGTCAATATTTTTTGAATTAATTAACTGTAAAATCAAGTTATCAAGAACATAGGTGCGAATGGCGATCGCATTTGTAATTTTGTCTTTCTCCCCTATAACCTCAACAAGCATTTCACCTTTTCCACCCGCTAACATACGCGCTAATGGATCTTTAAATAATGCATCTACACGTTCGCTTTCCAATGCGCGATACATTGCCACTAGATAGGCAGTTTCGGCAAGATTAATCATCGAATAAAGTATTATTTGTGATTTTGGCTAAACTTTAAAAAGTTTGCAGATGTAAAATCCTAAAATTTTAGGCAATATTAAAAATTGGACTTTTGTATCAAACTATAGTAACAGCAGCTACTATTAATTTTGCGGAATTTTTCGTTGCCTTCACTCCTTTAATTAAAGTTTAACAACCTGGATGAGTAAGGTTGTTGGATTGAATTATAGAGAACAAAAGTCAAGAACTCGGAAAGATTTACTTCAATTTCATTAAAAAATATGCTGCGCTCACTTTAGTAATAAAGTCATAAAAAAATTAAGTCATTCATCTGAATCTTTCCAAGTTCTTGACCTTTGCTGCTTATAATCACAAACCTATATCTCAGATAAATTTACACGATGAATATTTCAACTAATCCAGCTATAGTCATAGCTTTCATTAGTATTTTTGGCTTTGGTGGTCAGTTGCTTTGCATAACAGCATGATTACTTTGCGATGGGCTATGCCCCGCCGGAGGCAATCGCAAAGTGACTCCTGTGGAGTACCGCGTGTGGTAACTATGAGGAATGTAAAGTAAAATGCGTCTATTCCCCGTATTGGTAGCAGTAGTAGCAATTGCAGTTCCTTTAAGCGAATGCAAGAATGCAAATGCACAAACTGCTGACAGTTTAAAACAGACAACAAAGGTTTTTATACCAAGAATCAATCAGCAGTCGGAAAAAGACTCCGAGACCACTCTTGGTCAAAAGAATGCCAACGCGCCTGCGGCAATACCTGTATTTCCCATAACTCCAGGAAATACTCAAACCAACAAAGCCCCAGAAGCAACTGAAGCCCCTGTGTTGATATCGGAAGTAGCAGTTAGATATCAGGTAGGGCAAATCTTACCAGAACTAGAAAACCAAGTTTACAAAGTAATTCGTACTCAACCAGGACGAACCACAACCCGCTCCCAATTGCAAGAAGATATAAACGCTATATTTGCTACTGGCTTCTTCTCCAATGTTCAAGTAGTGCCAGAGGATACCCCTTTGGGAGTAAAAGTAAGCTTTGTAGTGCAGCCTAACCCTGTTCTGACTAAGGTAGAACTACAAGCCAATCCTGGTACTGGTGTTCCCTCTGTATTACCTGCTAATACTCCGGATGAAGTCTTTCGTGAGCAGTATGGCAAAATCTTGAATTCGCGTGACTTACAGGAGAGTATCAAGCTATTAACTAAGCGGTATCAAGACCAGGGTTACGTACTAGCAAACGTGATTGGAACACCGCAAGTTTCCGAAAATGGAGTTGTCACCCTGCAAGTAGCAGAAGGGGTGGTGGAGAATATTAGAGTCCGGTTCCGCAATAAAGAAGGTCAGGAAACAGACGAAAAGGGACAACCAATTCCAGGTCGGACACAACAATATATTATTACACGAGAGTTGGAGTTGAAACCGGGACAGGTATTCAACCGTAATACCCTGCAAAAAGACTTGCAACGGGTATATGGACTGGGATTGTTTGAAGATGTAAATGTCTCCCTTGACCCCAGTACTGACCCCAGCAAAGTAGATGTAGTAGTCAATGTAGCCGAACGCAGTGGTGGTTCAGTTGCAGTTGGGGGTGGCATTAGTTCTGCTAGTGGACTGTTTGGCACTGTTAGCTATCAACAGCAAAACCTAAACGGAAGAAACCAAAAATTGGGTGCAGAAGTACAGGTTGGACAGAGGGATTTGCTGTTGGGAGCAATGCGATTTTGTGAGATGACCCCACCTGGAGAGCGATCGCTAATAACATCTTACGTATATACTAAATATTTAATACAATAACCTGAGTAATATTCGTTAGAAGACACAACCTGTGCTAAAAACGAGGTTTCTGTACATTGTTGCGACTATAAAAAAGGTAAAATTTCCTTTCAAGAATAGTTTTGAAATAGGAAGTACCTACTTTTATGAAGAAAAACATATATGCAAATCTAAATTTTGCCGATTCATTATCAGATTTTAAAGAGGATGTGACGAAACTTTTAGAGTTGAAAAATATCGAGGAATGGTCTGGAAGAATAGTTAAAGAAAGAGAAGAAACAATTAGACAGGCTGCGTTAGTTTTAGCAGGCCAATGTATCGGCATATTATTGCATAAGCTTTCTCAATCAGAGTCGGCTCATCAAACAGCAATTAATCAAACCAAAGGATGGTGGCATACCGACACGCAAAGACACGGTTATACGAAGAGGGAAATATTAACAGTAGGTAATGTTGTAGTAAGTCTTAAATTACCATACGTTGTTCAAAAAAGAGAAAAAAAAGCGAAGAGTAAATCTCGTAATGTTGGATTTTGTCCCTTGTTAAAATGGTTAGGAATGTCAGAAGGCTTGACCCCATTAGTTTGGTCAGATATTACAAAATATGGTGCCATAGCTAGTTCTTTTGAAGCTGCACATACAATCCTGAGTGATTGGGGAATTAATATTAGTCTTAAACGAATTGAACGATTGACATATAAATTTGGTCAAATCGGCATTGATTTACGTCAAACTAAAATATCTAACTTGCAACAAGGTAATTTACCTGATGGGAATATACTTAAAGACCAGAGAGTTGTAATTGCTGTAGATGGTGGCAGGAGTAGAATTAGGATTAATAAAAAAGGTAGAAAAAATCTCAAAACAAACAAGCACGGCTTTACAGGGGAATGGGTTGAGCCAAAATTATTAACAATTTATGTGGTTGATGAACAAGGTAAAAAAGTTAGAAATGGCGAAATAAAGATTGTAAATGATGGCACTTATGAAGACTATAAAGGATTTTTACCAATTTTAGAAATGCATCTGATTAGTTTGGGAATTAGTCAAGCAAAACAAGTTTTATTAATTGCTGACGGTGCAGAATGGATTTGGAAGCATATTCCCCCTCTTTTAAAGAAATTGAAATCTCCCGATGCGACTTATCAATTATTTGATTTTTACCATGTTACTGAGCGGCTACAGAAATTTGCTGATGTAGCGTTTAGTGATGATAGTGAGCGAAATAATTGGTTCAAAAAAGCACGGAGAACTTTAAAAAAAAGTAATGCCATGACCATAATTAGGCAGATGGATGAATTTATCTTTGAAGCCACGGGAGAGCGTTGTAAAACTATGGTAATACAGAGAAATTACCTTTTACGTGCCTATCGTGAAAGGCGTTTAAATTACGCTAAGATACTAGACCAAAAACTACCAATAGGTAGTGGGGCAATTGAGAGTTTAATCCGTCAAGTTATCAACTTAAGAATCAAGGGTAATAGTAAATTTTGGTTGAAAGAAAATGCAGAAATTATCTTACATCTGCGTTGTCAATGGATAGCTCAAAGTTGGGATATTTTTTGTAGTTCTATCTTTAATTCCTTTATTAAACCTCAAACTGCTTGATTAATTTTATACTTGAGTTGTCATCTTTAGCTATTGCTTGCTGTAATTGACACTAAGTATTAAAGACTTAGTATAGATATTTTAGGAAATAATCGTCAAATGACTTACTAGCAATCTTTTTGAGATATATCATCAAGATGAATTCTCGTGCAAAGCAGTATTCTATTTGTAAATAAAACAACTCCGTACTGAAATATAATTTTTAGCGATCGCACTTTTTTTGTCCGACCTCACAAAATCGCATTGCTCCCTTTGCTGTTTGACCTACAATTTACAGATCCCTGGATTGCTGGAGACCCCTACCGGACTTCTTACACAACTAATATTTTTCGCCGTAGCTCCATTTCGTTGATTTTTGATGGCAAAAATAATGATATAAAGACCTTTGAAGTAGGGAAAACGAATGGCGATCGCCCCCGTGTCCTCCGTCTAGGTGGCGGTGTCACCTTTACCCGTCCCCTGAGCAATAATCCCTACAAAAATTCTGAATGGACAGCTTCAGCAGGTTTGCAGCATCAACGAGTTTCCACCCGTGATGCCAATGGCAACATCAGAAAAGAAGGAACAGTGTTCAAGAATGGAGCGCCCACGGAACTGGTTCCACTTAGTGCATCTGGACAAGGTGAAGACGATTTGCTACTTTTGCAACTAGGGGTACAAAGCGATCGCCGTAATAACCCCTTACAACCCACTAGCGGTTCTTATCTCCGCTTCGGAGTTGATCAGTCAGTACCAGTGGGACTAGGCAATATTTTTCTCACCAGGTTACGAGGTAACTATAGCCAATATTTCCCTGTCAACTTTATTAGTCTTACCAAAGGCCCACAAACTTTAGCATTTAACTTGCAAGGTGGAACTATCCTTGGTGACTTGCCTCCTTACGAAGCCTTTACCCTTGGTGGTAGTAACTCCGTCCGGGGTTATCAAGAAGGAGGATTAGGTAATGGACGTAGTTATATACAAGCATCTGCCGAGTATCGCTTCCCAGTTTTCTCAGTCGTCAGTGGCGCACTATTTTTTGATATCGGCAGCGATCTGGGAAGTAGTACCAGATCAGCGGAGGTGCTGAACAAAAACGGTACTGGCTACGGTTATGGTCTTGGTCTGCGCGTACAATCGCCACTGGGGCCAATTCGCATTGACTATGGCATCAGTGGCGATGGTGACAACCGCATCAATTTTGGTATTGGCGAAAGGTTTTAAGTTATTAGCAGTCAGCGATAAATAGCAAATAATCGCTGACTGTCCTGGTTTCTAATTGTGATTTTGAAAGTTTCTGGAATAATCCAAAAATAATGTCATTTCTTCTCAAAAAGCCAAAATAAATTGGTAAGTGCATTCGTGGTCTGGATGATTATCTTTTCGATGGGGAACATAAATTTCCCCCTTGAAGATTGACAGGGGCAACACCTGCAACTCTGCTTAAATCCCGCAGTCATACTCCTGTTATCACAACCATCACGGACAAAATTACTGTTAAACTTTTTACCAAAAACCTTGAGGTACAGCAATAGTCATCTGGGATAAAGCCCTGCTATCTTGGGGAATTTTTAGCTGGAAAGAATCTCTGACAATTTTCGCCTTATTTTGAGGGAATTGCACTGCTCCAATAATGTTAGGCAATCTGCTAGTTTTCATCGTGGTTGTGCCATAGGCAGCAGATGATAAAGACGCAACTGTTAAAGTTAATGCAACAGCATAAATTAGCTTTTTCATATTAAGCTTCCTGAAAAATATAGTGAGCAAATTTACTCGGGATAACAAAAGTTAAGAACTTGGAAATTTAGTACAATATTATTGGCAGATTTATCTAAAATCAGCTTTCTATATTCTTAAAGGTAGAGGTAGGGAAGATCCAAGCAAGAGATGGATCTTAAGTTATATTTTTCAAACATTGTTCAATAGCACAACTAAAACTCAGGTTTATGGTTATTGCTCAGTAATCTTTGGTAAGTAGTTGCACTTTACACACTAAAAGTACAGAACTCGAAAAGATTTACCTGAATTTGTTAAGCGTAGGTTTACAGGGTTTGGATTTATATGGAAGGGCGAAACTATAAAAACGCTCGCGTAAACTGACTTGTGAGCGCTTGTGCGATCGCTTGATATTATTTTCACCCTGATACTTGTCCCAGTTGTCTTTCGTCTAGTTTCTTAATTCCGCCCGTAGTTGATGATTACATAGCATAGGTTTGAATTATTACTGACCTAAGTGGTATGTCTGTAGTCATACCAACACCTCTAAAAGAAACAGAGTATACTAAAGTCTGTGCTTCACCTGGATTTTCAATACCTTTGAGAGAAACTGTCAGTGTAGTACCAGCAGTTCCGAAATATTTGAGTTAATTAAAGGGGTGAGAATTTTAAAAGTTTTAGTATTTATGGTTAATATAGCTGTATTATAGTATTTAATAAGACATTTTTATAAACATTAATTAAGTGAACCTACTGCTAAACGTACAGTAAAACAACTACCAATTCCCAATTGACTTGTGGCAGTAATTAATCCACCGTGATTCTCAGCAATAGCTTGGGCAATAGCCAATCCCAAACCAGAGCCACCAGAATTATAAGAACGTGATTTATCTGCTCGCCAAAAACGCTCAAAAATATTTTCTAAATCTCCTGGTGCAATTCCTACACCCGTGTCTTGTACATTAACTACTAGATGGGAAACACTACGATTAGCTATGATTTCTATTGTTCCTTTTGATGGTGTGTAATGTATAGCGTTTTGAATTAAGTTACTAAATAATCGTGTTATCTGATTCGGATCGCCTAATAGATAAAGCTTTTCAGTCAATTGATTTTTCAGATGAATTTGTTTAGCCACTGCTTGCGGCTGATACAGTTGCATTAAGTTATTTAAAATTGAACTAAGATTAACAGTTTCTTTAATATGGTTAGGAATATTATCATAACGAGCTAAAAATAGTAAGTCTTCTGTAAGTCGAGTCATTTGGTTAGTAGCACTAGAAATAGCCTGAAATTTTTCTGCGTCAGTTTCCCGCATTCCTTCTGGATACTTTAGCGCTACCCCTGCATTACTTGTAATTGCCATTAAAGGACTGCGGAGTTCATGGGAAGCGTCAGCAGTAAACTGTTTTAACCGTTCAAAGCTTTCTTCAATTGGTTGCATCGCTTGACGAGTTAGCCAAACTCCACCAGCACCACTAATAATCAAAGCTACAACAATTCCACCGCCTAACCCCAAATCTAATTTATTTAAAGTTTCATCGAATTCTTCTAGAGATTGACTAGCTCTTACATATCCAATGAATTGTTTATCATCACTACTAATAATTGGTAAAGTAACAGACTGAATGCGATTTTTACCAACTAGATTAATTTGTTCTCCTTCTTTTACATGAGCAGGTAAACTTAAAATATTTTGTCCCTGTTTTTCGATGAGATTACCTTTAGTATCAAACCATTTTAACTCTTGATGATTTTCAAATAATTTATCTTGAGGTAAGTCATTTTCAATTTTAATTTGACCGTTATCAAACTCGGCATTAGCAGCAGCAACTTGTGCTAATGCAGCAAGTTTTTGTGTTTGTTGTTTATAGAGGCTATGGGTAAAGACAATCCGAACGGCAATTGCAAATCCACCTAAGATTAATGATAATACGATTAAATAAGACAACAGTAAACGACGGCGATTTTTTTCAAACATCAGCTAATTTTGCACTTATTTTAGGACACAGGCGATAACCAAAACCGTAAACAGTTTCGATAAAATCCTCTGAACTTCCTACCGCTCTGAGTTTCTTTCTTAAATTTGTCATATGAGTTTTAACGGTTTCTTCCCCTGATAATTTATCAAACTCCCACAATTTATCTAAAATTGCCGAGCGAGTTAAAACTTGAGTAGGATTTTTCAAAAAGCATTCTAATATCATGTATTCTTTATGTGTTAATGATAAAGGCTTGCTTGCATAGGTCACATGACAATTATTAGGGTCTAATTGTAAATCGCCGTGAATTAAAATTAATTGGTGAGTTTCTGGGCTTCTCCGAGATAAAGCTCTAATTCGTGCTGCTAATTCTTCTAGTTCAAATGGTTTAACTAAATAATCATCTGCACCAGCATCGAGTCCAGTTATTTTATCTGGTGTTGTATCTCGTGCAGTCAACATCAAAATAAAAGCATTACAATTAGCAGCACGTAACCGTTTACAAAGAGTAATTCCATCTAAGCGCGGCAACATTAAATCTAATAAGATTAAATCATAATTACCTGCTTCGGCATATTCCCAACCTTCAATCCCATCACTAGCAACATCAACAGCATGATGCTGGTGTTTTAAATCTTCGGCTAAGGGTTTAGCAATGCGATCGTCATCTTCAATTATTAAAATTCTCATATCTTTATGCTATAGTCATCAATCTCCTTAAACGCATCACTCAGTTGGGTGACGCACTTTTTTCTCCTTTCGCACGGAAAAGAATAGGACAACTGCCAGCAGGATAAAGGCGATCGCCGAAGCATATTCCCTTGGCAGTGAGAGTCCGCCATTTTTGACTGGTTTGGTGAGAAAATCTCCGAAGGTGGCTCCGAAGGGTCGCGTGAAGATGAACGCGAGCCAGAATAGGAGAACATCGCTCAACTTTGTTACGTAGTGAAGGGCGATGACAACACCAATGACACTGGCTGTCACGAATGCACCCTGAATATAGCTCAGTCCCAAGTTGCTTGTCAGAAAGTCACCAAAGGCCGTTCCCAAACTGTTGGAGAACACGACAGCCAGCCAATAGGTAGTCTCTGCGTCTTTCCTCACGATCGGATAAACGCTCAGATCCCGATCCCGGTAGTACCAGATAGCAAGAACGCTCAACAGACCGGCTACCAGAATCAGCGATCCCACTGCGTAGCCCAGCCCGAAAGATCGATCCATTAAGTCTGAAACTTCGGTTCCGGCTGTGGTTGTCGCAATGATCGCCACCCAGTAAAGGGCTGGACGATATCTATCGGATTGAATTTGAAAAAATAGGAGAATGGCCAGGATGGCGAACGTTACGGCAAAGGCTATGTAATACCCCAGCCCAAGAGTCATTGAGATGAAGTCCCCTGCCGTTTCACCAAGCGTCGTGGCGATAATCTTCATGATCCAGAAGTAAATTGTGACTTTTGCAACTTTGTTCATTTCTTTTTCACAATAAAAAATAGTAAGTCATCATAATTCAGATTAGGGCAGTCTGGTAGAAACAACTAATATCTGAATGGCACGCTTAAAAAGCTGTAAGCTATGTGGAATAAACACTGCATTGAAAGCTATTGAACAGTCAAAAGATAGGTTAGGTAATCGCAAATTTCCAATCAAATCGCCTCTTCACAAACAGAAAAATGCCATTCTTCGAGAAGGCGATCGCTAATCAGTCTTGTCGATCAATCGGTAGTAAGGCTGGTTTCTTCTGCTTAAGGCTCAAGTAAATAACCAGACTCGCTATTATAGACAGAAAAAGCATACTGGTTCCGACAGTACCAAAACCAAAGCCTCCATTTGTAGCAGATTGGGATAGTAAATCACCCATAGATGCTCCAAGCGGACGAGTCAAGATGTAAGCTAACCAGAATGCCAAAACTGCATTCATCCGAAAGTAATAATAAGCGATCGCTATGATTGCAATTGAAGCGCCAAATATCAGTGCTGATTGTGCATAACCCAGTCTAAAAGCCTCTGCTAAAAGGTCTCCTGTTGCAGTACCCAAGGCAAACGTAAACAAAACAGCTACCCAATAAAAAAGCTCTCTTTTCGCTGTATTGATGGAGTGCATGGCTAATGTCTTTTCGTTTGAATACCACAGCGCAAAAACTACCAACAAGGAAACACTAAAAATTACAGTAGTTGTCACCAAACTAACTCCAAGCTCGTCTACCAATCTATCAGTAATCAGTGTGCCAACTATACTTATCAAAACGACCACAAACCAGAAACTTGCTGGAACATAGCGTTTAAGCTTAAACTGATTTAACAGCGCAATTAGTAACACGCTGCTCATAATGTAGGATGTAACACCTAAACCAAGGTTCAGGGTTGCTGATAGAAAATCTGCTGCGGTTTCACCTACTGTGGTTGCCAGAACCTTAATAATCCAGAAGTAAATTGTCACCTCTGGAACCCTGTTTAACATCTTCTTCATGATATTTGTCCTTCTCGATTTTTCGCTAGAAGTTGAGATGAAATCACATCTTTATCTGAACTTGCAGGTTTATCATAGAGAGAAAAAGTCAAGAACTTGGAAAGATATGGCTGCAATGAAGATTTTTACTCTCTACCCACTGATTTCCGTCTTCTGCCTTCAAATACCAGCAGTAATGCGATCGCACTCAAAGCGAAAATACTTCCAGCGATGAAAGTTGCTTTGGGACTGATTGTTTGCCACAAAATACCTCCCAACAAACTAGCTGGTAAAAGCGCTACACCAGTAGCCAAATTAATTAACCCAAAAGCAGTACCCCGGAGATCAGACGGAACTCTATCTGCTACCAGTGCTAACAATATGCCTTGACTCATCCCCTGATGCAGTCCATACAGCGCAAACAGTCCCCACACCTGCCAAGGAGCATCAACAAATGCAAAACCTAAATATGCCAAAACATACACAGAAAATCCACCCACTAGTAGCCCCAATCTACCAATGCGGTCAGATAGCAATCCTACTGGGTAGGCACTGAGAGAATAAGCTATATTCATTACAACCAGGGTAAGTGGTACTAGTGAGGCGGATACTCCAGCTTGCTGCGCTTGCAGCAATAAAAAAGCATCGCTAGAGTTACCGAGATTAAATAGTAGTGCAACCGCAACTAGCACCCAGTAGCTTTTACCCAAACTTTGCAAAGCAGACCACTGTAGAGGATTATTCTGTCTTTGACTGTTTCTATTGCCGGTTTCCCGCACGCCAGTTGCTAAAAGAGCTACTGCTAAGATACCGGGAAGCACCGCTAACCAGAAAACTAGGCGAAAGTTCTGTCCTGAAAAAGACATCAACATAAATGCAACTAGTGGCCCAGTGAATGCGCCGATGGTGTCCAGAGACTGGCGCAAACCGTAGGCGGCTCCACGATTAGCGCTATCGGTAACATCTGCCACTATTGCATCGCGGGGAGCTACACGAATTCCCTTGCCAACGCGATCGCCAAAACGAGCCATCAATACCCATGCAGGACTTGTTGCCAATGCGAACAGGGGTTTAACTAAGGTAGATAGCCCGTAACCAGCGACAGCCAATCGCTTACGCTGTCCTAAATAATCGCTTAAGGCTCCTGAAAAGACTTTTAACACGGAAGCAGTTGATTCGGCAATTCCTTCAATCCACCCAACTGTCAGCAAATTTGCCCCTAATACCGAAACTAGAAATAACGGCAACACCGAATGAATCATTTCGGAACTAATATCAGTTAACAAGCTGACAAATCCTAAAACCCAAACATTGCGGGGGATGGTTTGAAAAGTTTTTGTTGCCACTGTTGCTGTTACCTTTGAGTTAATGACTTGTAATTCCTGGCTAGAGGAAAGCTGTAATTGTTAAATCATCACACTTGACGATGAAATCACAATGAAATTCTATCGCCTCTTTGAAACCTCAATTTAGAGCAATTTTTATGGATGGCACAGAAATACAGGCATCGGTAAAGACTGCTTTTGGGCGACTGATAGAATCTGCCATCATAATTATTCCGCTTTGCTATTTCTAACGAGCA
Source organism: Nostoc sp. KVJ3 (assembly GCF_026127265.1). Classification (GTDB taxonomy): domain Bacteria; phylum Cyanobacteriota; class Cyanobacteriia; order Cyanobacteriales; family Nostocaceae; genus Nostoc. The sequence continues at coordinate 114,257 of NZ_WWFG01000005.1, forward strand.
GATGTTTCCTATAGTCGTCATGTAGCTGAGGAATTATGCATTTCAACTACTATCTTTTTCTAGGAATTGCCACCTATTAAAACTAGGGTAGTAGCACAAATAACCCCAAATCTTAACAGGTTGCCAACGAACTGCTCAACTTGATGTTCGCTCCATCTGCGCCTGGGTTGAGACATTCTAAATCCCTCCCGTTAAACCTTTGTAGATCATCTCAATTGCCAGCCCCAAAATAACGAGGCTGAATATATTTCGCAATAGTCCAATCCTTGCTCTTATAAGTGCGTGGCAAAACAAAGAAGGTACACAAAAAGACTTAGCAAAACGATTTAAAGTGAGTTTGTCGTTCATCCGTGACTTTTTGCGTCGGTATCGAGAGACGGCGGAGATAGCTCCCAAGCCTCAAGGTGGAGATCGCCGCTCGAAGGTTAAAGGTGAATGGCACTAAGAAAAGCTCTAAGCTATACGGAATAAGGGCTACAGCTTTGAAAGCTATTGAACAGTGGAGGAGAGGTCAGGCGGTCGTCCAAGATGGCAGTGTCATGGAAGCGATGCCTACGGCGGTAAACTACGCCACGAAAGACACGCTGAGTTTGCGATCGCCTACGCCATCGCTTTGCCTTGCACCAGAAAGTGGAATCAGATATACAAGTTGTCTAAAAATTTCTGGTAGGTAGGAAAAGCTTACTCGTTCATGAAATACTTTCTTTCAAGACGAGCAAGCAAACATCATAAATACTACTGTGACACTACGAGTGCAAATTCTCAAGGATAAATTTCATCAAAGTCTAGGATTACCTTTTAAAGAATTATTGCCGGAATCTGCAATTAAGCAAGTAATCTCTGAGCTAAAAATTAAATATAAAAAACGGTTATTTGACCCATTTATAACCTTGTGGGCATTTTTATCTCAAGTTTTAGATACTGATAAAACTTGCCACAATGCTGTAAGTAAAATAATTGCATATTTGGCAGAATCAGAAGTAGAAATTCCGTCAACAGATACAAGTGCATACTGCCAGGCACGGGCAAGATTGCCAGAGAAATTATTGGAGAAACTTTTCAATGATTCGGCACAAAGCTTAGAAGAGAAAGTAACAACAGAAAAATTATGGTTTGGTCGAAATGTGAAAGTAATAGATGGCTCAACCGTATCTATGCCAGACACAGTAGAGAACCAAAAAGAATACCCTCAACCTAGTAGTCAAGAAGATGGATGTGGTTTTCCAATTGCTAAAATTGGTGTGATATTCAGTTTGGTGACGGGAGCGGCTGTTGCTTTATGTATAGACGTTCTGAACACTCATGATATTAAGTTGGCTAGAAAAATGTACAGCTTTCTCAAACCAAATGATGTGCTTTTAGGAGATAGAGCTTTTTGCGCTTACGCCGATATGTTTACTATCGAAAAGCTTGGTTGTGATGCCGTATTCCGTAAACATCAATCTCGCACAACCACTATGCGAAAAGGTAAAATTATTGGCGATTGCGACAAATTAGTTACCTGGTACAAACCTAAAAGTTGTCCAAAAGGATTGAGTAAGGATGAGTTTGATGCTTTGCCTCCTTCCATTACTGTGCGAGAAATTTACTATTACATTGTTATTCCTGGTTTTCGCACTCAACAAGTCAGCTTAATTACTACTCTTTTAAATAAATCTTCTTATTCTACTCTCGAAATTGTTGGACTTTATGGTAAACGTTGGGATGTTGAATTGGATTTGAGGCATCTTAAAACTACTCTAGGAATGGATGTTTTGCGGTGTAAAAGTCCCTCAATGGTACGCAAAGAAATTTACGTTTATTTGCTTGCTTACAATCTACTTCGTAGCTTAATGTGGTCGGCTGGAACTAGTTACACCACTCCTCCGTTACGCCTATCACTCCAAGGTACTCGCCATCATTTAAATAACTTTATTCCCGAATTATTAGCCGCAACTTCAACAAAACGTCTTAAAATTTATCGTACTTTACTAAAAGTTATCGCTCACAAGGCTGTTCCTGACCGTCCTGCTAGAAACGAACCACGAGTCCGTAAACGCCGCCCGAAAGCTTATCCTTTAATGACCAAACCCCGGCATGAATTACGCTCTTCAGTTGCAAACTGCTTAAACCGCAAGGGTTTCGGCTTTTCTTAGTGCCATTCGGTTAAAGGTAAAGATCAAGAATTTTTAAAGATAATGGTGACAGAGCAAAGTGATATATATTTGCGAGAAATTCAAGAAGCAATGAAAGACGGAAGAGGAATAAAAGTTAGTATATCAAGTTTATCTCGCACTCTTAATCGCTTAAAATTAAACCGTAAAAAAAAAGCTTAATAGCGACTGAGCAAGGTACAGAAAGAGTACAAAAATTACGCTATGAATTTCGGCGTTGGCTAGACACTATAGATATCAAAAACCTCGTATTTATTGATGAGACAGGTATAAATCTGGCTATGACACGACACTATGGTAGAGGTGAAGGTGGAATTAGAGTTTATGATGATCGCCCAGGAAATAAAGGCAAAAACATCACTTTAATTGGAGCTATGACCGATGAAGGCTTAATTGCCACTATGACTTTCTGCGGTAGTTTGAACAGTGATAGTTTTTTAGTTTTTATTGAGCAAATATTACTACCACAGTTGTGGATTGGAGCTATTGTAGTCATGGATAATTTACCTGTACATTATGCTAAAACTGCAAAATCTTTAATAGAATCTGTTGGAGCTAAGGTTAAGTTTTTGCCTCCATACTCCCCTGATTTATCACCAATCGAGTTATGTTGGTCAAAATTAAAACAAATTATATGATATCCGGTAAATTACCCATAATTAAGCCGCCAGTTCAGGCCACCAGTGAAAATTGGTTAAACCATGTACAAAATCAGGCTGGTCAATAATTTGACGACAACGTTTAATTAACACCTCCTCAACCTCATCAAGACTTTCAAAACTTCGATTAGCAATCGGTTCATTTGTGAGCGTCCACAAACGTTCTGCGGGCTGTAATTCTGGAGAGTGAGAAGGCAAAAACTCTAAGTGTATACCTTGTGGAATCTTGACTTTGGTGCTGGAATGCCAGCCTGCTTGGTCAACAACTAACACTACCTGTTTTTTCTCACCAATGCCGAAGTGACAAGCAAAATCTGCAAGTACTTTGTTAAATAATTGAATATTAACGTAGGGTAATATCCACCAATATGTTTGACCTGAGTGTGGATGGACAAAAGCATAAAGCCACAACCACTTAAAACGCCAATTTACATTTGCTGTAGGTACTGTCCATTCATCAACCCAAATACGTCGAATTACTGGCTTTAAACCGACCCGATGTTCATCCATCGCCCATACTTCTACGTCGGATTCCGGGTTTTGTGTTTGAATTTGTTCGACTTTGACCTGTAAATTTTTTTTTCCACTCAGCCTGTTCCTCCAGGCTTGATTCTGTATGTTCTGGGCGGGGAACTCTTAAACGAAAACGCATTTGTTTGAGATATTCCCACCCTCGTTGACGACTCACTGGGCGACCGATTAAATCAGCAATCCAGTCAGCAACCTTCCTACCATTCCATTGTCCTCCTTCTGCTGGAGCCTCTTGTAATGTCTGCCATAGTTGTGCTTGTTGTACATCGTCTAAAAGTGGTTTACTACTTCCTTGATTTAAAACCCTTTTGTCTCCCAAAGTTTCAGATCCTTTGCGGTTGTAACCCCAAACCAACTCATAAATCCAACTACGGCTATAGCTTGTAACTGCTGCCACCTCTTGTGTGCTTATACCTTTAGCTAACAGCCAAATTATTTGGTAATGTGTCCGCTTTACTGGTTCTTTGGCTTTGCGATAACCTGCCTCCAACTCCTCCAAACTCAGATGTGGCTCAATTTTTATGATTTTTGGCATTGCGATCGCACCAATTTATGTACCTATATTTATATTATGGGTGATTTGCCGGACATCATATTATTCGTTCTGCTAAGGCTCACACATCCGAAGCTCTTGATGAAGTAATCACTATGGCTGTTAATGCTATTACTGATGAAAATACTCTTAATTGGTTTAATCATTGTGGTTTATTTTTTGAGCCTATTTAGATAGCTCTGGCAACATTTTCAATCTCGTCTTTCTCAATCTCTTTAGCAAAAATTGGCAACAGCAATTTAGTGACTATGGCGATGGTGAATGTCCCTAGTGTGAGGGTGAGTGTGATAGATAATCGTCGTGTGCTCGTGAAGATGGTTGTGAGATTCGCCTATAGCCATCCCCTCATCGTGGTTATGCTGATGGTGTTCATCGTGGATGTGTTTATGTTCATGCACACTAGGATAGTGGAGATGTTCGTATTCATGCAGTTGAGGTGAGAGGGTAATTTGCACTACCACTAGCAGCATCAAGCCCACTAAGCTACCGTAAAGGAACTCGCGTTCAGGAAAGTTACTTCCTAACCAACCCGCAAGAGGGTATGAGATTGCCCACCAAAGATGACTCCAGGCAAAGTGTGCGCCATAAACTCGCCCTTGCACACCAGCTGGGATGCGGTCTGCAATTAATGTCTGGGTGGGTAAGTTCACTAAACTTTGCCCTGCACCCGCCACCAACCATAACAGCATCAGTGGTGCTAAATTTGCGTAGTTGGCAGGCAACAAAACCAAGGTAATCAAAGTTGCACCAATCAAAACAAACGTTGTACGTGGCAAACTTCTATTGAACGTACCAAAAATAACTGCACAGAGAGTTGCACCAATCCCAAAAGCCGCCATCACCCAGCCATACTGCACTTCGCCCAATTTGAGTGTACCTTGGACATAGCCAACAGTATTTACTAAGATTTGCGCTCCGGCAATTGATGCGACTAACTGCATCGCTAGCGCGTAACGAATAGGTGCATCTGTAAGCAGGCGAGTTGTACCGTCTTTAATGTCTCCCCATGTTCGGCGTGTTGTCCTGGAAGGCTGTTGATTTTGTGCAACGATGAGCTGACCTGGTAGGGTGAAGATTAAGACTGCCGCGATCGCAAAGCTAATAGCATCCAAAAAGAAAACTTGTCTCGCACCAATGAAGGCGGCGACACTTCCAGCGATACCGGGGCCAAGTACACCAAGTAATTGAAAAGTAGCAGATGAAAGAGCGATCGCCCCTGCATAGTCATTCTCACCTGTGACTAATGGAATTGTGGCTTGGTAAGTTGGGGTGAAGAAAGCATTAAAGACGTTAAGTGCAAATATTAATACGTAAACTTGCCAAATCTGCGTCACAAAAGGCAACATACCCACAATTAGCATTCTGAATACATGGGTAACAACCATGATTTTCTTACGATCAAGGCGGTCTGCGATCGCACCTGCAAGGGGAGACAGTAACACAAAAGCAGTGACACGCAGAGTCAAAGCGACTGAAAGTACAACCGCAGCATTTTTTCCAGCTAACTCAAAGGCCAGAAGGGCTAAACCCACCCAAGTAAGTGCATCCCCCAATAAACTAGTGGTCTGAGCAGTGTACAGCCTTGCAAATACCGGATTTCTCAAGCTGCGGAAAAATGTCCAGGTATTCATTTATCAGGGGGGCATAGTTACACAAGTCTTTTATATCAATATTTTAACAGAAATGGGGGGAGGGGGCATATTTACAAAACTTAGAAAATTGCCTGACTAAGACTATTTTCATCCTCCTTCAGAAAGCTTACTTTACGCTTGTTGCGTTAGCGCAGCTTGCCTTCGGCATCGCTCCCTTACTAACTGGCGAGCCTGATAAATCTCGGTTTCCCAGTTAAAAATGATTTTGACAGCAGAGATTCCTAAAGCGCTGGAAGAACGTACTGCTGTAACTCCCAGAGTACCGTTAATTGCACTTTCAATTAGACATTTCCAGAAATTAGGTTTTTACCTAGACAGGATAATGGTTTGAGATTCCTTTTCGGAGATGTCTATTGGTAAAGTCACCAGAAATTCGATTTCTTGTGGTACAAGTCCCGGCGCTTCCGTTTGAATTTCGACTTGGGGTGGTGCAAAGCTTGGGAAGACATCCAAGGGCATTTGAATAATTGTGCGGAATATCCAAATTGTGGTGATGATCATACCCAGGATGATGAGCCAACAGCGAGCGATCGTCCACTTGATGATAGCACTGAGCATCTTTATTGTTGAGTATTCTTACTGATGATTATGACTTTTGGTTCTTCATGAGGCGCGCGGTGGTTATCATCTGAGTTTGTAGAACCATTAATAGAATCTTCTGGTACATCATAGGCAAGTTCTGCCCCGACTGGAACTAGTTGAGGTTTGCTGCGACGGCCTGCCATAAAACCGACAGCAGCTATTGCAACTCCTCCACCTGCTCCTAGCAACCACAAAGGTACTGGGAAGCTGGGCGTTTTAACTTCAGTCGCTTGTGCAGGAGCTTCTTTTGTCTCACCTGTTGGCTTAGTACCACCCCGCAATGATTGTGCATAAAGTTGTGGTGCGCGTTGAGTGACAATCATATCGCCCTCAAATAAGCCACTCTTAACCTCAACCATATCTCCAGAAGTCTGACCTAATGTGACTTCAACTGTTTGGTAAGCATTACCATTTTGCACGTAAACAACTTTCTTACCATTCGCGTCAACCACTGCTGAGGTAGGAATAGCTGAAATAGCAGAGGACGTTTGGTCTGTTAAGACTTCTAGCTCAGCGAACATTCCTGGTTTGAGTTGCCGAAGAGAGTTATTCACCTCTGCTTGTACTGGTACAATTCTTGTTTCTCCTTCTACCGCCGTACCAATTCGGGAAATTCGTCCAGAAAAGATGCGATCGGGCATACTAGCAACTTTTAATCTTATTCTCTGACCAGTTTTTACCTTGCTTAAATCTTTTTCATAAATGTTAGCTGTGGCAAAAAGCCGACTATCATTGACAATCGTCATCAATTTGCCACCCGCATCATTAAAAGTTTGACCAATAGTAACTTCTCTATCAGCAATCTTACCGGAGATGGGAGCGGTTACGGTCACTAGTCCCTTGGAATTAGGGAGATTTCCTAGTTGAGCAAGTCGAGTTTGATAACTAGTATTACTGCGATTAATATTTGACTTTGCTAGTTGAACTGATGCTTGGGCGCGTTTGAGTTGATTTTCTGCTCCGATAACGTCCCGACGGCTGTTAGCTTTGGTAAGTTCGGCTTTTGCCTGCGCTAGCTGGGTCTGGGATTCTAAAGCATTGCGTCGGGGTAAAGCACCTTCAATGGCTAACTGTTTGTCTTTGTTGTACTTTTCTTGAGCAAAGTCAACTTGACTCTGTGCTTGGGCAATTTCAGAGTCGGCTATTTGTTGATATCTTTGGTAATTTTGTTGAGCCAGTCTTAAATCTGCTTGGGACTGTTGTAAATCAGCTTGACCTTGTGCTAATTTGTCCTGAGATTCCACGCGTAATGTCACTAGATCTGGGCTGGTTACAACAGCAATAGGTTGACCAATATTTACTGATGCACCTGGTTCCACCAACAATTCAACTACTTTCGCCCCAGTAATTGGGGTAGTCACTTCCACTTTTTGGCTGGGAAGAGTTTCAATTTGTCCAGTAGTTTTAATGCCAATGGCTAACCGCTGACGCTGGACAGGCTCGACTTTAATCCCTAACCGTTTGGCTGTGTCGGCATCAACCTGAATAGAATTATTAGTTGAAGTGGCTTCACTTCCTCCTTGAAATTCATTGCCATGTCCGCCATGAGCCAGAACAATTGTGGGACTTGCTAATAACAGCAGGCTCAGGAATGTGCCAGAAACATAACGAATAGTTGTAGGTGTTTGGGAACGCAGGGAGTTAGACATCGCTACTAAAAATCCTTGAGTATGGGAGGGAAGAAATTGCGATCAGTCAAAATTACTTTTAAGTTTTAGAAATACACTCTTTTACTAGTCTTTCATTCAAAAATGAAATTAGGATGAAATCAAGTTTTGACCGCTCTCAGAATCACATCACTCTAAACACAACTGGAATTCAAGAAAGCAAGTGTTCCCTATTTATTTGGCATTGGATACTTGCATCATGCTTCACATAGATACTTTTGCTTACCCTTTAGGTGACGCTCTTACTGACGCTGGACTACTCGCTAACACCAGTTCCCAAGCTAGGGAAACCTCTTAGGGTGAAGCTCTTAACGTCGCTACCACTGAGTTCGCGGAGCGTCTCGTTCGCTGCCTTCGTCTCCGTACCACTTCGGGGATCTTGCTACGCGCAGCGTCCCGTAAAGCCTGCGGCATAGCTACGCTTAGGGCGCAGCCTAAGAAGAGAAGGGAAGGAGAAGAGAAGATAGCCAGTTCCCTATGGCGGGTTTCCCGCCTACCCTGCGGTTTCTGCGTACTCCTGCAAAGAAGCAAGCTACGCGGAGCGTTCCATAGAGAAGCAGTACAGGACTAGACTCACTGGTTATACCAAGTTTTTCGCCACTGTTTCATTTGGTTAATTTCTGCTTGCTGTGAATCAATGATACTTTGAGCTAATTTCTTGATTTCAGGACGCTTAGACTTACTCGATGCATCTTGAGCCATTGTAATTGCACTTTCATGATGGGGAATCATTGCATTTATGAACCGCAAGTCAAACTCACTATCAGCCGCTCCTAAGTCCATATTCATCATCATGCCTTGCATCTGCTGGTGAGGCATTGGGACTGTTTTACCTGTTTTCGCATCATAAGCTACCGGGGTACTGCTTGCAGAGGGATACCATGCTTTACGCCACTGTTTTAGCTCGGCAATTTCTTTGTCTTGAGCTTTGATAATTTCTGAAGCCAGCTTTTTGATTTCAGGACGTTTTGATTTCTCCTGTGCAACATTCGCCATCTCCACTGCTCCTTGATGGTGCGGAATCATCGCATCAATAAAGCGCAAATCATAATTAGCGTCGGCTGAACCTAAATCCATTGCCATGTTATGGTTCATCATGCCACCACCATCATTCATCATGCTACCGTCGTGATTCATCGGTTGCTTGTCGCTAGTATCAGCAGCGGTGGTAGTAGGGTTTGATGCTTGGTTTTGGGAATTTGGTGTAGAACAGGCTGTTAACAGACCGCTAGGAACAGAGGCGATCGCTACTAAGCTCAATGACAAAAAGCTGTTTTTCAGAGTAGAAAGTTGCATAGTGATTATCTAAATTCTTCCTGATTTCATTTTGCAATCTCCAGTAAACTGGAGAGTCAACCCTTTAGGTAATTTATTCTTTTCTCAGGTAATAAAATCACCCAAGTAACTGGTTGCTTACAATGCAAATATCGTACTTACTAAATAGTTTGACAGCCGAAGATGAAATCAGGATGAAATTAAAGGTTGCTGCTCTTGGCAAAGACTAGCTACAAGGAATTAGAACACTGTAATACAGGACTACAGGGTTCTAATTCTTTTGTGACACCCTGCTTTGCTTTGCCGGCGTTAGCCAGAGTTCAGAATATGGCAAATAATCATGTTATGAAAGTAACGTATTTAAAATAATTTGCCTTTGTAGTAAATATAAGTAAATCTAATATGGTAAAGCTGAAATTATTGATTGGAGGAATAGTATTCATCCCGCTAGTCGCAGTCCTATGCGACTTTAGTTTCGGAAGATTTTGGTTTTCAGAACGCTCAGACCATCAAAAATTAGTCAAAAAACCAGAACAACTCAGTGCCAGCGCTGTGAGCAATCAGCATAGTTCGGTATCCAATAAAGCCAGTGTTGCACAAGTAAACAGCCACATCTTTACAGTCCCTAATGAGTTTCAGGGAAAAATCATTCAACAGGCACAACTGAATAAACCAGATAAAGTTATCGCGCTAACTTTTGATGATGGCCCCGCACCTAAATACACACAACAGGTGTTAGAAATACTGAAGCAACAAAATATTAAGGCAACGTTCTTCTGTGTGGGGGAGATGGTGCATTATTTCCCCCAAATTGCCAAGCTAGAGGTAGCCGATGGTCACGCAATTGGTAATCACACGTGGCATCACTGGTATCGGCATATGAACCTGTCTGTTGCTGCGCGTGAGATTGAGTCCACCGCAACAGCTATTTACCAAACTATGGGGGTAAAAACTTTTCTGTTTCGTCCGCCTTATGGCATCCTCAACAATGGTGTAGCTGATTACGCTCAAAAGAATAATTACGCTGTTCTCATGTGGTCAGATGACTCGATCGACTATCGCCGTCCTCCAGTATCCAGACTCGTCAATAATGTGCTGAAGGACGCAAAGCCTGGTGGCATAGTACTGATGCATGATGGTGGTGGCGATCGCTCACATACAGTTAAGGCTTTACCGCAAATTATCGCTTCACTCAAACAGCGTGGTTATCGGTTTGTGACCATCCCAGAATTGTTAGAAATACAGGTACAAAAAACACCGTTGGTAACAACAGCACAGTTTCATAAAATGAATAAAGGTACATAAATTATTAACTCATTACTTTACCTGATGCAAGCTTTCAAATAGAATTCAGGAGTCAGGAGTCAGAATTCAGCAATGTTTTCTATACGACTGGCAGATGAATAAGTGGGTTTAAGACCCCCACTAAATCTATGATTTAATGGTCTTAAATTACTAGCGGGTTTGAATCCACCACTTTCTTGTTCTGACTCCTGAATTCTAACTTCTGAATTCTTTTTCAAATGTGTTCTTTTTTTATACAAATTATCTACCTTGGAATTTACAGCAAGCCAGTTCTTAAAAAGCGTGTTTCATTAAGGAGTATTAACTGGATATAGAAATTAGGCTTGAATTTTTATAGCTATACTAAGCCTCTAGGCTTTGTTAATTAAGCTTTGGACTAATCTGGATTTTCAGAAATCAAATACTAGTCCTATACTCTTGTCAGTAGCAAAAATTAGCGCAAGGTAAAAAACTCTTCCGCAGCTGAAGGATGAATACCAATTGTTGCATCAAAATCTTTTTTAGTGATACCTGTCCGAATAGCAAGTCCAAGACATTGAATAATCTCAGCAGCATATTCACCGACCATATGAGCACCGAGTACCCTGTCTGATTTGCTATCAACTACTAATTTAATCAGAGTTTTCTGTTCCGGTTCAGCAATCGTGTCGAAAAGAGGTTGAAACCTTTGGGAATAGCAGCGTATTGATTCTCCAAATTTTTCGCGTGCTTTAGCTTCAGTCAAGCCAACCGTAGCCGCTTCTGGTCGAGAAGAAAGTGCTGAGGGAATAGCCATGAATTACACATGTGCCACCTACCTGGTCGCGTTCAGAAATTAACACACGAGCACCATAACCAGCAGATTGTCTTGCTGCCGCAAGACCTCCAGGCCCTGCGCCAATTACAAAGAGGTCATAATCAAAGCTCATAAATTATTAACTCAGTTTTTAAGAACACTATATTTCCCTATATTTTTAGCTTTCCACACAGTGATGAAATTAATATGAAATCATTGGAATTTTAATTAAAAAATAGTTATGCATATTCAAATGAAATCAGCATGAAATTTCCTTATGTCATTAGTAATAAATATTTCTTGTGCCATTAGGTGGACGCAAGCAGATTAGTTATTTTTTAATCTGAGGGCGCAGAGGCATAAATACTGTCTCATGCGAAATTGATGATTTTGATTTTAAATCGGAGGTATAATTATGACCACAACCCAATCTCACCAATCCTTGCTTGAAAGTTGCATAGAGGCTTGCTTTGATTGCCTACGTGATTGCGAAAACTGTGCCGATGCCTGTTTAAGTGGCAACATGGTACAGATGATGGCTCAATGCATCAAGCTGTGTCGAGACTGTGCTGATACTTGCGCTTTGTGCGCCCGTTTCATGTCTCGCAATTCGGCTCTCCATGCTCAAATGTGCGGAATCTGTGCAGAAGCTTGCGATCGCTGTGCCAGTAAATGTGAAAAACACGATAGCGACCACTGCAAACGCTGTGCTGCATCTTGCCGTCGTTGCGCCGAGTCTTGTCACCAAATGGCTACAGCTATGGCGTAAGTATCTGTAATCGCTGACTGCTGGATTGCAAAATAATTATCAAATATAATACACCATGTATTACGTAGATGATTGGCTTGACTTTACCTCGTAATACATGGGATTTCTCAGAACCACTACCGAGTATTACACGGTATGAGCAGGAGATAAAGAAGCGATTAGCCCAGCTAGGGGTACAGCCGGGATACGTGCAAGTGCGATTCGTTTTGGAGAAACCCAGTTTTTTCTGGGGGGATTCCAGGCTTTAGTAGAGTAACCCTTCTGGGCTGAGTCCGCACTTTAATCCTCTACTGATGACAACTTGATATCCATGTAAGTGAGGTGACAACTGAGAAACCAATTCTTACTGCCCTGGTGCGGGGTTAAAAGCACATAAACTACCAATGATGGTAGCCCCTACGGAGAAGACTGACTATCTCTCTTCGTAAAGCGGGGATGAAAGCGGTTAATGGTGGTAATTGCTGAAAGCACCAACTGCAAGCAAGAATCTATGAGGAGAGTAAACGAAGTGTCGTTGAGCCATCGTCAAATCTCGCCAAGGAATATAAGCTTGTGTTTCGGACACACCTTGGGTTGGAAATAACCGACAAGGGGTTTGGACTGCCAGTATCTTGCGACCGAGGCAGCGTACCTCCTTGACCCCCGGTGGATAGACACCCTCTAAAGATTCAAAACAATGGATATCAGGAACGAAATAACCCGAATTATAGTTCGGGAGCAATGCGATTTTGTGAGGTCGGACAAAAAAAGTGCGATCGCTAAAAATTATATTTCAGTACGGAGTTGTTTTATTTACAAATAGAATACTGCTTTGCACGAGAATTCATCTTGATGATATATCTCAAAAAGATTGCTAGTAAGTCATTTGACGATTATTTCCTAAAATATCTATACTAAGTCTTTAATACTTAGTGTCAATTACAGCAAGCAATAGCTAAAGATGACAACTCAAGTATAAAATTAATCAAGCAGTTTGAGGTTTAATAAAGGAATTAAAGATAGAACTACAAAAAATATCCCAACTTTGAGCTATCCATTGACAACGCAGATGTAAGATAATTTCTGCATTTTCTTTCAACCAAAATTTACTATTACCCTTGATTCTTAAGTTGATAACTTGACGGATTAAACTCTCAATTGCCCCACTACCTATTGGTAGTTTTTGGTCTAGTATCTTAGCGTAATTTAAACGCCTTTCACGATAGGCACGTAAAAGGTAATTTCTCTGTATTACCATAGTTTTACAACGCTCTCCCGTGGCTTCAAAGATAAATTCATCCATCTGCCTAATTATGGTCATGGCATTACTTTTTTTTAAAGTTCTCCGTGCTTTTTTGAACCAATTATTTCGCTCACTATCATCACTAAACGCTACATCAGCAAATTTCTGTAGCCGCTCAGTAACATGGTAAAAATCAAATAATTGATAAGTCGCATCGGGAGATTTCAATTTCTTTAAAAGAGGGGGAATATGCTTCCAAATCCATTCTGCACCGTCAGCAATTAATAAAACTTGTTTTGCTTGACTAATTCCCAAACTAATCAGATGCATTTCTAAAATTGGTAAAAATCCTTTATAGTCTTCATAAGTGCCATCATTTACAATCTTTATTTCGCCATTTCTAACTTTTTTACCTTGTTCATCAACCACATAAATTGTTAATAATTTTGGCTCAACCCATTCCCCTGTAAAGCCGTGCTTGTTTGTTTTGAGATTTTTTCTACCTTTTTTATTAATCCTAATTCTACTCCTGCCACCATCTACAGCAATTACAACTCTCTGGTCTTTAAGTATATTCCCATCAGGTAAATTACCTTGTTGCAAGTTAGATATTTTAGTTTGACGTAAATCAATGCCGATTTGACCAAATTTATATGTCAATCGTTCAATTCGTTTAAGACTAATATTAATTCCCCAATCACTCAGGATTGTATGTGCAGCTTCAAAAGAACTAGCTATGGCACCATATTTTGTAATATCTGACCAAACTAATGGGGTCAAGCCTTCTGACATTCCTAACCATTTTAACAAGGGACAAAATCCAACATTACGAGATTTACTCTTCGCTTTTTTTTCTCTTTTTTGAACAACGTATGGTAATTTAAGACTTACTACAACATTACCTACTGTTAATATTTCCCTCTTCGTATAACCGTGTCTTTGCGTGTCGGTATGCCACCATCCTTTGGTTTGATTAATTGCTGTTTGATGAGCCGACTCTGATTGAGAAAGCTTATGCAATAATATGCCGATACATTGGCCTGCTAAAACTAACGCAGCCTGTCTAATTGTTTCTTCTCTTTCTTTAACTATTCTTCCAGACCATTCCTCGATATTTTTCAACTCTAAAAGTTTCGTCACATCCTCTTTAAAATCTGATAATGAATCGGCAAAATTTAGATTTGCATATATGTTTTTCTTCATAAAAGTAGGTACTTCCTATTTCAAAACTATTCTTGAAAGGAAATTTTACCTTTTTTATAGTCGCAACAATGTACAGAAACCTCGTTTTTAGCACAGGTTGTGTCTTCTAACGAATATTACTCAGGTTATTGTATTAAATATTTAGTATATACGTAAGATGTTATTAGCGATCGCTCTCCAGGTGGGGTCATCTCACAAAATCGCATTGCTCCCGTTGGTTGCAAATAATCCTGGCTCAGTTGCATTTAACCGACATTCCGCTATTTGGAGAGACCGTTAAAGAATTAAAATAGGGTCAAACTAAATAGAGACAAAGAGGAGGGAGTTATCAGTGCAGAAATGAGGGTGCAGAATCTAGTAGTCTGCCAAGGTAACTTTGCTAAGTAAAACCTCTAATTGGTAAAATAACCAAAAACGGGGTGTGGTATGGCCAAAAAGTACATTGTTGACTTGAATGAAGATGAAGTTTCTCAGCTACAGGCAATAATTAAAAAAGGTAAGCACAAAGCAAGAACTATAACCCGTGCAAACATTCTTCTGATGGCAACTGATAGAGAAAGGGATCAAGCGATCGCTAGCATAGTTAGAGCGCATGTTGCAACAGTGCAACGAATACGAGAAAAATTTGTCATTGGTGGGTTAGATTTTGCTTTAAAGGATGAAGTTCATCCACCAAAACCTAAAAAATTAGATGAAAAGCAAGAAGCATTTTTGATTGCAACGGCTTGTTCTAAGCCGCCAGAAGGGAGAGTGCGTTGGACAATGCAATTATTAGCGGATCACTTAGTAAACCTTGGGATAATAGATTCAATTTCCGACGAAACAATACGTCAAACTCTAAAAAAAACGAAATTAAACCGTGGTTAAAAGAACAGTGGTGTATTCCCGAAGTTAACGCAGAGTATGTATTCAGAATGGAGGATGTGTTGGATTTATATAATGAGCCTTATGATCCTAAACGCCCTGTAGTCTGCTTTGATGAACGTCCCTACCAATTAGTAGAAGAAGTAAGACTTCCTTTACCACCAGAGCCGGAGCAGCCTGAACGTTATGATTTCGAGTATAAGCGTAACGGGACAGTCAATTTATTTGCATGTTTTCAACCCTTGGCTGGATGGCGGCATATCGAAGTTACAGAACGTCGAACTAAAGCCGATTTTGCTCTTCAAATGAAAAAGTTAGTAGATATTGATTATCAAGATGCTGATATTATTCGTTTAGTAGTTGATAACCTAAATATTCATACTCCCAGCGCGTTATATGAAGTTTTTCCACCAGAAGAAGCACGTCGAATTATTCAAAAATTAGAGTTTCACTATACTCCTAAACACGCTTCTTGGTTAAATCAAGTAGAAATTGAATTATCTGTTTTATCTCGCCAATGTTTAGAACGGCGTATTCCTAATGCAGAAACATTAACTTCTGAGATTGCTGCTTGGGAGAAACAACGTAATCAACAAAAAGCCAGTGTCTATTGGGGTTTCCAAACCAAAGATGCTCGTCGAAAAATGCAGCGTTTATACCCGGATTTAACTTAGCAAAGTTGGCTTGGTAGACTACTAGACCACCTGGGAATAGTCGCAGGGCTAATAGATGAGATCGGAATAGTAGAGCAGTTGAATAAAAAATTAGGCGTAGACCCGCGAGAAAAAGTAAGCAGTGGCGTAATTGTCAAAGCCATGCTGCTGAACGGACTAGGGTTTGTATCAGCGCCACTATATATGTTTGAAAAATTCTTTGATGGCAAAGCCACAGAGCATCTATTAGGAGAGGGAATCAAGGCAGAGAACCTAAATGATGACCGACTGGGAGACGTATTAGATAAACTGTACGAAAAGGGACTCAGCGAGATATTTCTAGGAATCAGTCTTCAGGCAGCGCAGAAATTTGAAGTCAAAGTAGAAACCGCCCATCTGGATGCAACATCATTCCACCTCGATGGGAAATACGAAAGCAAGGAGGAAAGCTTAGAGCCAGAAGCAATCGAAATCACCTATGGCTACTCCAGAGACCATCGCCCCGACCTCAAGCAGTTTGTGATGAACCTGATATGTGTAGGTGATGGGGACATACCAGTATTGATGGAAATCGCCAACGGCAACCAAGCAGACAAAGCCAGATTTGCTGGACTCCTGCAAGAATTTAGAGAGCAGTGGACATTTGAAGGTCTGTGTGTGGCGGATGGGGCACTATACAGTGCAGACAATCTCAAAGCAATGGCTGGGCTGAAATGGTTAACGCGAGTTCCCTTGAGCATCAAGCAAGCAGCAGCCCTAGTGGATCAAAAGACACAATTGCAAAAAAGTCAGATTCAAGGGTACACAATCGCGGAATCTAGCAGTGAATATGGAGAAGTCAGTCAGCGCTGGCTGCTGATTGAGAGTGAGCAAAGGCGGAAGTCAGACCTCGAAAAGCTCTCAAAAAAGATTGAACACAAGCAAAAGACTTGCCAGCAGGAGCTACAGATGCTCTCTACCCAGGATTTTGCTTGTGCAGCCGATGCTCTAGCGGCAGCAGAGAAACTATCTGCAAAAATGGTATGGCATCAACTCTCAGGCATTGAAATAGTGGAGAAACGGCACTATGACAGAGCGGGTAAGCCAGCTAAAGATGTAGTACCCAAGTGCATCAGCTATCGGGTAGCTGCCACTATTATCGCTGCGGATGATGAGATTTCTGCTCAACGTACCCGATGTGGGCGATTCATCCTGGCGACGAATGTCTTAGACTCCACACACTTGAGCGCCGATGACGCATTACGACAATACAAAGGTCAACAGGGTGTTGAACGGGGCTTTCGCTTTCTTAAAGACCCTCTATTTTTCGCCTCTAGCGTTTTTCTTAAATCTCCACAAAGGGTGGCAGCCTTGGGAATGATCATGGCTCTGTGCCTGCTAGTTTACAACTTGGGTCAGCGACAACTTCGACAGACTCTTGCTCAACTTGCAGAAACCATTGCTAATCAATTGGGCAAGCCTATTGCCACTCCGACTTTACGTTGGGTTTTTCAGTGTTTTATGGCTGTTCATCTTGTGGTTTTTCAGGGTCTACCACAAATCATCAACTTGACTCAACAGCGACAACATATATTGCGATTCTTCAGCACCGCGTGTCGTCGCTACTACCTTATTCCTGAGCCAGATTCTTAATTATTTCTCCACTCTCCGAAGAGCGGAATATAGGATTTAATCCTGGCTGAAGCACAATTATAGTTGCAGATAATCCTGGTTTGTAAATGTCTTGATTGCAGGTTTGAGCGATTAGTATTGCAGGTCGCTACAACTAGGTTTGCGGATGAAGCCAGACAACTTGTGCTAGTAGACGTTACCGAAGAGAGGAAGAAGCTTTTGGGTTTAGGCGCGCGGAAGCTGCGACAGTTCTGTAAGGAACGCCAGATTCAAGGCTATTCTACCGTCTACAACCGTAAAAAACTCGATGGACTCGTTGACTTTCTGATCGCACAACAAGTGACTTCTGCTCAAGTAGTCGAGTTTGTGGAAATGCTTGCTTAGAGTTTGATGAAAAGCTTCGGTAAAAATTGGGATTTCAAAACTACTTCCTTGATATAGGATGGTGCTTGCTTGATAATTCCTTCTATTAAGTTAGGGCTTCCAAGATGCGTCCTATACTTCTTGGCGATAATGTCGGTAATCCCCTCCGAGTAGCTTCCTCAGCTACCTGCGTATGGTAATGGTGCTTTGAACGACTGGGTTTCCGGTTCTTGCTCCATTCGCTGATTTCGACGATTTTGCTCGCCTCTGTACTTTTGCACTTCTTAGGTCTACCGACGTTGACACCTAATACCTCGTTAGCTTTTGCGATCGCCGACTCCTGGGTTTCTGACAAGATGGTACTTGATGTCCATCTTTTTTTCCACTTTGCTATTGATTTTTCAGTTACGCCAATCTCTTGGGCTAAGGCTACATATTTTTTGCCTTCGTTTAGTCCCAGCAGAATTTTCGCTCTTTTGCTAACTTCATCGCTGCTGGTCGCTGCTATGTGCTCTAGTGCTTGCTTTTCAATAGAATTTAGTATCTGAAGACGAGGCATCTAAAATTTACCCCTCTTTACGGTACAATTTTGCCAAATGGAATGAAGCCTGATATACTTTTTTTGTAGAGTCCATTTTTCCTAAAGATTCACTCAAAGCCCTGTTTGCACCAGGGCTTTGAGAAAAAAAACAAGCCCACCTGTTACTAGAACAGGACGGAATTTTGTTTTGTCAATTTAGTTATCTAGAGCCATCATATCATGAGTTTACACAGTTTTACAAATCTTTCTTCGGATAGATGCTTTTTGTGCCAATATCAGTGCCTTAAATATCTCTTCAGTTGTATTAGTTGTCAATGGGTTGAGAATAATAGTTACTGCGGGAGAAAATCTCTCAAAGAGAATCTTCTGGTAGGTAATTTTTGGTATTTACAAGAATTAATTATTTTTTAAAATAATCAATTTTCCCAAGGGATAGAAGCGCTGCAAATGTTGCTGTATAGGTTTTTCCTGCTTGATTTTTGGGATTTTCACTTCTTGAAATTATCTTTTGACTGACAATTTGTGAACCGGAGTATAAATATGTCTCTTGTGCAGAATCCGGCAATCGTATATATTTCGCCTGCGGAGTTGGTTGTTCATCCGAAGCTGATAGAAATATATGGTGAGAATGAGGATCGTCCGGCTTTAGAAAAAAGTATCTCGGAAAAAGGGATTCTTGAATCTTTGAAGGTATCTGCACGTACTGGTGTGAATGTGGTATTGGCAGGTAAGTGTCGTTTGCAGATAGCTCGCAAGCTCTTAATTTCCTCTGTGAAAGTTGAATTTGTTGAGTCTAACTCGCCTGAAGAAGATTTGAAACTAGTGCTTGACTTTAATCTCCATCGCGAAGGCGGGAAGACTCATTACCAGAAATTTCACGAGGGGCAGTACTGGGAGAGCGTACTTCGTCCACAAGCGAAAGAAAGACAAAGGGAGAGTGCTCGTCGTTTGAATGAATCGAAGTGTTCAAATTTGAATCATTCGATAAATGAGAATAAGTCTCAATTAAAGAAGGGTAAACCCGTGATTCGGGAGGTTTCGGAGAATCTAAATATAAGCGTTGGTAGTTATCACAAGGGCAAGAAAGTTTTTGAATTAATTTCTCAATTACGAGAAATGGAAAAATTTAAGGCAGTTGTTGCACTGGAGATGGAATTTAACCGGAGTATTGATGCAGCGTACAAGTTTGTTTGCAATCAAGATATCTGTTACCAGGTGATAGACCTTCTGGAGGCAGATGAGATAGGTAGTATAGGCGATGGTATTGCTTGGATGCTGAATGGCGAGCGCAATCCGTTTCGACGTTTCCAGCTTGACCAAGTATATCAATTCAAAAAGAGACTGCGGCCCGAATTGGAAATTGTGGGACGGGTTATTGATATAACTAATGAGTTTGTTGTGTTTGGATTGAGGAATTTAGGGAATATGAGCCTAGAAATTGTGAATCTACGTCCGCGACAAATTGATGCAGAATTGCAGGATGAACCATCTGCATCACAGAGGAAGAGAATATTTCACTTAATGCAAAAGTTTAGTGATGTTTTCCCAGTTCAAGTGTCTTTGGCGGAGTTGTTGAAACTTCCCAATTTAACTGATAAAGAGGAGGTTTTATTGCGGATGTATGAGTCTGACGTATTTGAAAAAACTTGGGAAGATTATAAGACCCAAATGAAAGCAATGGAAGTATCTACAAATAGAAAAAAGGATAAGATTTGTGCTGCATAGTTAGCTGTGGGCTGCTAATTTAGTAGAGAATTTGTCCCACAATTTAACATTACTTACTAGATTAGCATCTCAATACTAATTGCAATACGAGTTCACTATTGTGGGTGCTGAACTCGTATCAAGATATTTGACTGTTTTTTGTTTTTAAACTCGGTGGTGGAGTATGAGTAATTTCATCTTCACCAGTTGTACTAATAAGAGCCAATGTGGAGTGACGCTTGTGAGTGTTACTAGCTTTGCATTGTTATCCCAAAACTAAGAATGTCGATTTAGTGACAACTTCGCTCGAACTGCCTCATTTAAATAATAACCAAAAAAAAAGTTGGGTAGTCGCATTGTTGTTGGTGAAGCGTGTTGGACTAAATCTTAGCCTAAGCCTACGTATGTCTAAGCCTAAACAAGTATAAACCTTTGTTTGCTTTCAACCACGAGACGATTACCAGTCGCCTCCAACAAGCGGATAACCAACCGCTTAAACATAAAAATTTCAAATTTAGGCTAACACATTTTGACCAACAGCGAGACTACCTGATGCACAAAAATCATCAGGACAGTCATTCATGTACCAAGAAAGTTTCTCTTCAGATGTCGATAACAAGCCCCAATTAAGCTTTTCACAGCCTTCAAAAAAGAAAATCAAACCCCACCTGCCCGCAGAATCCGTGGGCAAACGCTACGTAGAGCGCTTTTGGCATCCATTTGGGGCGATAGTTGCACCTTCTACTAAAGAAGGTGCAAAACCAGCATGGCGCACTATTGATTATTATCTCCAACCCTCCCAACTGTGGAACCTGCACCAAGACAAGTCGAAACTAGTAGGTCTGCGCTTTAACGACACAACTCGTTACGCCACAATCGATTTAGACTTAGAAGGCGACTACCATAACATTGAATCCATAAATCGCATCAAAGCGGTGCTAGAGGACATCGGCATAGTCGATATCATCATCCTCCAGTCCAGTTTTAGTGGTGGATATCACCTGATCCTAACCTTTGCTTCCTCCCTGCCCACCTTTCCTCTAGCCTGCGCCCTAGAGATTACCTTGAGGAATGCAGGTTTTATCCTGCGCCAAGGACACCTAGAAATCTTCCCCAATACCAAACCATATAGTGCCAAACAAATAACCAACTACAAAGCCATCCGTTGCCCCATGCAACCGGGTAGCGGGTCATTTTTACTTAATGACGACTTACAACCAATTAGTGACTCAGTTTCTATCTTCCTCGATTATTGCGATCGCGCGGCAAGTCGGCAAGATTTAACTAAATTAAAACGGGTAGCGAACAAAGCCAAAAAACAAATTTCACGGGAGAGATATCGCAAGCAAGAATCTGCTGACGTTGTACAGTGGCGTGCCAACTGGGAAGAAATCATCAGCACAGGCTGGACAGGAAAAGGACAAACAAACACCCTCCTACAAATCTTCGTAGGGTACGGAATCGTCTTTTTAGACTTAGAGAGTGATAAATTAGTCGAATTTTGCCTTACTACCGCAATTAACGCCCCAGGCTACAGCCAATATTGCCGACACCAACACGAAATCGAAGCGAGAGTGCGGCATTGGGTAGAATCCACAATTCGCAATAAATGGTACAGCGCCTACATTAGTTATCCCGAAAGGTTGTTGGGTACATTCGCCAACACATTTGCAGAAGCCATAGCAGGCATTAAGAGCATTGATAAACCCAAAGACAACGTAATCCCATTTGACCGTCGTAAGCAACAGAACTGGGAACGCAGCCAAAAAGCTCAACAACGTATCCAGTTAGTGGTAAGGGCAATAGAGTGGGATAGAGGCTTACCAGCAGGGCCTACTGAACGAGGAAAAGCGATACGTGCTGAGTACAAGCGCCGCTTTCACAAAACTATCTCACAAGAGACACTACAAAAGCACTTGCATTTATGGCATCCTACACGCTACATCTTAGATCCTTGGGCAGAAAATAGCTCAAACTCTTATCAATCAAGCAATGACGTGCAATTTAATAGTTTTCAAAACTCATTTGTAAAACAGAGTGCTAAAAACCCTTACCAAAAGCAAAGTGACGGTCATTTTTACTATATGAAGGTTTTTTGTAAATGCTTACCTCCTGCTGCCGATGCCCCTACAGGGCAGTTGGCAGCCGCAAGTTTTGAAGAAGTTGCTGAGTCTCAAGGAGAATTTTTTGTACCACAGGTACAAGATGAATCTGAAGAAATTAATATTAATTCCGAAGAATTGAATTTATTGCAACCAAAGAATCTGTCTTTAACTTCAGGTGTCAATAATTCTGATAATTCATTAGTTTCTTCAAATATTATACAACTGGCTGAAAATCTTAATGAAAGTACTTTAGATAAGAATTTTAAATACCTTTCTAACCCTAGCACGGTTGAAAATTACAATAATAAAAACTTATTAATCAATTCTGTCAGTATTCCACCTACTGCACCTACACCTGCAATTGTGCTGCCTGAAGCGTCACAAAAAGCCGAAGTTAGCGAGCAAAGTACATCTTCAGGCGATTCAGCAACAACTCTCGCTTTGTCAGAATTGAAGAATCTGACTAAGTTGCGACTCCAAGCAGCATCCCACGCCAAACGTGTAGCTAGAGAGTACTGCCTAATTGCGCGATGCTTAATTGGGGGCAAAGAACGCGAAAGACTGGAGCAGAGTGCCAAAATGCAATTTTATCTCGATTCAGGTAACAAAACTCTAATTGCAGAAGCTAACGAGTGGGCAGCTGCCAATCCTGGGTGTCTACCGTTTTCGTTGGAGTTGGCGTTTCAAGAAGGTGAGACGTGATGGCTGAATGGCATACATTCCATTCCTGTTCCAATGCTACTCACGGGCGTAGCTGGGGTACAGCCGGGATACGTGCAAGTGCGATTCGTTTTGGAGAAACCCAGTTTTTTCTGGGGGGATTCCAGGCTTTAGTAGAGTAACCCTTCTGGGCTGAGTCCGCACTTTAATCCTCTACTGATGACAACTTGATATCCATGTAAGTGAGGTGACAACTGAGAAACCAATTCTTACTGCCCTGGTGCGGGGTTAAAAGCACATAAACTACCAATGATGGTAGCCCCTACGGAGAAGACTGACTATCTCTCTTCGTAAAGCGGGGATGAAAGCGGTTAATGGTGGTAATTGCTGAAAGCACCAACTGCAAGCAAGAATCTATGAGGAGAGTAAACGAAGTGTCGTTGAGCCATCGTCAAATCTCGCCAAGGAATATAAGCTTGTGTTTCGGACACACCTTGGGTTGGAAATAACCGACAAGGGGTTTGGACTGCCAGTATCTTGCGACCGAGGCAGCGTACCTCCTTGACCCCCGGTGGATAGACACCCTCTAAAGATTCAAAACAATGGATATCAGGAACGAAATAACCCGAATTATAGTTCCTACAGCGGTCGATAGGTAGGTAGGCAGTCAAGCTAATAGCTGTATTTGGGAGGGATGGGTTAAGAAGCAAATGCCTAGACCGAAGTAACGGTCAAAGCCTGAAAAGGGATGGAGTAATGTCCGGGATAAGCAGACGTAACCCGCAATGTGTCTGGATATAGGGGTGTAAATAGCAGTGAATATGCCTAAATCAGATTCAATATTGGATACTGAGGGATGGAAGACTATTGACTGGCGACAAGCCGAGCGATATGTCTTTAAATTGCAAAAACGCATTTATGCCGCTTCACGTTGTGGTGATATTCAACGAGTTCGCAAACTCCAGAAAACCTTAATGAGGTCTTGGTCGAATCGGGTATTAGCGGTAAGACGGGTAACACAAGATAATCAGGGGAAAAAGACCGCAGGAGTGGATGGTATTAAATCATTATCCCCAGCAGCGCGTTTTGAACTGGCAAAAGGTCTATTCGTTAACGGTAAATCCAAACCTACACGTAGAATATGGATACCAAAACCAGGAAAAACCGAACTTAGACCACTCTCGATACCCACTATTTTTGACCGTGCCCTACAAGCGGTAGTAAAAGCTACCCTTGAGCCAGAATGGGAGGCTCGTTTTGAGCCATCAACCTGGGGTAAATATAAGACACTGTTGGCGAAATATTGCTTAACATTGTAAAGATGAAAAAATCAACCATTTTGGAGATTTGGAGAAATTTGGGTTTGAGTCGGTCAAATAAAGCTTTCAGCCAGGAGTTTAAGTTCTGCAATGAATTGATTGAGCGCTTTTTGGGCTGTTTTATATCCTGAAGCTTGTCGCCCCAGCTTTAGTTCAAATAAAATGCGATCGCGTATCGCTTCAAAATCTACAACGTCATGCACAAAATTAATGGCTGACCGTTCCTTAAGCTCTAAATTTTCTTTTTGAAGATTCTGTACTTGGTTTCGGAGCCTCGGAATCTCCAGATCGTACCGTGTAATACTCGGTAATGGTTGAGAAAAATTCTGTGTGTTAGAAGTAGAAATATTTGAGTTCTCCCGTGTAATACATGGAGTCAGGTTGCTTCTAACTATTTCCTCTAGATAGTCAGCCCTGGTTAATCCCAAGCATTCAGAGGCGATACCTAACGCCTTCCAGGTATCATCTGTTAGTCGTAAAGAACGCACCTCGCGGTAGTCCGAGCTTTTAATCGCAAACTTCCCCTGAATATCCCTTTTCATCTTTTTCATAGGATCTGCCTACCATGTATTACACGGTAATTTTAAAAATCTTTTCAGGAGTTGTCAACTGTGTATTACATGGTATAGTTGCTTTGGCTTATTCTTTAATCACCTTGGGGTTGCAATTGTTTGAAACGAGATGAGCGAGTTTTAGCAAGAGGTATGCCCGCCAGCCAAGCATCCAACCGTACTAAATTAAGGGCACAAGCAATGAAAACCTGCATCAAATGAGTTTTCTTTAAGCCAATGTAGCGAGATTGACGTAGTGCAGAACGTCGTATACCTTGCGAGTGTGTTGATTCAATACCTGCACGTTGGTTGTAAGTAGCTTTCCATTCAGGTGTTTGTTGAGTTTGTCGTCGATTTTGGAGTGCTATATGTTGCACTTGTGGAAGAAAAGTCAACTCCCGTGGTTCGGTTTTTGACTTAGTGCAAGATGAACGAACTGGACAAGTTCTGCATGTTACACCACTAAACCTCACACGAATAACAGGCTTTCCACTAACGTCTTGTCCTAGTAACCATTTAGTACTTTGGTGTCCTTGGGGACAGGTAACTTTCTCGTTATCCCAGTCTATTTGAAAGTTAGAGCTATCAAATCCTTGTTGAGCTTTTGTTTGCCAACTAGGATCTGACCGCACCGGACCAATAATTTCAATATTATACTGAGTCTTACTATTTACTAAATTTTCCGCTGTGGGATATCCAGCATCCAGTAGATGCTCGTCTGGTAGTAAATCTTTTTCTTCAAGTCTTGAGTGGATTGGTTCTACTGCTTGCTCGTCGGTAATGGTGGATAGGGTTGTGTGGACGTTGGTGATGAAACGGGGGCTATCTGAGTCGCAAATCTCGGTCATGTGTACTTTATAACCAACCCAATCGATGCTGCGTTTGCTACTGTAATGGGCTTCGACATCATGGGGTGAATGAATTGCAATTGTAGATGGTGGCATATCTTTAACAGTACGCCATTTTACCCGGACATCTGGCTCTGGGGCATAAAATTGCTGTACCCATATTTGACGCAGGGTTTCTACTCCTGGTATTTGTCTTAACCACTGTGGCGCAGTTGGATCATAGATTGCGTCTAACAGCGCCAAACCGTCTGCGCCAATTGTGCTACCTAGATGTAGCGACCTGCAATACTAATCGCTCAAACCTGCAATCAAGACATTTACAAACCAGGATTATCTGCAACTATAATTGTGCTTCAGCCAGGATTAAATGCAACTGAGCCAGGATTATTTGCAACCAACCTGCAATCATCGGTTTGAGCCAGGATTATTTGCAACTATAAAAGTAAAAAAAACGAACGGTTTCTTAACTGCGTTACCAGTAAGGCTTAGAGTTACTTTTACCGTTGGTTTTTAAGTAAAAAAACTCGGTAAATAATTCAAAGTTAACCTATCAAATTCTGAAATGAGTTTCTTGACCAACTCCTGTCAAGGAGAGAAAACTCAGCCCTAGTAAGGTGTTGAGCTTATTTGCAATTAATCCTGGTCGAAACGGATGATTGCAGGCTGGTTGCATTTAATCCTGGCTCAGTTGCAAATAATCCTGGCTCAACTGAAATTATAGTTGCAAATAATCCTGGCTGAAAACAACGATGATTGCAGGTCGGGGGATTTATAATTGCAGGTCGCTACATTTATCGTCCCCAAGGATAATACAACTGTCTTCAGGGCGAGTCGTAACAAAGGCTGTCTTGGCTGGAAAGTTTGAGCGAATTAACGGGTCTATCACGTTCTTATCAGGTCGCTGGGTGTACAACAGTACGTGAATCCCTGCACCACCAGCTTTTGCAAGCAACTTCATCAGCGCAGTCTCAATGCGATCGCAGTACTTATCATCAGAAAGTAGATCAAAACACTCGTCAATCAGACAAATCACTCGTGGCATGATGCAATCAGGTGCTAACCGTGAATTGTACTGTGCGATCGTTTCAATACTACTGTGGCGCTCAAATTCCTGGTAACGCAATTCCATTTCTTCAACCAAGTAATCAAGCAAGTTGGCGGTAGACTCTGCATCACGCGCAACTGGGGCAACAAGATGGGGTAGCCCGTCAAATTTACCAAAGGTCACACGCTTGACATCCGAAAGTGCCAACCGAACAACCGAAAGGGGATATCGTCGCACCAAATACAAGATTGCTGCCTTCTCAAACTGCGACTTTCCACCCCGCGTCCGCCCACCACCCAAGATATGGGTTACATTGTCGCTATAAAGCTGAATTTCAACATAAGTGCCATCTACATCAACACCACCGGGGATCGATACCGAATGAATATCAGGTTCGCCGTCAAAAGTAAAATAATCGCGGAAATAAGCAAATTGTCTGTCTAACCGGGGTATGTCAAATACAACTCCCCCAGGCACAACACTTACCATTGGTGCAACTTTCAAGTTTAACTCTTCACCAAGCTGCTGCACTAAGTCATTGCCAATATCTTCTACTTTTTTATAACTTACACCTCGTCCTAATTTTACCTTAATGCGGTTGAATGTTGGCCCCGTTTTAGCTTCAACATATTTGGCATTAATACTAAATTCTTCTAAGGTATTAACTAATAGTTTTCCTGCCTGTCCCATAGTTAAATTTTGTGAAGTAGCAATCTCATTTGCACCACTATTTATATCTAAATATTTAGGCTCTTTTAAAAGAATTGAACCATCACCTGTCAGTTTTAAATCTAATGGCTTACCTGTGGCACGCGCAACAAGCACTGCCGTTCGGCAGCAATATTTTTTAATGAAGTTATCTCTAGATTTATTAGCTAAATCAGTAAAATAACTAGTTTCTTTATTGCTCAAAAATAAATTATAAAGATTCTCCTGAACTACTTTATAACCAATCTGCTTGAGATAAATATTTTTGATTGATTGAATGTATTCAAATAAAGATTCAATGGGTGAGCTACTAAGTATGTCAATCATTTTTTGATATATGTTATTTTGCTCCCACTGCGATGGAAACCGATTAACATGAATATACTCAAGTGCATAACGTACAAATTCGTACTGATTTAAAGTACAGTGTTCTGCACATATTGATAATATTTCTTCATCGTTTGTACCTGCAATTACTGATTCGTATATTAACTGAAATAAAAATTCTAAATTAAATTCTATAACCGGACGTGATAATTTTGCTCTAAAGTCAATCTGCTTTAAAACAGTTTCAGCATAAGAAACCATTACATCAGGTAAAGCTTCCCGTATATTATCTACTGGAGTTTAGACTAAAAGCGATATGAGAGAACGCAAATCAAAAGGAATTAGAGGTTAAAAATATTATCTTGTCAGCCTTAAAGCATCCTGACCTTTAACAATTATTGTGTAGTATACCTGCTCAGAAAATAATACAATAATGATAATCATGAAAAGGGTGGGAGAGAAACGAGCGACGCTCGTTTCTCTCCCACCCCCCTTATTCGATTATCATTATCATATAATAAGCAAGAAGAAAAGGGGTGTCTGATTGAATACAGGCCCCCTTTTGGCAGAAGCTGAGAAACGAACTACCATTACTCAGATGCCAAGATGAAACGTGCCAGATTAGAAGAATTCCGTCAAGCAGTCTACAAATATTTAGGCAGAGCACACGATGCAACTTTTGAGTTGACAGATGCCATATTGCTAACTAGAAATGTTTATTGCCTAGCAGAATTGTCCCTATCGCCAGTATTTAGAAGGAAGTGGCCAAGTATCTATGAGGCACTACAAGATAGTAGGCCACAGCGACAGAAATTGATGCAGCTATATATCAAACAAATCCCCGCAGAGGGACGACCATTGTTAGCAGGAGATCACACAAACTGGTCACGCCCAGATGCCGTCAGGTTGCAAGAGCGAACTTATGAGCATAGTGGCACATCCATAGCAGGAAATAAACCGATTACCATTGGTCAAGGATATAGCACAATTGCCTGGATACCTGAAAATGAGGGAAGTTGGGCATTACCATTAAGACATGAACGGATCACAAGTGCCGAAAGTCCTATTGGGAAAGCAATTTGGCAACTCAAACAGGTGTGTAAATATTTGCCTACCAGACCGATTTCAGTTTGGGATAGTGAATATGGTTGTGCGCCTTTTATCTTAAAAACTGCGAATATTCCAGCAGATATTCTCGTTCGGTTGCGTTCAAATCTGTGTTTATGGGGTGAACCAAAAGCTTATTCGGGAAAGGGGCGACCTAAAAAGCATGGTGATAAATTTAAACTGAATGAGCCCACAACATGGAATGAAGCAACATCTGTATTAGAAATAAATGACCCAAAATTAGGACGTGTGCGTGTGAGCTTGTGGAAAGATTTACACTTCCGTCAGGCTGCTACACGTCCAATGTTAATCATCAGAGTTGAACGTCTGGACGCGCAAGGTAACATGAGAGTGTCCAAACCTTTGTGGTTGGCTTGGGTAGGAGAAGAAATGCCACCCTTAGAAGAAGTTTGGTGTCTTTACTTGCGTCGCTTTACCATTGACCACTGGTATCGCTTTTTGAAGCAGCGTCTACATTGGACTGTACCAAACTTTGGTACTCCTAAGCAAAGTGAACGGTGGAGTGACCTCATGCCTCTGATGACTTGGGAATTGTGGTTAGCCCGCGATATCGTTACTGACAATCCTTTACCTTGGCAGAAGTCTCTAGATAAATTGACCCCTGGAAGAGTTGCTCAAGCTATAGGTGGAGTTTTTGCGGCCATTGGTACTCCCACCTCTGCACCCAAACCTCGCGGAAAGTCTCCCGGTTGGCAACAAGGAAAGAAGCGTCACCGTAAAAACCGATGTCCCATTGTTAAAAAAACAGTAGCACGACCACCTAAAGAACCATCTGTTGCTGTTTAATACCCAAGATTCTTCATACTTTTGCTAAGTCTCTGATTAACTCAGCCCTGCTGGGTCATTTTCCATTGCTTAGTCTAAACTCCAGTATCTATAATCTCTTCATTGCCCAAACCATCTTGTTTTGCCTGCACAATTGCAGTCAAAATCTGTTGTTTTTGAACTTCAATATTACCATTAGTGTTATTGTATGGTAATAACATCACTGATTTTTACCTCCTAGAAATTTCAAATTTTTGTAATTGCTGCTGATAGTAAATTCTCAACTGCGCTAAAGATTTTGGGTTTTGATTGTACGAGTTGCAAATAAGACTGGCCCATACCCTACCTACTTTACATACAGCAGTATCAAACTTTCCTGCTTCAACATCACTTAAGGCATTATTACGACGAATATATTCAATTGCCATCTTGTCCTGAGAAGCTGGGCTAAAATCCTTTAAGTTTAACTTTGGCTGAAGGTCATACCAACTTTTATCCAACATTTGATAAGCACCAGCCGCAGTTGAACAAATATTTTTGCCATTAATAGGAGCGCACTGTTTCTTTAACGGGTGTGTAGAAAAATTATTAAAAGTTCCGTTAAATACTAACTTGCGATAACTTTCTGTCTCACTAGTTCCTGTTTCTGCCCAACGAATTGTCGCTAAAAAAGCACTCAACCGTGGTGAATCAGGATGTGGTGAGTAAGAACTTGTACTAACTCTTCCTGTTAAACTATTTGACGACCCTGAAGAAACACCAGTACTTTGAGAAATTGAGAAATAAATACCCAAAGTAATTAAGGAAGTAGTTGACAGATGAATGGGTTTAAAACGGGATATAAATTGATGGCGAGGACTCAAAATAAACCCAACCAAACCACCAACAATAAACCCAAATTTCCAACTATCAAGTGCCTTACCAAAACTACGTACCTGACAAACAGTATCCGCACCCTTTGATACCAATCCACATGGCAGTGAAGCTACTCCGTAAGAAAATGCAACAGAGCAGGCTGCACCAACTACACCTGATATAAAAATCGGTACAATTTGCATTTCTTTTGCCAATAGCTAAATAATCTTTAACGGGTTGCTAAATATTCGTGTAAATAAGGACGGGGGTTCTGTGTTACACCATTAACGCGAACTTCAAAATGCAAATGCGGCCCCGTCGAAAAGCCCGTACTACCTACTGCCGCAATCATCTGTCCACGCACAACTTGTTGTCCCTGCTGTACATACAGCTGACTGGCATGACCGTACAGAGTAGATAAACTTCCCTGATGCTGAATAACAACTGCTTTGCCATAACCACCCTTGTCGCCTGCAAAAACCACTCGACCAGCATCAACTGCATAAATTGGTGTCCCCTTTACTGCACCAAAATCAATCCCCGCGTGAAACTTGCGATCGCCTGTAATGGGGTGTGTTCGCCAACCAAACTCTGAGGTAACAGAAGTACCAGCAGCAGTTGGAAAGGCAATTCGACCGTTATTTAAAACCTGATTACTACGAATAGTTTTTGGTAATATTAGACCTTGGAGAGATTTAACTAACAGTTGAGATTCAATCCATCCAGAAACCTGGGGAATGACCATAGCTGCAATTAAAACTGAGGTTGCGATCGCATATCTCCAATTTCCACTCGAGCTGGTATCGGCTGTCTCATTCAAACTAGTTACAGTCGAATTACTAACCTCTTTGCCACCGTCAGTTTCAAAGATTATTCGCATTGCCTCAACGCCTTCTTGTATTGGCAGGTTGCTCCTGCCAACAACCAATCTTTGCAGTACTCAATAATTCCTCAAAGTCATTCCTAGCCACACGGCAATCAGGAGAATTTAGGCCATCCCCATATGTTGCAGGTTCCTTTACTTGAGGAGAATACCGTGTAGGAACAGGAGTAGAAGACATATTCACGCCAGGTGCAGCAGTGGGTACAACAGCCGACGATGAAAACTGAAGCTTTTGTACCAACGCCACAGCATTACGCCAGTTATAAAACTGCAAATATCCCGGTTGCAAGATATCTGCAATCCATACCAGCAATACGAACCAAAAAATTGCTTTTACCCACATTATTCCAATTGCTTAACCACAGGCAGGGCAAAAGAGGGAACTTCCTTGGGTACAACTTCAATCTTCTTCCCAGACGCATACCCCGGCCCGGTATAACTGCCATTTAGGAAAAAATTCAACAGCATTATTAACAACCACACTCCCACACCAGCTACACCCACAGGAGATTTAATTACATCTGATAAAAAATATACTGGATACCAGCCAAATCTCCAGGGGTTTTGCGGATGCAGCCGATGTGCTTTCCAAATCTCGATGTAAGGAATTTCTATTTGAGGAACTCTCGACTTATAAGCAGTAGGTGCATTAATATATCTAACTTCTACTGGCTGAGTATCATAAGTAGTCATAGGAGAAACGTTAGGTTGCTGATTTACTATTCCTCCTTGTTGCTGTACCTGCTGCAACATGTTTTGCAAGCGGTTTGCAGGCACAATTGCTCCACCTTCAGAATAATCAACATCAAAGTTGCGGCGCTGATTTCTGCTCATAATATGACCTCAAATTAAGTAACTAGCTGGCAGGTTTATCATTTACCTGGGAGTTAGTATCTTCCCAGAAATCTTCATCCTGAAGTTGGGCGTAAAACTCCTCTGGAGATAATATTCCAGATTGATTTTGCACTCCATCTTCAACAAATTGACTACTATGCACTCGCCCTAACCCAGAAACACTAGAACGAGGAGAAAATTGGACTACATTCTTAGCAGAGAACTCGCTATTTAATCTCATCCTAGAAGAAGGTGATACCGGGGGGATTAAAGAAGGCTGAATATCAGTATCAGAAACACCAACATGAAGTTGTCGATTGCCAGGATTAGGCAAGTTATCAGACACTTCATCTGTTTCTTCAACTGCATTGTTATAGTCAGAAATTCCCCAGCCCAAAAAACAAGCAAATCCAGCCAGAAATATAACTGCACTCATCCAATGCACTCCTGAATTGGGAGATGGCATCATCTCAACTGTCGTGCGAGTTGAACCTTCAAGGGTAGTACGAATAGGGGTACGTTTGACTGCCGCTACAACATTGAGCGAACATAAAGCTATGCAAATTATCGCAGCAGCAAACTTGACATACATGACATCACCCCCTCGATTTATTAACAGGCTGTTTATTAGGAACTGGCTGAGGTAATTGCTTCTTCATTTGTTGGATATACATCCGCCTTTGCTCCTCCCGTTGGTGTATTCTCTCGCGGATGTCTGCCACCTGTGCCATCTGCTCTACTGGGTCTAAATACCCCCGCGCCCGTAACAGCTGCGCCTGTGCAAGAGAGTATGGTTCTTGAGCATTCTTAATCTGAATTAGCATTTGATTCAGATCAACCGATGGTTGAGATTCCAAGTTTTGAGCGTAATCAATTGCCTCTAATTTACCCAAAATCAAAACAGCAGCCGCCCCAGTTGGTATCTTCTCCTCAACTTTCGTACCATCGGTTTTGCGGTACCCCCAGTAAAAAGTATTATTTCCAGAAGCCGCTTCTAGTAAAACATCCAGCGAGTTGAATTTAACTATCTCCAGTGCCGGCATATAGTGAAGGCGGTAAAACCCAGATTTATCATTAGCCTGCATCCTGGATATTTCACTCCGTAATTGCTGTCCCCACAATGCCGCCGCCAACTGTCGCCAGCCTGTAAGAGTAGGCGCACCCTCGACTGAGGAGTAACTGGACAAATGGTCTATATTGTAGTCAGTACGGGAAAGCTTTTCTAAGTACACTTCCCGAATTTGGGAAACTTGCGCTTTTACCTGCTGTACCTCCGATATTTGATTACCTGGAACCTGTTGCTTCCATCCAACCATCAATGCAACCGCCCCTATAACAGACAGCGCACTAACAGTTGAACAAACCGTCCACAGGGTAACATTTACCTTTTTCTTTCTGCGACTTGGCTGTTTATTTCGCACAGGTGTAGGAGTAAACATAATTTACCCCTCATGTATTATCAACAACCAACTGCAACTGAGGGCGCTTGTTTAACTCGCGCGCGATCGCAATTCCCGCACCACCCACAACTATCCCGGTTAGTAGCAACAGAGGATGCAAGGCAAGGGTCGCCCCCACTCCCAATAATTGTCCCACCATCCCAGAAACACCCAGGTTCATCAATAAACCGCCTGCTGTGTTAACCAAAAAGTCAAATGCTGCACTCATACCTGCTCCCTGGCAATATGCGACTAAATTGAGTAATGTCCTTAATTTTGAAAAGTTGATTAGGTTTTTTGTTCGTCCCTGGTAAACCAAATTATTACTAGTGCCAGAATCAAACCAACTAATTCACCTATACCCACACCAATCAAAATTGGCTGAATACTCGGAATTTCTTGTCTCTCTTGAGTTGGGGGGACTGCTACCCACGTCCCAATCACAGTCCCAGCTACTACCGAAAGTAAATTTATACCAACTGCCTGGGTAGATGTCTTTCTCAAGTTGAGTAAACTCTCATCCCGTATTTGATAGCAGATGGGTAGCATTTGAGCTACTATTTCTTCGGAGATTGCCCGGTTTTCGGCTGCGAGGACTTCAACTGTCTCGGCTGCGGTGTCGATGTACCGACTAACAGTGGATGAGTCTCTTCCCCCCAGTTCACTTTGCCGAAAAAATCGTTATCGATGCGCGAGTTAATTCGCTCTTGCGCTTCATCGTAACCAGCAGGAACGGAAGTATTACCTTCACCAAGTAAACTGCTGCCATGAAAAACAAATTCTTCTAGAGCAAGTGTCGAAGATTCAAGCACCACCTTATGGCGTAATTCCCCTAACTGAATACCCCTATCTGCATCTCGGTAAAGTATTCCTACAAAGCTGTCGGGTGAAGCTTGTTCTGGGTCTATGCCAAATCGCTGTTTGATGTACTCGCGCTTGTCGAACTTATGTTCGCCTACTTCTGATTTGCGATCGCGCATTGCAATCAAGTGCTGGGCAGCTTCTTCAAGGGACATACCTTCACCAGAGGCTATCTCTTTGAGTTGAACTAGCTGCTGCTCAACAGTTTCATCAAGCGTATCATTTGGCTGCAAAGCTAAATCTAACAACCGACAGCAGGTACGTACTACATCAGGCGACACCTGCAAAGTCTCTGCCACTTTGTTGATATGCTTCATTTCGCTCAATTCTCCTAATTACTGCTTGCACAATTGGGTTATTTTTTTCTTCATCAGATATATGCTTAGTCAAAAAGTCATAAAGGCTTACGTCATTGACTTTTTGCAAATAAGCATCTAAGCCACCAGCAGGAATCACCTGCTGTAAATATTCCTCACAAGTCAACCGCCGAATCTTGATAGCAACGTAGAAAACATCCGCAATCTCGACTGTTGTTGCATCAAAATATCCTCCCCGCTTTCGGGGTTTGACTATACCGGCATAGGGATACCACCTCTGTAAAGCAGCAATAGAAATCCCATATCTTTCGGCAAGTGTTTTCTGGGTGTAGATAACGTTCTCACATATCATCAAACTCTATTCCAACTGAAAGACTTCATCAATTGAAAGCGAATTAAACTAGCACCTTGCAAAACTGTTTGTAGATTAAAAAATAATTTACAAATCATGTCAGTTTAGTACAGGTATAGCTCAACTCAAATAAAACTCAATTTCAGTTCATGTCCTAATAAACTGCACAATAGCCAAGTTACATACTGCCTATTGATAATGCAAGCACGTTTGTATATATGAGTAAAAAAATAGAAAAATAACTCTTTTGGTAAGAAACTGCTCTAACAGAAATATATAACGTGATGTGCTACTTAATAGTCTGTGACAAGTTCATTGAACTTTTACCCATTTATCTTGCCGTATCGTGTTATGAAAAGGGAGCATCCACTTTTGGAAGATATACAAAATCTGGGAGAATATAAGAACAGATAAAATAGTGTGCATACCTAACTATGAGCCAGGATAAACAGGAACGGATCAAAGCCTGCTTAAAAGAATTGGCAACACTGTTGTATGAAGAAGTAAACAAAAGTAAGCTGACAGACCTTGAAGGCATAGAAAAAATGAAAATACTTGACTTCACAATCTGATGACTGCAAAGCTTATTCTTCTTGAGAAATAGCCTGCTGCTGTTTCTTTACCGCGCGCGCTATCAGAGGAGCTTTTTTTTCTAATCCTTGTAGAGTCAAATCCCCATCCAAATAAAGTTGATACCATTGTTGACGCTGGCGCAAGACTCTTTCATCATCCCGTAACCGCAACCGTTCCAAAGTAAATTCTGCCTTTTGACGTTGTTGTGGAGGAACTTTATCTGTTAATACTAATTGTAGGGAAGGAAGTAAAATTTCAAACCAATCTTCTCCCAAATCCAAAGGGTCAAGTACTTGGTCGTCAAGTGTACCTTTACTACTGTTTATCCAGGCAGAAGCAAAGCGTAAATTGCTCCATTCATAAGCTAAATTGCGATAATTTTCACGGCTGCGATAATGATCTACTGTACCAACTGGTTCATACATAACGCTATAGCCACACAGATTACTAAATCCATCAGCTAAATAACTTTTGAAAGGCGACCAATAATCTCTGGTTCCTTTTTTGGGACCTGAGTTTTTTGCCAACCAAGCATTTCCCGGTTGTCGCACTTTTTTATCAAAATCAGGTGGTTCTGGAGGAGGATTAAATGGCATCATTGTAAGAATTCAGGAGTCAGGAGTCAGAATTCAGAATGGAATTAGCATAACCTGTTAGTAATTTACTAACCTCCTCAAGTTGAAGCATTAATCCTGATGTGTCACCGTAGTCAAGGTCTTTTGAAAGAATTAGATAGTAGCGGCATTCCTCTACAGAGCCTTGTGCAATGTTCATAAACCGTACTTTGTCTGTTGCTCCCTTTTTCTTGAATCCTTCCCTACGGGACGCTCCGCGAACACATATATTTGCTGGAATAGAAATTGCTGCTCGTCTAAACTGAGAGGTAAGCCCATAGATTTCCGTTTTAGGAAATTGACCTGTAAATTGATATACACATAAAACAAACTTATGTGCTTTCTGCCAAACTATCAAGTCTTGGAATGTCTTAGCTGGTTGTCTCATTTATTCTGGCTCCTGAATTCTGACTCCTGAATCCTTACTTATCATCTGTGTTATACCCCTGATAATCCAGAATTTCTTTTCTCCGTTGTAACTATCCAACGGGGCCAAAATGGGTCATGTCCTGGTAAAACTCTTTGAAGTTCCTGATGAATTTGTGATGGTATTCTCAGATTTTCTGGAAACGTATTCATATCATCATCACGCATCCAAGCCTCTGCTGCTTCAATTGCGATTTCTGCTTCTTTGGAGCGGGCTTGTTTGAGTCCAAAAATGTCTGAGGTTAACCATCCAACTATGTCCCCTTGTTTTGACCAAGGTACTTCGTCAAGGCTAACCTCTGTATCTTGTAATTTAAATAAAAATAGTTTATCTTCTTGCTCATGAAAATTTGGCTCTAAAGAAGCAAGAATAAGTGGAGAATGAGTAGTTACTAAAGCCTGTATCTTCATCCTGGGTTGTAATTCTGTCACCACAGATAAAATAGCTGGTAAAATCACCCTCTGCCAACGAGGATGCAAATGAGATTCAATTTCATCAATTAGTAAAACTATCTGATTTACTGGCTTTTGTTGTCGCAGTTCGGAAGCTTTTTTGTGTTCGTACCAAGTCCACACTAGTAAATAAGCTAGTCCCAAAATACGCTTCATTCCGGCTGATGTTTGAGTAACAGGAACATTCCCATAAGGTAGGTTAACTGTAGGAATATCGCGCACGTCTTCAATAGAAACTCGCGTTGTTTCTCCCACTTCTATCCATTCGGAAGGGTGAGGTGCAAGTTTTTTAATGACATTAGAAAAGAGTTCAAATGGATATTTATTGGGTTGATTCTGCCATGTAACCCAATCTTGAATTAGACCATTACAAATAACTTTATCTTTTGACTTTAATCCATTCCAAAGTGTATTTGGATTAAAGTCAAAAGGAATATCGCGTTGGCGAGCTGGGTCAAAAATGGAAAAACTACCATCAACCCGTACATAAATAACTACCTCTTTTAATAAAGGAGGCATTTGTAAATTACGCCATTGCTGTTCAGAAAAATCAAAGTGGCTCTGATATTCTCTTATATTTTTTTTATTGCTAACTACGGCTGTAATTTGCGGATTTTCACCTCTGACTCGCTGTGGGTACGCTGGTTGCTCCGCCCAATTTGTAGTCATCACCCACCATGCAATATCAAGTAAAAAACTTTTACCTAAACCATTATCACCTGTAAATATATTGAGCCTATCGCCAAATGCGACATCAAAGTGGGCAGCAGGACCAACTTGTTGGAGGTGAAGTTCTTTTAACATTTGGCTCTCATACACAAATTTATATTGATCAACTTACTTCTTATAAATTAAAAGCTATATCTCTGGATGTTTGCAGTTTGCTGTAGCGAATTCACAGTCTTTGCTCAAGCTATTCGTAATCGTTCAATGTCCTTCATAGGAGGCGCACCAAACATCCGAGAATATTCGCGACTAAACTGTGAAGGACTTTCGTACCCCACCTGATAGGCAGTATGGGTCGCATCGGCATTCTCGGCAAGCATCAGGTGACGCGCTTTCAATAGTCTTAATTGCTTTTGATATTGCAGCGGACTCATGGAGGTGACTTCTTTGAAATGGCGATGGAACGAGGAAGGAGACATATTAGCTTGAAGAGCTAGATCCTCAACCCGCAGTGGCTTTGTAAAATCAGCCTTGATAAGTTTTATCACTTCAGCAATGCGCTGCATATTGCTGCCCGATGTGGCAATTTGGCGAACTGCTTCACCTTGTTCACCAATTAGCAAACGGTAGTAGATTTCGCGGACGATCATTGGTGCTAGGAATGGAATATCCTGCGGTGTGTCCAAAAGCCGTGTCAGCCTGATAGCACAATCAATCAACGATGGATCGGCATCGCTGATGAACCAGCCTCTAACCGAGTTTTCTTTCTTACCCATGCTTGGGTTAGTTTGAGCAATAATGTCACAGAGTTGAACGGGGTCTAAATCTAGCTTAAATCCTAGATACGGCTTCGCAGGTGTCGCCTCGATCGCCCATCCACAGAGCGGCAAATCAACCGAAACCACTAGATATTGAGCTACGCCATACTGATAGGTTTCCTCATTCAGCAACACTTCTTTTTTGCCTTGAACGACAATGCCGAGAATCGGTTCGGCGACTCCCTGCATTGTGGCTAAAGTATCAGATTGCCGCATGAATTCTAACTGACTAATTGCCGTTGGATGAGCACCGTTTCCCCTACTGTCAGTGTGCCGGGCGACTAATGCTGCCAGTTCGTCACACTTGCTGATTGCCGCTTCATAGTTCAGTGTTTCAATCACCACGCGCTCATTCCTGACTGATACCATCCTCATACGCTCATTATAGAGAATATTTCTCCCTTGCCAACGCCTGACTTGAGAGGATTAGGCAATCATCTGCAAGGTTTGTGTATTTAGGGAAAAGCTTTTCAACCTTATGATGAACCCATGCTGAAAGACAAGGCTGAAAGGATGAGGCAATGAAGAGAAACAAGGCAAAAATTGCTTTAGTCACAGGAGCGAGCCAAGGACTGGCGAAAAATACCTCTTTGGCGCTGGCGAAAAAAGGGGTTGGTGTAATCGTGACGGATCGCAGCAGTGAGGCAAAAGTGAACAGTGTTGTTTCTGCGATCGCCTACTGTGGCCATTCACCCATCGCGGAAACCGATGAGTAAATACCCAAAGAATTGAAGTCTCTAGAGGCATATTTTTCTAAGTCAAATCAACCTCAACAGCAAGGACAGTCATCATGTTAAATGTAGAAAACAAAGTTATTGCGATCACTGGAGCCAGTAGTGGCATTGGTGAAGCCACAGCGAAGTTACTTGCTCAAAACGGTGCAAAGGTAGTTCTGGGGGCACGGCGTACAGAAAAGCTAGAAGCGATTGTCAAAGAGATCCGCGACCAGGGAAACATTGCAGAATTCAAAGCAGTGGATGTCACCGATCGCGAGGATGTGAAAGCATTCATTCATTTTGCTAAAGAAAAATTTGGTCGCGTCGATGTGATCTTCAACAATGCAGGTGTGATGCCCTTGTCTCCAATGAATGCCCTGAAAGTCGAGGAGTGGGACACCATGATTGATGTAAATATCCGTGGCGTATTGAACGGCATTGCGGCTGGTTTACCGATCATGGAAGCACAAGGCGGCGGACAGTTTATCAATACTGCGTCGATCGCTGCTCACATGGTAGGGCCCACCAGTGCAGTCTATTCCGCGACAAAATATGCTGTTTGGGCGATATCTGATGGACTGCGCCAGGAGTCGAAGAACATTCGCGTGACCATCATATCCCCCGGTGTCGTTGAGACCGAACTTGGCTCTGATATCACGGACGATGCAGTAAAAGGCTTCTTGAAAGAACTCCGCAAAACTGCCCTCACCCCTCAGGCGATCGCCCAATCTGTCTTATTTGCTGTGTCCCAACCGGATGATGTCGATGTCAACGAAATCATTGTCCGCCCGACAGCCAGCGCCTTCTAGGTATTGAAGACATCACTTCTGTGTCCCTTCTTTGCGTCATGAGCTTGATTGACACATACAAGACACTTTTACCATTCTGAGTACTCAGTACTCCTCTTCTTACTCAGCACTCAGCACTCAGCACTCAGCACTTTTAACTCAGTACTCTTCATCGACTTTGTTGTTTCAGCCAGAAAAGAAACCTATGAGCCTTACCGCCTTCCACACTCTCGGACACTCCGGCTTGATCGTCAGCCCGCTCACCCTCGGCACCATGACCTTCGGCACCCCGCGATGGGGTGCGCCCGATGAGGTTTCTGAGTCCATCTTCCATGCTTATGTCGATGCTGGCGGCCTGGTACAGTGCCAAGGCAGCCGCGATCGCCACAGCGCATAACATTCCCGGGCCCATCGCCATGCAACTGGCGTATTCGCTCGTTGAACGCAGCATTGAGCGCGAACATCTGCCCGCCGCCCGTGAATGCGGTCTCGGCATCTGTGCCTGGAGTCCGCTTGCTGCTGGTTTCCTCACTGGCAAGTACCAGCGCGAGGAGGCGGGGGCGAGCGGTCAAGGACGGCTGATTGGCCCCAATCCTTTCGGGAACCAGATGTTCACCGATCGTAACTGGCGCGTCCTTGATACCCTGCGAACGGTGGCAGCCCAAGTCGATCGCCCCTTGGCGCAGGTCGCCCTTGCCTGGGTTTTGGCGCAGTCTGGCATTACCTCGCCGATTCTGGGTGCAAGCTTGCTCGAACAACTGTATGACAATCTGGCATCACTGGACATCCGCCTCACCCCAGAACAGATCCAGACGCTGAACGAGAGCAGTGCCCTTGATCCCGCCTTTCCCTATAGCATCTTCACCAGCGAGGTGAATCGTAGCATTTTCGGCGGCGCGATCGTCCAAGGCTGGAGGTAGCTGCTTCGGTTGTGTTGCAAAGTACTTTAGTAACTTAAGGTAGTCGATCTAACCAAATTCGAGAACAAGTTAGCCAAATTACCAAGCAATTGCTAGGAGGATTGTAATGCCTAACTGGAGCAGGGCGGCCGCATCATGTCAATAAGTAAACTCTATTCTCAATAGAGTTAAAATAATGTCATTAACTTTTGCTTATTGCGAAAAGTTTAGGCGATCGCTTTGGGGCTTAAAAAATAATTAAACGCGAAAGGAAAGATTTTTTCGTTGGTTCTTAACCTTCGTTGTGATCAAGAGTAATTTAGATGCGTTTGCCCTGAGATCCCCGACTTCGTAAAAGTTGTCGGGGATCTTTTTAGGATTGCTATATATCTGGGAATACTAAATCTGTAAACCTTAAGGATAAGCGCAATATGGTTAGCACTATTGTCAGTATTCCCGGATATCAAGTAAGCGAAGAACTCTACAATGGTTTCAGAACCCTGGTTTATCGAGGGTATCGAGAGACTGACTCATTACCTGTAGTGATTAAATTGCTGAAAAATCCTTATCCGAGTTTCAGCGAACTCTTGTCGTTTCGCAACCAGTACACCATTGCTAAAAATCTCAACTCACCGCTAATCGTCCAAACCTATAGCCTGGAACCCTACCAAAATGGCTATGCGCTGGTGATGGAAGACTTTGGAGGGATTTCTCTCAAAAATTATATCACCTCTGACCAGGGGCGATATATCGCGTCTGGTGAAGAGTTTTTACGGATTGCGATCGCACTCTGCAACACCTTAGATATATTGTATCGGGAGCGGATTATTCACAAAGATATCAAACCCGCCAATATTCTAATTAATCCTGAAACCAAAGAAGTTAAATTAATTGACTTTAGTATTGCATCTTTACTACCACGAGAAACGCAAACGTTAGTCAATCCCAATGTGTTAGAAGGTACACTAGCTTATATTTCGCCAGAACAAACAGGAAGAATGAATCGGGGGATTGATTATCGAACTGATTTTTATTCTTTAGGCATAGCTTTTTACGAGTTACTCACGGGAGAGTTACCATTTCAATCAAACGATCCAATGGATTTGGTACATTCTCATATTGCAAAACAACCACCACTTTTAGGGAATAGAGAAGATATTCCCCAAGTAGTTTGTAATATCGTGATGAAATTGATGGCAAAAAATGCCGAAGACAGATATCAGAGTGCATTGGGACTGAAATTTGATTTAGAAAATTGTTTACATCAGCTACAAGTTTCTGGTAAGATAGAGGGCTTTGAGATTGGGAAACGGGATGTGTGCGATCGCTTCATCATCCCCGACAAACTTTATGGACGAGAAACCGAAGTTCAAACATTACTTGATGCATTTGAGCGAGTCAGCCTGGGTGCAACAGAAATGATGCTGGTAGCTGGTTTTTCAGGAATTGGTAAAACTGCGGTTGTCAACGAAGTTCATAAACCAATTGTGCGCCAACGTGGTTATTTTATCAAAGGGAAATATGACCAATTTCAACGGAATATTCCCTTTTCGGCATT
Source organism: Nostoc sp. KVJ3 (assembly GCF_026127265.1). Lineage (GTDB taxonomy): Bacteria > Cyanobacteriota > Cyanobacteriia > Cyanobacteriales > Nostocaceae > Nostoc. The sequence continues at coordinate 156,847 of NZ_WWFG01000005.1, forward strand.
TGTGCAAGCATTCCGGGATTTAATGGGACAACTGTTAAGCGAAAGTGATGCCCAAATCCAACAATGGAGTAACCAAATATTATCGGCAGTTGGAGACAATGGACAGGTAATTATTGAAGTTATCCCCGAATTATCAAGAATTATTGGTGAACAACCACCCGCCATAGAATTATCAGGAACGGCGGCACAAAATAGATTTAATTTATTGTTCCAAAAATTTACCCAAGTTTTTACCAGCTTAGAACATCCATTAGTGATGTTCTTGGATGATTTGCAATGGGCAGATTCAGCATCGCTGAAGTTAATGCAGCTATTGATGGCTGATACAAAGTATCTTTTGTTAATTGGTGCGTACCGTGATAACGAAGTCAACCCAGGACATCCATTGATGTTAACTTTGAGTGAAATTCAAAAAGCACAAGCCACAATTAACACGATTACTTTAGCACCACTGAGTCAAGTGCAAGTAAATCAGTTAGTTGCTGACACACTCAAATGTACAGAAAATTTGGCATGGACTCTTTCTCAATTAGTCTCTCAAAAAACTCAAGGGAATCCGTTCTTTGCAACCCAGTTTCTCAAAGCATTGCATCAAGATAATCTCATTAAATTTGATTTTGAATTAGGCTGTTGGCAATGTGATATTGTACAAGTGATAACTCAAGCAGTTACAGATGACGTTGTGGCTTTTATGGCATTTCAATTGCGAAAACTGCCACAATCAACTCAAAATGTCTTGCAATTAGCTGCTTGTATTGGGAATCAGTTTGATTTAGCAACTTTGGCAATTGTTTCGCAAAAATCGACAATTGAGGCGGCTGCTGATTTGTGGAAAGCATTACAAGAAGGATTAATTTTACCGCTCAGTGATGTTTATAAGTTTTATGTTGGGCAAGAAAGTCTTGCACATCCATCGGAAAATATTGAGACTGTTACATACAAATTCTTACACGATCGCGTCCAACAAGCTGCTTATTCTCTGATTCCCGATGACCAAAAACAGACGACTCATTACCAAATCGGGCAACTACTTTTACAACAGATTTCCTCAGAAGCTAGAGTTGACCGGATTTTTGAAATAGTCAATCAATTAAATCACGGAACTGCTTTAATTAGCCAACAAACAGAACGAGATGAACTAGCTGGGCTTAATCTGATTGCCTGTCGCAAAGCCAAAAGTGCCACAGCCTATCAAGCAGGGCGTGAATATGCCAGCACTGGATTATCATTGCTGGGAGAAAATGCTTGGCAGCAACAATATGAAATGACTCGATCATTCCATGACGATGCGGCGGAATTGGCGATGCTGTGCGGTGACTTTGAGGCGATGGAACAGTTCATTGAGACGGTCATTGCCCAGGCACACTCTTTACTGGAACAGGTCAATGTTTACCGTGTTAGAATTCAAGCAAATTCCTCCCAGAATAAATTGACTGAAGCCATTGCGATCGGTCAAGAAATCTTACAACAGCTTGGTGTCACCTTTCCTGAAACACCGACACCATCAGATATTCAACAGGAAATCCAAGAGATTGAGGAACTCATTGGAGATAGGGAAATCGCTGATTTGGTTCACTTGCCTGAAATGACAGATGCAGAAAAACTCGGTACTCTTAAAATTGTCAATATCATTATCCCAGCAGCTTACCTCACTGGCTCTGCGCTGTACCCATTGCTGAATAGTTTGTCCGTTAAACTATCAATTCAGTACGGTAATACATCGACTTCTGCTTTCGGCTATGCAGCCTATGGCAATATTCTCTGCAATTTCTTCCAAGTCGTGGATACAGGATCGCAGTTTGCTTCCCTGGCACTCCAGATTATTTCAAAACTCGATGCCAAAGCAAGTAAAACAGATGTTTTGATGATCTTGGGGTTATTTATTGTACACCGCAAATCTCACATTAAAGAAACACTACCCCTCTTGCAAGAAGGTTACACTACTGCCATAGAATTTGGGAACTTGTTACTTGCTGGGTACAATGGTCACAGTTTTTGTCTCAATTCTTTTTGGTGTGGTCAATCCTTGGCTACCTTAGAGCAGGATATTTGCGCCTATTGCCATAGTTTGATGCAATTAAATCAATTGACAAGCGCAAATTATAGCCGGATTTATTGGCAACCTGTTTTAAATCTGCTAGGTCTTGCAGAACATACCACTTTTTTGTCTGGGAAAGCCCTTGAAGAAACAGAATTTCTCCAGCAGCTACAGTCTGCCAAAGATGGATATGGATTGTATATTTTCCATTTGTATAAACTAATGCTTTGTTTCTTGTTTGGAGAAATTGAGCCAGCGAAAAATCATGCTATTGAAGTCAGGCGCTATTTTATGGCTGGTGCGGGATTAGTCAGCGAACCAGTATTTTATCTTTATGATTCTCTGCTAACTCTGGCACAATTAAATCCACAGTTAGATGAAACATCAGAAGCATTGCAGGGTGTCATAGAAAACCAAACCAAGTTACAGCAATGGGCGTATCATGCACCCATGAATTATCAACATAAGGTTGATTTGGTAGAGGCGGAAAAATGTCGAGTGTTAGGACAAAAAGCCGAAGCAATTGAGTTTTACGACAAGGCGATAACTCTAGCCAAAGCCAACGAATATACCCAAGAAGAAGCACTTGCTAACGAACTGGCAGCAAAATTCTACCTAGATTGGGGCAAAAAGCGCATAGCCGGGGAATACATGATTGCAGCCTACTATGCATATTCTCGTTGGGGTGCAAAAGCCAAAGTAGCTGACCTAGAAGCTCGCTATCCGCAACTACTTAGACCTATATTAGAGCAAACCCGTTCTCCTCTCTCCACTCACGAAACTCTGTTCACATTGGGTAGTGTCACCTCCACCAGTTCGGCCATATCCAGTAGTAATGTTTCTGTGGCTTTAGATTTAGCTACTATTCTCAAAGCTTCTCATACTATTTCCGGTGAAATCGAACTGGAAAATCTACTTTCATCGTTGCTGACCATCGTCATCGAAAATGCGGGGGCTGATAAATGCGTGTTCATGCTCTTGCTAGACTCGCGCCTGTTAATCAAAGGGTCAATTACCACAGGTTCAAAGCCAGTTGTCTTGCAGCGTATTCCCATTGAAGATAGCCAGGACATTCCCCACAGACTGATTTACAAAGTCTTGCATGACAAGCAAACGGCTGTGCTGGTGAATGCAAGTGCTGATCGCACCTTAGCCAATGACCCCTATATCATCCGTCAGCAGCCCAAAAGTATCTTGTGTAGCCCGATTTTGCATCAAGGGAAGTTGATGGGCATTTTATATCTAGAAAATAATTTAGCAACGGGGGCGTTTACTAGCGATCGCGTTGAACTACTCAATTTACTATGCGCTCAAGCAGCAATTTCCCTAGAAAACGCCCAACTTTATGAGCGAGAGCAGATTAAGAATCAAGAGCTAGAGGAATCAATTCAATGCCTCCAAGATACCCAAAGTCAACTACAATCGTCTCAAGAGTTCTTACGATTGGTAATTGATAATATTCCCCAGTTAGTTTTTTGGAAAGATCGCAATTCCAACTTCTTGGGTTGTAATATCAGTGCAGCTCAAGCTACTAATCTGGAGTCGCCAGAACAGATTGTGGGTAAAAAAGATCGTGACTTTTGTACCCCAGCAGAAGCCGATTGGTATAAACTGTACGATCGCCGCGTCATCGAATCAGGAGAGCCCGAACTCCACATTATCGAAACCCGAAAAAAAGCCGATGACACTCAATACTGGCTCGACGCTAATATAATTCCTCTACACGATCTAGACAACAACGTTATGGGTATTTTGGTGACGGCTGAAGACATTAGCGATCGCAAACAGACAGAGTTTCAACTACAGCGAAACGCACAAGCCGACCAACTGCTAGCCAGCATCGCCCAATCAATTAATCAATCAGTGCGACTCGATCAAGTCATGGAAAATTGTCTGGAGCAAGTGCGGCAATTTTTCCAGAGTGATCGCGTCCTCATTTGCCGCTTCGATACCGATTACAATGTGGTCATTGAGCTAGAAGTGCTTTCCCAATCTGAATTGTCTCTTTTAGGACAAACCATTGAAGATCCTTGTTTTGATCAAACATGGGCTGAACAATATCGTCAGGGGTATATTACTGCCTGCAACGATTCCCAAGCCGCAGATATCACTCCCTGCTATGCCGAATTCCTAGCGCAAATCCAGGTGCAGGCAAATCTGGTTGTTGGTATTTTAGGCAATGACCAGATTTGGGGACTGATGATTGTGCATCATTGTCATACAACCCATGTCTGGCAACAGTCAGAAATCGACCTGCTCAAACAATTGGGCTTGCAAATTGGCATTGCCTACCAAAAAGCCAACCTTTATACCCAATTAGAAGCCGAACTCGCTGAACGTCGCCTCGCTGAACTTGCCTTGCAACAAGCGCTAACTGATCTGCAAAATACCCAATTGCAAATGGTGCAAAGTGAGAAAATGTCTGCATTGGGTAATTTAGTCGCAGGGGTAGCTCACGAAATGAATAATCCCCTCGGTTTTATTGCTGCTAGTCTCATACAAGCTAAACCAACGTTTACTGATATTATCGAACACTTAAAACTCTATCAAGAAAGTTTACCTAACAAAAGTGATAAAATTATTGACCACGCTGAAGAAATCGACTTGGATTATAGCTTAGAAGACTTGCCCAAGATGATTGATTCTATGTCTATGGCGTGCGACAGGCTGAAAAATATCAGCACCAGTTTACGTACTTTCTCTCGTGCCGATCAAGACTACAAAGTGCCATTTAACATTCACGAAGGTATTGATAGCACAATTTTAATTTTGAAACATCGTCTCAAGTCCAATGAACAACGTCCTACCATTGAAGTTGTCACTAACTACGGTAATTTGCCTCAAATTCAATGCTTCCCCGGTCAATTAAATCAGGTATTTATGAATCTTTTAGCAAATGCCATTGATGCCTTAGATGAATCTAACACCGGATGCACATTTGAAGAAATCAAAGCCAATCCTAACTGCATTACGATTACAACATCAATCGAAAATAATCTAGTTAAAATTGCCATTGCTGATAATGGTAAGGGAATGAGTGAACAAGTCAAATCAAAAATATTTGGCCATTTATTTACTACGAAAGCTGTCGGTAAAGGGACGGGATTAGGGTTAGCGATCGCTCGTCAAATTGTGGAAGAAACCCACGGTGGAAAATTGAGTTTTAACTCTGTTTTAGGTGAGGGTACAGAATTTATTATTGAAATTCCGGTATAGTTTTTGGTGATTTTGATTTGTTCTCCAGCAAGGGGTTCAGATCCCCGACTTCTCTAAGGATGCAGCTGGCGAATAGGGGGTCTGACCCGTGAGTTAGGCAAAAGACCGCTTGCTGCTTATGACCGAGGCTACGGCAACGCCAAATTTGTCCAAGCCACGGAGAAGATTGACGCAGACCTGTTGCTGCGTTTAGCTTCTAACCGATGCGTATGGGGTACACCCGGTGCTTACAAAGGACGAGGCGCACCATGTAAGCATGGTCATAAGTTTAAGCTCAATGACCCGGAAACTTGGCCAGAGGCAACTGAAACTCTAGAAGTTGAAGACCTAAAATTTGGTCGAGTTAAAGTAATGCGTTGGAGTGGGTTTCATTTCCTTCAATCCCCAAACCGAGCTATGGAAATCATTCGCGTCGAGGTACTCCAACCAGTCGGACGCAATCGTAAGTTCCAACCCTTATGGCTGGCTTGGTTGGGTCAGACAATGCCGGCATTAGAGGATATTTGGCACAAATACTTGCGTCGTTTTACCCTGGAGCATTGGTATCGATTTGCGAAGCAGAGGTTATATTGGACACTGCCTCAACTTAGTTCTACTCAGGCAGCAGAGCGATGGAGCGACCTGATGCCCCTGTTAACTTGGCAATTATGGCTAGCTAAAGTTGCCTGCATCGACTCCCCATTGCCTTGGCAATCGAATCAGGATACACTGTCTCCAGGACGTGTGGCACAAGCCTTTCCACTAATTTTAGCCGCCATTGGCACTCCTGCTCAACCCCCTAAAACTCGCGGTAAATCACCAGGGCGCGCCCAAGGGCATCAGCCACCTCTACGTCCCAGTTATCCCACTGTCAAAAAACACGCATCTAAGAAACCTAAAACCGAAGAATCACTTAAGAAGGCTGATCTTACTGCTGCTTAGTTTGTGCTTCTTTTTTAACGATTCCACTTAACTCAGCCTCTAAAAGAAGTTGGGTCACTTTCTCTTGCCTTCTATTCGTTGCTGCTAAATACCAATTAGTCCAAACTCAAGATCCAGACTCCATTCGGTCAAATTACCCCACCTATTTCAACAACTAAACGTACTTCTGGGAGCGGTTCTAGATTGTCTAAACCGAATAAACAAAAAGTTGCTGGTTGACCAAAAAATAATCAGATTATGCGTGAAAAACTCTACAGTCAGATTTAATCAGTCTGACTGTAAAGAAAAATCGATTCAACAATAAATTATGGCATACTTCACTGCTATTGAGATGGAATTAAATTTGATTAAAGTTTACGACCCAACGCTATTAAACTCCTCAAAAGTTTACCAAATCAACGGTACACTTTCTCGATACTTGGGTGATGAAGGTTCTATACAACATCCACAGTTTCTATTTTTACCTCTGCCAAATCAGAAGAAAAAAGCTAGCTTCCGACTAAATCGAAACAAACTCATGACTCGCTGTTATGCAGGGTAAGCTCATCTAATTTGGTATACAGAAAACTTGACACATCAAGAAAGATAAATAATCAACTGTGTAAAAAATAAACTTGACGACTGAGCAAGATCAATGAGATGAATTCAATGCTGTCGTTGAAAATCGCCTGGAGTCAAATTGATGTCAGAAGGCTTTGAAACTAAATCTGTTAATGCCGCTAAAAATTCTCCTGACCAGCGAAAGTTGGCACAAGTGGCAGATATCGGAAGTATTCAACAGAGTCTAGTTAAGCAATTTGCTGAGATTAAAGACTCCAGAGTAGAGCGAACCAAGAAACATCAACTCCAAGACATCTTAGTAATTGCGATTCTAGCAGTCATCGCAGGAGCGCAAGGATGGGAAGTTACTAGATATCACAGGCGCTATTATCACAATTGATGCAATGGGGACACAAACGGAAATTGCCAAACAGATTGTTGCCAAGAAAGCTGATTATGTCTTGGTACTCAAGGCCAATCATCCCACTCTCTATTCTCAAGTTCAACAATGGTTTGAAACTGCTGTTACCAACAATTTCATGGGCATTGAGAGAAGCTATGACAAACGGATTGAGAAAGCTCATCATCGCACAGAAATTCGTGAAGTTTGGAGTGTAGCTGTTAGTGCAATTTCACAGCTTTATCAACCCAAGGTCTGGGTAGGCTTGCAAAGCCTGGTGATGGTCGTGCGCGTGCGTCATCTTTGGAACAAGACTACTCGTGAAGTGCAGTTTTATTTGACTTCTTTACACAGTGATGCTCAACTTATCGGTCGAGCTATCCGCAAACATTGGGGCATTGAAAATGAGGTTCACTGGACTCTCGACTGTACTTTTGCGGAAGATGCTTGCCGCATTCGTTCTTTCCACAGTCCGAGGAATTTTGCTGTTTTAAGACGCTTTGCTCTTAATGCTCTTAACTGTGAAAAAAACCTACAAACGTAGTCTTCGTCAAAAAATGAAACGCACCGCGATGGATAATAATTATATGATTCAGGTTCTCAGTTGTTGTTTCATTGGCAATACTTTAGATTCTTCTGATTCCTTGTGTCAAGCCTGATTGAGATGCTCTTACCCTGCGTATTCATCCCGTTTATACAAGCGTTGAACCCTCGTAAATTGGCACAGGTATTGATTTACCACTACCCATTTTAATTTGCTCTGTAAGCTTTCGGTGCTATACCTGTCAGATGGCGAAACTGTTTGCTCAAATGGCTATGGCTGTTGAACCCACATATAAGAGCAATTTCCATAATTGATTGGTCGGTGTGTTTCAACAATTCCTTTGCTCGTTCTATTCGTTGTTGGAGTACATATTGGTAGGGAGATATGCCGAACGCTTGCTTAAACATATGGCTGAAATGAAATTGACTCATACTCAGCAAAGCCGCTAGATCTACAAGCTTGATTACCAGATGCAGATTCTCGTTAATGTATTCCAAAACTTGCTCTCGTTGATACTGGGGTAATCCACCTTCATACAGTGAAAGGCAAGGCTTGGCAGTAGCGTGTTTTCTCAATAAATCCACAGCCAGCACATTAATTAGTGACTCAATGTATAGCTTGCTACTTGAATTTTTCTGTTTCAGTTCAGCCAGCAACATCATACTGATCTCCTCAATCTGGTGATCGCGAATCTGAAATTCGGGAAGTAATTCAAGCCCGTCGGGATTCTTGCTAAAAGTTTCTCTGGCAACGCTTTGGATAAACCGAGATGCAATCCGAATTTGCAAGTAGCGTTTGTCACTATCCCAACGTCCGAAAAACGGCACTTTAGCAGGCGTAATAGAAATGTCGCCTTTGCCATACAGTCCTTTATAACGCTTGTCTCCTCTGATTTGCAGCAAGCGAACTGGACGGGGTGCAAGAGATAAACAAATCGAATGTTCATCGCTGTAATGAAAATTTAACTCACTTGGCGGACATTGGAATTGCTGAACCAGAATGTTTTCCCAACCCTGGTTTTGACTAGAAAAAATGGGCAAGCAGGTTGGTTCAGGTTGATCAGGCATTGTTGTCTTCATAATACAAACCCAACTCGTCTAGCTCCGATTGTATTCACTTTCGGATAACTTCTGCTAATCATCCTGAAAATTGACCGCAAGATTTTGATAGTTCCACAGGAATTAGATAGCTGGGTATGAAGCGTTTACCTAAACTGAAATAGTTAGCGTTATGCGACTTTCAGTACGCTCTTCAACTCAACAGGAGATTTACAACTATGGCACATTTGTCGCACAGAGTAGGTTGTGTTTACAATGTGACTTACTGACGTAGACCGATAATAAATTTTACTTTTTGATAAGAAGGGAGAATGAATGGTATGACAGAAATTTCAATAGATTCACTTCTAGTAAAAGAAATAGCTGAAAAGTATGGTACGCCTACACATATTTTAAATTTAAGTCAGTTAAAATCCAACTACACTAAAATTGCAGGTTTTTTAGAAAAATTTCTTGGAAATACTAGTATATTTTATTCATTTAAAACTAATTATTTGCCCTTAGTTTGCCGAAGGATGTTGAGCTATGGTGCTGGAGCAGATGTTGTATCAGGATATGAAATGGAGTCTGCATTAGACTTAGGCTTTAATGGAAAAAACATTATTTTTAATGGTCCAATGAAAACTTATGAAGAGTTGGAGAAAGCTGAAGAGAACAACATATTGGTTAATATAGATGGAATTATTGAAATCGAGCAACTGCAAGAAATTGCAAAGAAAAAAGGAAAAATTATCAATGTTGGTTTGAGGATAAACCCAAACTATAATGTCTATCCTAGCGTTGATCCTACCTATAATACACTGATGGATAAAATGGTTTCCCGTTCTAAGTTTGGTTGGAATGTCAATTCAGAAGATGCTTATAAGATAGCTAGTTTAATCAAACAAAATGAAAACCTAAGATTATCTGCAATTCAATGCCATGTAGGCTCTCAAGTTACTAATACGAATGCTTTTTTCTCGGCGATAGATAAAGTGCTCTCTTTTATCAAAGAGCTAATAAGTGATTTTCCTATTGAAACATTTAATTTTGGAGGTGGTATGGGTGTTGACGGAATTTATAGAGACCGTTCTGGTCCTCTTAAAAGTCTGCTCGAATTACACCAATTAGAAGTTGTAGAGGAATCTCCGGATAGTTTCGATTTTGAAAAGTTTATTGACCTTCTGAGTAAGGCATTGGAAAGAAAAGGATTAATTGATTTAAAACTTGCATGTGAACCAGGAAGGTCAATTGTTTCTAACTCCATGTTTCTTATCACAAGAATTGCTAGTATTAAAAAAACTAGTTACGGTGATTGGCTGATACTAGATGCTGGTCTCAATCTTCTTCCTACTGCTGGGATACACGAGAAACATAATATAGTAAGCTTTGCAAAAAAAAATAGCCCTTTAAAAAACTATATGGTAGCTGGTCCTCTTTGCTACGAAGGAGATGTTTTTTCTTATTCAACTTTGTTGCCAGAGGACTTAGAAGAAGGTGATTTATTAGGTATTTTTGATACAGGCGCATACACAGTCTCAAGAGCAACAAATTTTATTAGACCTAAAGCACCTGTGGTAGCTGTTGAAGATAGCCACTATGAGCTTTGTTGGAAAAGAGAAACTTTTGATGATATTTTTTCATTTTATCAAGCAACAAGTTTTGAGATTTAGTTATTAGGAAATTACTTAGCAATAATAGTGGATTTAGATAAGAATAAATATAGAACCCAAGTTATTAACTATTGTTCCTTTTAAATTTCCGCATTTAAAGAGTCTAAATAATCTTTAATTTGCTGCGATACATACCCTAATTACTTGCAATAAAAAATGCTTTTATTTTTAACAGCATTTTCTCATGAATGATTCCGGATTGCCATATATAAGATGCTTCAAGTACTCTTGTAATAAATTGATTAACATCTTACATACCACAACAATATGCATTCAAATACATCCAAAACAGACTCAATTTCCACGGTTAGACAGGAAAATGTTCTCACATCAAAATTGCCTACTAAACAAAAAATTGTAGCAAGTTGGAGTGCTCCTAGATGTGTATCGACTGCTTTTGAAAAAACATTTTCTCAGCGTCCGGATACAAAAATTGTCCATGAACCTTTTACCGATTGTTATTACTTTAGTAAATGGCGCAAATCTGAGCGGTATGGTGAACACGAAAATTTGCGTGAATATGGTAGTGCCAAGGCAATTCAGCATATACAATCAAACGTAGCGCCTCTAGTCTTTTTCAAAGAACTAGCATTTCAAGGTTTGTATTACATCAATACTGAATTCCTAAGTTCGATTATCAATACATTTATTGTGCGCCATCCTGAAGAAATCTTCGCTTCACTATACACATTAAAGCCAGATTTTACTGAAGAAGAGTTCGGCTTTACTGCACTTGATAATATATGGATCATAGTGACAGAAGAGTTAGGACAAGAACCAATTGTCGTGGAAGCTAATGACTTTCGTCGTCATCCGGAGACAATTCTACGCCGTTATTGCGACCGCATTAAAGTCGAATTCATTCCTCAAATGCTTAGTTGGGAAAATGGTCAATTAAAGCAGTGGCAGTCTTATGAAGTAGAATCTCAAGTTAAATGGCATAAAACTTTAGAAAGTAGCACAGGGATTCTGAGACCCCCTAAAAAAGATAAAGTAAATATTCCTTCCAAACACAAAATGCTCTATCACCGAGCGTTGAATGTTTATGAAAAGCTTAGCCATTTTAAGCTGTGATTACCTAAAACCGCTACCGTGTAAAGTTTTGGTACTATCTTTCTGACCAAAGAATACGATTAGACAGCAGAAAGATAGAGAGCTTACGGGTGTAGATTTTAATTTACATATCAGTTGGTACTCTCAAGTAAAGTTCAGAATGTGGCTCAAGGAACAAAATATCGAAAAACGCTATTTAAGTAACCTTTGCAAATATCTACATTTATATGGATAGAGGGTTTACCTATCAAGGTTTTCATGCTTAGCGTTAGTTTTTGTATGATTGTTCATTTAATGCCTCTTATACCAATAGTGAAAATAGAATTCAGCAGTTTTTGTCAATCAAGGAGATAGTTAAGTATGAAATTGTGTACTGAAGGATACGCTATTATAGATTTGCCGGCAGCATCATCTGAGATACTGGCAACATTTCATGATTTGCCCATCGATCCATATTCTGGTGGTAACCATCGCTATCGGCGATTCTCACAATACCGCATGAGCTTTAAGGATGAATCTTGGTATCTCGAGCTTTTGCCACATAGGCCATTTATTCAGTCTAAAGAGTACAACATTTATATCGGTGGTATTCCACGTCACCTAGAGCCACTTAAAATTGATCCAACGCTACAAATCGATGCTGGTGCAAAGGCGATTCCTTTAGATATTTCAAAGACATGGCAGGTTAATGTTCATCAATGCCGCGTGATTACTGATAGAAGTATACGTGGTATCTCTGTTCCAGAAGGACCACATCGTGATGGGCATGAATTTGGTATGCTTGCAGTATTTGAGCGTTACCGCATTACTGGTGGTGAAAATCAGCTAATGCCTTCTAATGGTGGGGAACCCTTTTTCCGGACGGTTCTAGAAAAAAACCAAGCACTTATCTACGATGATGGGCGGATGTTTCATATGGCTACCGATATCGAACCTATAGGAGATGAACTAGGATATCGGCATCTTTGGATCGTTGCTTTCAATCAGTGGGAAAACCGTCGTTATGGCCCTGAATTTGAGAAGCGAGCGGTGCTATCTTGAGCGTTCATATTTTACAATAAGCTGATGTGCTTTTAAGTTGCATAATTCAGATCGCTAGAAAAACGCGGGTACGCGGAGATACGGGGACGCAAAGATGCAATTTAAAAGCACATCAGCTTACTCTGGACAATTTTTAGTTGAGGGAATGTGAACAGAAAGCGCGAGGAGCTAAACGCAAATATGATGGCAAAGTTGATTTAGCTGACCTTACTCGCTTGGCTTGGGTGCGCGAACTCCAATCAGGGGTTGAACTCTACACAGCAGTTATATGGCACGTTTCACTCAAGCGCAAGATCAGCCTGGCTTATTTACTCGACCGCCATAAGCCTAACAAACCGAGTTATGGTGTCTTATTCTCGACAGATATCAACCAATCGGCAGACGAGATTTATCGTTTCTACAAACTGCGCTTTCACTCTCGTATTCATCTTCCGCGATGCTAAACAGTTTACCGGACTGAGTGATTGTTAAGCCCGTGATGTCAAAAAGCTTGACTTTCATTTCAATGCCAGTTTCACCGCCTCAATATTGCCAAGCTGGATACCTACCGACAGCACACAGGCAAAAAACCTTTCGTGTTTTCTCTTGTTGAGTATCAAACGTCGTGCCCTTAACGACCATTTGTTGGAAACCTTTATTTCAAAGTTAGATCTGTCACCTACTGTGATTAAGTCCCATCTCAATTACCAAGCCCTACGTTCTTATGGCGTTATCGCTGCCTGATTCTGTCCGAAGTATTGAAAATACCTCTAGTTAAAGCATCCAAGCGTCAAATGTATATGAAATGGAATGAGACCCAAGCAGAGTTTCCTCAGGAAAAGTGTATTCATCAGTTATTTGAAGTCCAGGTTGAACAAACTCCGGAAGCAATAGCAGTGGTATTTGAGGGACAGAAAATGACCTACTGGGAGTTGAACTACCGAGCCAATCAGCTGGCACATCACCTACGAACCTTGGGGATCACTTCAGAAGTTTTGGTTGGGATTTGCGTAGAACGCTCCTTCGAGATGCTAGTGGGATTGCTCAGTATACTTAAGGCGGGTGGGGCTTATGTGCCTTTAGACCCAGGATATCCCCAAGAACGATTAGACTTCATGGCAGCAGATGCTCAGATGCCAGTGTTGCTGACAACCAAGAAGTTGCTAGCCTGCCTTCCTAAGCAGGGAAGACGTGTAGTTTGTCTGGATAAAGACTGGGAGGTGATCTCTCAGGAAAGTATGGAGAATCCAGCCAGTGGGGTTAAGCCTGATAATCTAGCTTATGTGATTTACACCTCAGGGTCTACAGGCAAGCCCAAGGGGGTAGCCATGCGGCAACTTTCCCTTACCAATTTAATCTTGTGGCAGATTCAACATTCGACGGCTTCTGAGGGGACAAAAACTCTACAATTTGCGTCTGTGAACTTTGATGTATCATTCCAAGAAATCTTCTCTACCTGGTGTTCAGGTGGAACATTGGTCTTGCTTTCAGAGAAAGTGCGACGAGATACGGTAGTCCTTTTAAGTCTTCTTATAGAAGAAAATATTGAGAGACTATTTCTTCCCTTTGTCGCTTTACAGCAGCTAGCCGAGGTAACTTATGCTTTTGGGAAATTTCCTACAAGCCTACGCGAAATTATTACTGCTGGTGAACAATTGAAAATAACTCCAGCAATTGCTAGCTTGTTTAGAAAACTAGAAGATTGCACTCTCTATAATCAGTATGGTCCATCTGAAAGCCATGCTGTCACCTGTTTTACCCTAACTGGTTCAGTAAGCAGTTGGCCTGTGCTTCCACCTATTGGTCATCCTATTGCCAATACCCAACTTTATCTGCTAAATCAATCCTTACAGCCTGTTCCCATAGGAGTTTCCGGTGAATTGTATATTGGTGGTGCTTGCCTTGCCCGAGGATACCTCAACCGTCCTGACTTGACTAAGGAAAAATTTATCTCCAATCCCTTTAGCAACAAATTTGAGGCACGTTTATACAAAACTGGTGATTTAGCACGCTACCTACCGGATAGCAACATCGAGTTTCTTGGTCGAGTAGATTATCAGGTGAAAATTCGTGGTTTTCGCATAGAATTAGGAGAAATTGAAGCGGTACTCAGCAAACATCCTGCTGTGCGCCAGGCTGTAGTCATAGCTAGGGAAGATGTTCCTGGTGACAAGCGGCTAGTGGCTTATGTGGTTTTAAATCAGGTACTAGTAACAACAGTTAGTGACCTACGTCATTTCCTGAAAGAGCATCTACCCGAGTACATGATACCTTTTGCTTTCATGATATTAAAGACCCTGCCACTAACACCAAGTGGGAAGGTTGATCGTAGCGTGCTTCCGATGCCCGACGGTTCTGAATTGGAGTTAGGAAGAAGCTTAGAAGCTCCTCGTAACTCTATTGAGGAGGTATTAGTTGTGATTTGGTCCGAAGTTCTTGGACTTAAACAAGTTGGTATTTACGAGAATTTTTTTGAGTTAGGGGGACATTCCTTACTTGCAACTCAAATCATTTCTCGAATACGCAACGCTTTTCATTTGGAACTACCCTTAGGTAGCTTGTTTGAGCAGCATACAATCGCAGCCTTGGCATTAGTACTTACACAAAGCATGAGCAATAAAAAATACAGCAATATCAATACAATAGATCGAAACAATCTAGGACATGAAGAGTATCTGCTGGCAAAACTTGCTCAACTTTCAGATGAAGAAGTGGATTTATTACTTGAAAATATGTTATCTAAGGAGAAAAGTTCAGAATGAGCAATACGCTAAAATGTATATCTGCCTATTCACCAGAACAAAGGCGCGCGCTTCTTGCTCAGCTACTTCAAAAAAATGGTAGCAATCCTAAACTGTTTCCCCTTTCATCTGGACAGCGGCGGATATGGTGCTTTGAGGAATTGGCTCCTGATATTTCCTTGTATAACATTCCTCTTGCTTTTCGTCTCAAGGGTAAGCTTAACATAACATCGTTGGAGAAAAGCATCAACGAAATATTACGGCGTCACGAAGCCTTGCGTACTAACTTTTTAACCGTGAATGGGCAGCCAGTTCAGCTAGTTGCCCCTGTTCTGACCTTAAAGCTACCGACGATAAACCTCTGCAATCTCCCCGAGTTAAAACGAGAGTTGGAGGTCTCGCGATTAGCTGTGGAGGAGGCGCAAAAACCTTTTAACCTGACTCGTGACCCACTCGTGCGAGCAACTTTGTTATGGTTGTCTGAAAAGGAACATGTTTTACTCCTAACTATGCACCATACTATATCAGATGGTTGGTCTATCGGGGTCTTGCTGCGGGAACTATCGATACTATACAAAGCTTTCTCTAGCAAGATGGACTCACCACTTCCCGAACTTCCTATTCAGTATGGAAACTATGTACGTTGGCAGATGAAGGGGTTACCTAGCGACATACTGTATACTCAACTGACTTACTGGAAAAAACAGCTTGTCGATCCACTTCCCGTGGTAGCGTTACCCACTGATAAACCACGCCCTCCGGTTCGATCCTTTATGGGAGCACTACAATCTGTTGTAATACCAGCTTCCTTAACAGCGGCACTTAAAACTTTAAGCCGACGACAGGGTGTTACTTTATTCATGACCTTACTAGCAGCCTTTCAGGTATTGCTTTATCGTTATACAGGACAGGAAGATATCCTTATAGCAACACCCATAGCAGGTCGCAAAAATGTTGAGACAGAAGAACTAATTGGTGTTTTTATTAACGTAGTAATTTTACGTACTAACCTGTCAGGAAACCAAAGTTTTCAAGAACTGCTAAGTCAAGTTCGGAAAGTAGCTTTAGAAGCCTATGCTCATCAGGATTTGTCTTTTGAGCAGTTAGTTGAAATCATGCAGCCGATGCGAGACCTGAGCTATATACCGCTATTCCAAGTAATGTTTGTTCTTCAGAATGCACCGATACCTGATCTAAATTTACCAAGTATAACTATCTCTGCATTGGAAGTCCATAGTGGCACATCGAAGTTTGATTTAACGCTTGAGCTAGTAGAGACAGAGGATGGTTTCAGTGGTGGATTTGAGTATAATACTGATTTGTTCGATCCCCTGACTATGGTTCGCATGTCCAGCCATTTTCAAGCTCTATTGGAAGGTATCATTTTTCATAGTGAGCAGCAGATATCGGCCTTACCACTGTAGATTCATTTGTAGGGTCTTAGCAGATTTTGGTAAGGGAGGCTGAAGGCAAAGAGCATAAGGTTTTATGAAACTTTTAAGTACAAACTTTTGCCTAAGACCAGAAGAGATGCAAGCCCTCAAATTTAAAAGCGATTTTAAACGTTATTTCACAACAAGTTTACTAGTAAACCCCGTAAATGTATAAACTTTTGTATCTTTTGGGAGAAAATGTCTCAAACCATTCATAGGTAATTGATATAGGAATCCGATTTGATTCCTGAACTTAGTTGCATAGTCAAGTAACAGGAAACAGGAAACAGGCAACAGGCAACAAATAGGCAATAGGAAAGAAGGCTCTTCGATGTATACTGAGTTTTTTCAAAAATCAAATAGTAGTCCTATAGCCCTCTTCCATCACTATCGGGTAAAACCTTAATTTTTCGTTGGCTGAAACGCCGAAAATTCGTTAATTTTTCCAAGACTGATGAAAGAGCGATAGCACTGTTTTCAACTACTTAGTAGATTTTGTAGCTTTTTTATCTTTAGCCTTGATTTGTGCGTCGTTCCTTATTTCCAGGAAAATCTGAAAGTGAGTATTAAGGAATTATTAAGTAAATGCAGATGTACATGAACAGCTTGCAGAGTTCAACCATGCTAAAAAAAATTGGCGTGACAGTATGGTTTACTGGTCTAAGTGGCGCAGGTAAGACCACAATCAGCCAAGTTATTGAAACCGAGCTATGTGTCCAAGGATACCAAGTTGAAGTTTTGGATGGGGACATAGTTCGCGAGAACCTATCCAAAGGATTAGGTTTTAGCAAAGAAGACCGAGATGAGAATATCCGTCGCATTGCTTTTGTAGCTAACCTCTTAACTCGAAATGGTGTAATTGTATTGGTTCCCGTAATCTCGCCATACCGTGAAACACGCCAGCAAATACGGCAACAGATTGGAAACTTTGTTGAAGTTTATGTCAATGCACCACTAGAGGTGTGTGAGCAACGAGATGTAAAGGGTTTATACAAGATGTTCCGCGATGGCAAGATTAAAAATTTTACGGGTATTGATGCTCCATATGAGCCGAGTTTAAACCCGGAGGTTGAGTGTAGAACAAACCTAGAGACACCAGAAGTAAGTGCAGATAAGGTCATAGCCAAACTCATATCTCTGGGCTATATTTATTCATCTGTTTGCAAAGTTTAGGCAAATGAAGATATTACGAGATATACGTTGGCTATTTAATAAATTTCTAGAACCAAATATCTTAACTTCCTTCGTTCAAGGTGCAGGAATTGTACTTATTTTACAGGTATTGGGTGCCATACTAAGCTACGTTGGCCAGGTACTCCTCGCTCAATGGATGGGTCCGGCTGAATATGGCATCTATGACTACGCTATGGCTTGGAGTTCACTCCTAGCGATTTTTGCCGGAATAGGTTTTCCCACTTCAGTTTTGCGCTTGATTCCAGAATATATTATTAGGTGTGATTGGGCGCGGTTACGCGGCGTGATTTACGCAAGCTGGAACCTTACTCTTATTGTCAGCCTGATATTATCTGCATTGAGTACGGTACTTATTTTATGGTTAACAAATAAAGGTTTGAAGTGTTCGACTTCTCTACTTTTAGGTGTTTGGATGATACCACTTCTAGCTCTAGTAATGTTGCAATCAGAGATGTCTAGAGCTATTCAGCAAGTTGGTCTGGCGTATGCTCCTCTTCAGGTAATCTGGCCGTTCCTGTCGCTTGGGAGCGCATTCCTCTATATACAGATAAGCCAAACACTAAAAAGTTTACCTGCTATCAGTGCTGCTATGTTAGCGCTTTTAGCTATCTTGTTCATCCAGCTACGACTTTTCTGGCAGAAATTACCTTCGGAGATTTACCGTAGCTCTTCTATTTATGAAATCCATGAATGGCTTCGTATTTCTCTACCACTATTACTTTCTGACGGATTTTTTATAGTCTTAAATCAAACGGATGTTTTGATAATAGGAGTTTTGTTAGACTCCATAAACGTTGGTATTTATAGTGCTGCTACTAGATCTGCTAACTGGGTAAGTTTCATTTTGCTGTCTGTGAATGCAGTCGCTGCACCTATATTTGCATCACTTTATGCTCAAGGAGACCAAAAGGCACTGCAAAAGCTAGTTTCCACACTAGCTCACTGTATCTTTTGGCCTTCGTTAGTAATTGCCATTTTCCTAATTGTGTTTGCCAGACCTATTCTAGGAACCTTCGGATCGGAATTTGTAGGAGCACAGTGGGAGATGACTGTTTTGACTCTAAGTCAGCTTATTAATGCAGGTTCTGGATCTGTTGGATATCTAATGATTATGACAGGACATCAAAACCAAACTGTTCGTGTTTTTGGATGGAGTGCATTGATTAACATTACTTTGAATCTACTCTGTATTCCCTTATTTGGCATTATGGGTGCTGCGCTAGCTACAGCCTTTACGATGATATTATGGAATATTTGGCTTCATATTCTAGTAGTTAAAAAACTTAACGTCTACCCTTCTATCCTTTATGCTCTTTCGTTAAGTGCAAAATAGATATCTCCGAAAAAGAAGATGAAATCCCTATGCAGTTTTAGTCAATATCTAATATTACAGACGTTTAATGGAGAAAGTGATTCGATTTTACCTTTTTATAAATAAATAGGAGTGTAATGGTTGTGTACTTATAAAAAATAGTGCATATCTTTCCTTCAACTCTTTAGTAGAGTTTACCAGCTATTAAAGTAACTAAAAAGGAACTTTGTAGCAAATTACTACCAGTTTTGCAACATAACAAGAAAGAGAAATAACACCGTGAATACTTTACATCATCTGAAATCAGAGACTTGGGAAACAGTGGAAGAATTGCCTTTGAGTAAAGAATCTCTCATAATGCTACTTGAAAATCGAATCCCTGTAATTACCATAAAACAGTTTGCAACTATAGAGGAGTGTGCTGCGTTAGTCACGCAAGCTAACCTCTTAGAATTTGGATTCTACCAAAATGTTAGTCCTAAGATTGAGCGCATCGGAATCACTGTCTTTGAATACGACAAAGTTGACAAAGGTAAATATTTTAAAGCAGTAGAGCAAGCCAACGCTGTGCAACATAGCCTTATTTCTAAATCATTTAATCCCTTGAAGCGCATTATAGCAAAGATCCAAGAATGTACAGGAGAAACCGTTCGGAGTGCTTTTGAACCCTTGTATGGCAACTATTATGTGGGTCTTATGAGGAAAATCGAGCGTGGTACACAGCTACATATTGATTACGCACCAGCTGAGCAGCCCAATTGGGAGGTGGGTAATGTCGTCGCTCAGCTTTCCTGGAACTTATATCTGAAAATATCTTCCTCCGATCAAGGTAAGACATATATCTACAATCGACAGTGGTATCCAAAAGACGAAGTGTACAGGCTTGATTATTATGGATACAGTAATGCTGTAGTTGTAGATGTTGACAAGACCATGTTTCAGCCATATGTTGGTGATGTGGTTATTTTTAACACAAGAAATTATCATACTGTCGAGCCGATTGATGGTTATCGCGTGACATTCACATCTGCAATAGGTCTCCTCCCTAGTGGCGAGATTATCTTCTGGTCTTGAATATGAGGAAAAATCTGATATAGCAACCTAGGGGATGTTTGCAAACTTTAAACCATAGAAATTCCAGCCATTAAAATTTAATATTTTCCCCATCTTAAGGTACTTTGTTACACACCATAGTAGCTTGCCGAAGAATTAAATAGCACGATTAAAAGCTATCTTTCTAGAGATAGAAGCTATTGTTATAAAACTCCTAAATATTGATTTAGGTTATTTTTTAGCCATGCCTTTTATTAGCTAGGATACTGTTTTAGTTACTTCGACAGGCTACTATAGCTATATTCGTGAATAACAATATTTTAGACTTGTTTAAGCAGTCGAAGATTGGATATTTTCGATTTTAATAAATCGAATATAATTTTTATACTGATAGCTATACTAACTCCGGTTTTATTAATGAAGGTTTTTTTAAATCAAAGTTTTGCTGGACAAAGGTTTTAGTCCCAATATGCTTTAAAAATTTAATTTTAATTTCTCTATTGGGATTAAATATTAAATAAAATTTCTACACAAAGTTTCGGGCTTAGTGCAGAAATAAAAACTATTTATAAGGTTTTTATGATATTAAAAAATGCAAGATAAGCTAAATTATTTCATAGTTATAATAGAGCAAAATGAGGAATAAATAATGGTTTTAGCCGCTGTTATGACCGCTCCTAATCGTCCCATAGAAGTACAGGAGCTACCCCCTCCTGTACTTGAGCAAGATTAGAGGCTTATTGTCCCAAAAGGTAGTAAAAGCTAATCAGATCATAGCTAGTGATCCCCTTGAAAGTCCTCGTATCAAAATGCAAGATATGTACAATGTGCATACTACAAGTAACAATGTAGAGGCTGTTCAAGGTGCATCTATTGTAGTGCTCGGTGTAAAACCACAAGTTTTGGGCATGGTATCATCTGTTTTAAAAAGTCAAATTCATCCTACCGCTTTAGTACTCAGTATTGTGGCTGGGGCTAGTGTCAGCTTTCTTCAAAAAGCTTTAAACCATGCACGCATCGTGCGAGCTATACCTAATTTACCAGCTCAGGTTGGCATGGGTACTACGGTCTGGATGGCAATCCCTGAGGTGACTGATGAAGAAAGAATCAAGGTAAAAGCTATTTTACAATCATTGGGTGAGGAAATAGCAGTACAAAGTGAGAATTATATAAACATGGCCACAGGATTAAGTGGTGCTGGTCCTGGATTTGTTTTTCTTTTCATCGAAGCCATGATCGATGCTGGGGTAAAGATCGGCTTCAGTCGTGTAGAAGCTCAAAAACTGACTTTGCAAACCATTGCTGGTAGTGTGGAACTGATGCACCAAAGTAGTGAACACCCAGCAGTACTACGGAATAAGGTGACAAGCCCTGGAGGAGCTACATCTGCGGGTATCTACGAGTTAGAAAAAAGGGGAATGCGAACTGCAATTTGCGATGCTGTATATGCAGCCTTTCAACGCACTCAAGAGTTAGCTGAACTGAATCAACTACCGGAGTTGGAGTGATAATTCCGTCAACGTAAGGTGCAGAATTTGTAGTAACCGGGTTGGAATGAGGATACGATGCTATTAGTGGGATAGTTTCGTAGAATCTACTCTCTACCCTTTTCAGCTGATCTCTATTGTGAAGAAGAGGCTATAGTGATCGCATCCGTTACCAGGGGCTTACACATAAAGATACGGGAGTAGCCGTCCTGCACCATTCGCCCTCTCTCCTCGTAGCCTATACGAGAATACAGAGCTATATTCTCAGTCATACACTCGTTAGTGTATAGGCTCACAGCACTAAACCCCTGCTTTATTGCTTCCGTTTCAGCAAAAGCTATGAGAGTGCGGCCTAGACCACAACCTTGCTGACGCGGGTGTACAGCGATATTGTCGAGGAGCAGGTGATCCTGTTTGGGGATCAGAACAAGCACGGCGGCGCAACCCTCTACGTCGTTCATAACCCAGACCTGATGCTGGGTGATTACTACCCTGTAATCTGTGAGCGTTGGAAATGGTGGCTTGTTCATCCTCTTTAGGTACTTGGCATAGGCAGCACACACGCACTCCTCAATGTCGAAAGCATCCGAAGGTTCAGCTTTACGAAACAGTTTTTCTGAGTTTGTTGAAATAAGTTTCATTCGCTTTTAGATTCTCTATTCCGGGACTTAAACAAAAAAGAAAATAAAAACACGGTACAATACTTTGCTAGCAGGCTAGCTCTTGATGGACAGAGTTCTCCATCTTTGTTAATTGGGTAGGGTGTCCTCTCTACACCGGAGTGTTTGGTGTCCCAGTTCAACTAAAATGGGGAGTTAAACCTTGACTGAATGGTTTCGGGGTATTCAGTACATTCACTCGTATCACCGTGTCAGCCTTTTCGATGACCTTTTCTTACGATGCCTCAACAAGGATTCATTTACATTCACCCATCCAATCTTTCCTTTGCCCGGTTACATTTTTAGGCTAAATGCTTCCTTGGGCAAAACTTTCCGCTTCACACATCACCGTTACCAGTGGTGCATGGGAAGGTTAGGAACAGTCCTGGACACTGGACTGGAGGAATCGGTTCCTCACTCATCTTTTGGAAGCTTTGTATATCGGGGCTTCCAGCCCTTCGTGCGCCATCGTGTCGCACCCAAAACGGGAAAATTGTACGATAAGGAATTAGTGTAAGCTTCAAAAGCTTTACAGAATAAGGCTTTAAGCGATTTAATTTTCACCAATTCATTCTTTCAGCTATCCGAGCCGTATTGAGAGCGGTTCCTTCTTCTTCAGATGGGTTTAGAGCCATGTTGACTACATATAAATTTATAAAACTATTACTATTTTTATAGTATTCATTTTTAAATAAATTTGCATATAAAATCTTGATTAATTTTCAATTAAGTAGAACGAGGTGGAAAAACCAAACTGTGTAAAGATAAGTAAATACGTATAATGTGTCTACGAAGGTAACAGAGATATGGACAGCCGTTTAAGGGTCTTTCTGACCAGAGAACAAGATAAAACTCCAGCAATTCTCATAATGAGAATAATTATCAGTGTCATCGTCATCTATGCAAAATTTTCAGTTAAAGGTATGGTTTTTGTATCTCAATACTCGTAAGTGCAGGGGCTTTTTTGAATCAGCCAGGAATTTTTGATGAAATAGTGCAATACTTTCACTCAACCCTGAAAAATTTACCTGATAAACGAACAGGTAAAAACAAGTACTATCAGATGAGCGATGCAGCATTAAGCGCATTTTCAGTATTTTTTACTCAAAGTCCTTCATTTCTGGCTCATCAAAAGTCAATGGCGCAGAAAAAAGGGCATAACAATGCTCAAAGCTTATTTGGAGTACATCAGATTCCCACAGATAACCATATCAGAGACTTGCTGGATGATGTGGAACCATCTGTAGTATTTCCGGTGTTTTATGAGGTTTTTAGAGCATTAGAGCAAGGTAAACACCTGGAAGCGTTTCGCTCTTTGAAAAATAATTTATTGATAGCCCTGAATGGCAATACTGCTCGGATAAGCAGGGGAGGCAAAACTCCTCCCCTGCCTCCATTTCTCCCCCTATTCCCCCTGCTTGCCTCAACCAAGAAATTCCTTAACCGAGCAGTATTGCCCTGGATGGGACAGAATATTTTTCCTCCAATCAGATTCACTCTTCTTCATTGTTCGAGCAGAACTTTTAGAAATGGAACAACTCAGTATTTTCATACAGTGGTAACACCAGTAATTGTTAGTCCTGGTAATTCCAAAGTAATCCCCTTGATACCAGAATTTGTTGTGCCTCAAGATGGACACCAAAAGCAAGATTGTGAAAATGCGGCGGCAAAGCGTTGGATTGAGAAATATGGTTTACAGTATGCATCTCTTGGTATTACCATCTTAGGGGATGATCTTTATTGTCATCAACCTTTATGTGAATTGCTTTTGATAAAGCAGTTAAATTTTGTTCTGGTGTGTCAGCCATTCATCACATAAAACACTTTATGAGTGGTTAGAAGGAATGCCTCTGGATACATTAAGTATTAAACGGTGGAAAGGTAAAGTTTATGAAATTTATAACTATCGTTATGTGAATCAAGTTCCCTTGCGGGATGGTGAAGATGCCTTATTAGTTAACTGGTGTGAATTAACTATTACTCGCTATGATGGCACTCTAATTTACAAAAATAACTTTGCCACAAATCATCAGATTACTGATATTAACGTCGAAGCAATTGTATCGGCTGGTCGCACCAGATGGAAGGTGGAAAATGAAAATAACAATTCACTTAAGACCAAGGGTTATAACTTTCTTGTCTGGGTTTGAGAATATTTCATCAACAATTGGTCTAAGCTCAGGGTGCAAACAAGTTTCGGCAATGTAAAACCCTGAATACTTGCTGATATCATTCTCAAATTCCCGATCAACTAGTCTTTCTGAATCACAACTAACCGACTTTCGTAAGCTCGCAAAAATTAAGTCTTCGTATAACTTCTGCTGCGATGCTGGCGTTGCTGCAAGAATTTTAAATGCAGACCCACGCATCCCCTGAATTCCAATCAAAGCACAGGTACAATCGAGGGATGCCGCCCACATTGCTAGAAATTTCCGATAGTTGGTATAAAGCATTAATGCTTCCTGGTAGTCAGGAGCTTTAATTTTGAGTAGATGCTTTACTGGGTTGGGTTTAATTTCCCATCCAGGCTTGCATAGTAAAGTCCACAACGTTGAGGAATCTTCAATGGCATCCATGCATTTATCCCCTCAGCAAATTAATGACAATTATTTGTCTGTCCGTTCTTGTCAAACCTCATGCGGGATATCAAATCCTTAAGATGGGCTGGGTCTACACCAAACCTATGAGCAATGTCATACTCCTCATCTTCAGTTGGCGGTGCATTTAGTGTAAGTAAATGCTCCAAAAAAGGTTGCGACCCCCCTAAAGGCAAACCATCATCCGTAAAAGGTAATCTATGTTCGTGCATTGACTGCTCAAACACCGCAGGGCGGGTATTTTGTAGCCACGCTACAACCTCACCAGGTTTTGGCGGATCTATCCCCAGTCGATCGCATTCTTCTAATAACTCGTTTGATAATTGCAATTCTACTGCCGAGACGCTGTGCAAACGCACCACCAAATCCTGCAACCACTCTTGTAGCTTTCCTGTCTCTGGCAGTTGCCAACCCATCGTCTGACAAGCAGCTACAAACTCTTGTCCAATAACAGCTTCCCTATGCAAATTTTTCAGAAATGCAGCATACTCGTCTTCCGATAAGACATTAAGCTGCTGCTGAAAAAACTTTTGAATTTCTCGACTTAAGCGAAATATACGTGATGCCTGAAAATCATTGTCTTTCTTGATACCCTCAATATCACCCAAGCCAAGGGAGAGATTATCTACAAACCAAACCCCTACCTGGCCCACTTCTGGTACTGATAAACCCAAGGATTCGCACGCAAATATCAGTTCTATGCCCAAAGAGGTATAACCAGAAAACATCTGCTCCAAACTACCCGGTTGAGGAACCGGCTTACCACTTTTTTGAGCTAGGTCAACTAAATCTAAACCCAAATCAACTAAACGCCTTAAAGCTTTCGCCAAAGTGCCACCCAATATCGGCAGTAAATCATCTACCTTTTGCCGCACACCGGGCGCAAGGGTAAAAGATACTCGGTCAGTATCCCCTCCAGAAAAGCGTTCGCGCTGATTTGACACACGTTTTTTGAACTTGGTTTATCGAGATTTCTCTTCAGTTTATAGAAACAACAGGGGTTTTAGTTACAAACCTTAAGTTTTATATCAAAACCTGTATCGCTAGAACAAATAAACACCTCACTATCAATAAACCTTGTAATTTTAGTGATGCACTATCTTTTATTAGTGCATCACTAAATGTTAAATAATATTAACTTAATGCATCACTAACTCTGCAAATCGGTAAACTTTACCTAAAAAGCACAAAAGAAGGGCTTGAGATAAATCGAGCTAACTCGGTAAAAATCGTGCAAGAGCTAACAAAGATGCAAAAGAACTACAAAATACTAGAAGTACTACCAAAACAAGGACTAGAACCAAGGCAATTTCTACGCCACTGTTTTGATATCGCCGAACTCACTCCCAGAGAACTGCTGGAAGAAGAAACCGACTCACAATACCGCAAAAAATGTATCACTGTACTATGTGCAGTCTTAGGTGTACAAAGACCAACAGTTCGCAAGTGGGGAAGCGATCTCAATTTTGATGGGATACCCAACTACTGCAAATTTGCACTTGCTTACATTCACGCTGCCGAAATTGCGCCAAAGCAGCTAAAGAGCATTTTGAGAGGAGAATATAGCGCACCAGAAGTAGATGCTCAAACCTTTCTAGAAAAAATACTCCTCGAAGGGTTAAGCGAACAACAAGTACTGCAAACAGTTTCCCACGCCAATTTTCGCGCAACTTGTGTCAAAACTCTTACCCAAGTATTACATATTGGCACCAAGTCAGTCCAAGATTGGGGTCAGGATATGTCGTTTCACAAAATGCCCAAAATTCACAAACACACCTTGGGCTATGCCTTGGCTGCTATTTCTAAATCATCATCAAAAAACTTGCAGAAAGCAGCTTGACTTATTTAACTAGTCGAATTAGCAAACTTGGTCTTAAAGATAAGACCGCGCATATTAGCGCGTATACAACATCATGACTACAACAACTTTTGCAAATAATTTATACATCGAGCAGCATCAGGTAGACTCCAATCCTACCACCCACATAGAGCAAAGTACCCTAGAGTACCTCCATACGGCTTTCCTACTCTACGAGTACAAGCAGACTTACACCAAAAAAGAGTATCGCGCACTGTTAGAAGAGTACGGCTGGGACAAGGGCAGTGCTGAGTCAAGGCGATCGCTCCGAATTGCCGAGAATTTTCAAGCATTTATCAGTTGCCCGGAACACTTAGCGGTTTTACCAATATCGCTACTACTTCGGTTATGTTCTGTGAAGTACAAAATCCTAATTGATGAATTGAAAGATATTCCTATTGGTGGATTGACTTGTGGATTAGTGTTAGAACTGATTGAGAAAAGAAGATTATTTCTCAAAGCCATGAATCAAGAAAAAAAAGATGGCAACTGGCGAGCAACACCAGATGGAAATAGATATTACACCTTCGGCAAAATTATGGAGGATGACCACCAAACAGGGGTGTTTACCGAGAAGTTAATAGAGGAATTCGGATTGTCACCGCAGCGAATTGTCAGAATGGCGATCGCTGACCTATATGAAAAGCATCAAGCTGAAATAGCCAAGAATGAAATCGGCTCTTTTGGAGAACTAATCCCTTGTGAACAACTCACTAACACCATAGAAGAATTGATTCCTGCCAACGATGAAAGTGTCATCAACCCAATAAACCTTGAGGTAATGCAGCGAGAACTTGAAACCTTGTGGCAAAGCGATACAGAAGAATATGACTGCGAAGAATACCTGGAAGAACCTGAAGAGTCGGACATTGACTTTGAAGAAGATGAGATTCAGGCAGTAGAAAGTAAATTGGCTGGGATGTTCGGTACAAATGAAGTTCCAGCAACTGATGCAGAAGTCCTCGCAGACATATTGCGGAAAGCTTCAGATTATTCTTCAGTGCGTCGGGGATTATGCCGATATCAACAAGCTAAGGAACAAGCTTGGAACCTCCTCTCGGATTCGGAAAGAAAATCTCTATGGCAGATGCTTCCAGAAGCAATCAAAAAGCTTAGTAATGCCAGGCGTGAAGGGTTGATTATCAATTTTTATGAGATTGAGTCAGGAGGAGTATATAAAGTCTTTACTACAGATTACCCACTAATAGAAGAAACAGTTAGTAATAGTCGGTTAGACAGATGGCTGGCAGATTTGAAAGTCAGGCAGAACTCCGATTGTAATTGATATGTGTTAAAAGCCAAGTGCAAGAAATAAACATTAATTAGAATCTCAATGAACTCAACAGCAGCAAACAAAAAAATAGCTGTTAGCCTATTCTCCGGGGTGGGTGGATTTGATTTGGGATTTAAAGCAGCAGGATTTGAAATTGCGATCGCCATTGATAACAATCCCATCGCCCTAGCAACATACCAACATAATTTCCCCCACGCCACAGTCTTGTGCAAAGACATTCGGGAGGTGACGGCGGAAGAAATACGCGCCTGTATTCAGACGAAGTATGTAGATTGGGACGGTGAAATTCATGCCGTTTTTGGTGGGCCACCATGCCAAGGATTTAGTGTTGCTGGACTGCAAAATGTTGAGGATGAGAGAAACTCGTTGGTAGGGGAGTTTGTTCGGCTGGTGTTGGAACTCAATCCCCTTGCGGCAATCATGGAGAATGTGCCGGGGATTGAAAATCAGAAGTTTGGCTGCATTACTGCTAACCTCCAAGCAGTGCTAGAAGAACATTATTTTCTCTCAAAGTGGAACCTCACCGCTTCAGATTACGGGGTTCCCCAGGCGAGAAAAAGGGTATTTTTTGTTGCATCTAAGTTTGGAGAAATTATACCGCCGGAGCATCAACCTCAACATACAGTTAGAGATGCGATCGCGGACTTGTTGCCAGTCCCCCTACTCCCCAAGCAAAACACTCAAGAATGGCATCCAGATTGGGTGAAGGGAGAATATGCTAAGTATCTTGAAAAAATATTCCCAAATCTTGGTATAGTAACCAACGTTGAGACGGGATTCGCAGCGACAACACATACACCAGAAGTAATTCAGCAATTCATCAACACTCCCCCAGGTGCAAGGGAAGCTAAATCCAAATCAAAGAAGCTGCAATGGGATGGATTCTGCGTGACGTTAAGAGCAGGGAGTGGCAACCGCACCGCATTACGTCCCCTCCATCCAGAACAGCCACGGGTTATATCTGTAAGAGAAGCTGCTCGTTTGCACAGTTATCCTGATTGGTTTAATTTCAGTGAGGCAATACTCCACGCCCAAAGAGAAATCGGAAATTCGGTACCCCCATTGCTTGCATATGCTGTGGGAATGCAAGTTAGGAAACATCTAGAATGCAATACCACTTATCAAATTAAGTGCCAAAATTGGCAAAACTGCCTATTTTTACCAATTTCTTGCAATTTTAAGAATATATTCGTTTTTGTCAATGAAATGCTGTCTTTAAGCGGGTTAAGCAAAATCAGCAAAGAGCGATCGCCGCCACGTCTGGCTAAAAGAAAGCAAAATTTGTTACTTGCCTGTAGGTCTGGTGAGATAATAAATGATTATTTTAACTGCGGATTCGGATTGTGTGCGTCACTCTGGGCAACAAGACCACTAAACAGGCGTACTCACACAGGAATTGATTGACGGATATGGGCTACTTCCCCAACAAATTCTCTGTGAAGCGATCGCTGACTATCACGCCAAAATCAAATCCCAAGAAAAAGAGCAGTCCCAGGAAGAGACTGCTGAATCTGAAGTGGTTGTGGTTGAGTCGAGGATGCTTCCACAAATGGAAACATCCCCAACAGAGAGCGAAAAAGCTATAGAAGTTAACTCTAGACTAAAACAAAACGAACAAACCAGCACTAGTAACGCTACAGAACGGCAGCCAGTTGGGGAAGAAGTCTCAATGCTGGCAGAAAAACTCAAATCCACCAGTTACTATCAAATTAGAAGTGCTATATACAGGCATCTGGCTGTTAAAGATGAAGCTTGGAAGCAGCTTTTGTGACTTGAACCATTAAATGAGCTTTTAGCTCAAGATATGCTTCGCAAAGTAGGTTTTCATTTTATGGTTCACTATATGATAACGAGTTTATTTTGATAATAATAATCACATGGGGGTTAGGAGGTTTTGTACGAGCGTAGCTCGTACAAAACCTCCTAGTTTGATTATCATTTTTATTTAATGAACCTAGAGGATAGCGATCGCCCACCAGAATTATCACAGGTAGACTCAATTCCTATAAAAACGATGGTTCTGAATCATAATTAGAGCGTTGTGAACCATATCTTGGAATAAAAGTTGATAATTGTGCTGTTATTTGAGGGTTGCTGATTTTAAGTTTTGCCCACAAGTGTTTTTTAAACTTAGTCTTATATTATGGTGCAAAAAATCAACTCTAGCTCATTGTTGAATGCAAAGTTTGATATCTGTTGTAGCTATAAAGCTTAATCTGACGTTACTTGTGGCTTATTTTATGGTTCACAAGTTGGCTCATTTAATGATTCAAGTCACAGCTTTCCCCAGAAGAACAGTTAAAAATTGAAAGATTGTTGCCCTAGGAAGTATTATCTCTAAAAACAGCCAGAGAATTAGGTTTAATTATTGACTACTATGAGTTAGAAACTGGCTGGTTTCAAATATTTATTACAGGTGAGGATAAGCCTGTGAGCGTTAGTAAGTCAAGCATAATCACTTGGGTACAAGAACAAGAAAGGCTCAACTGAGTAACCATATAAACCACCACAATCAGCTAACGCCTCAGTTTTCAAAATAATCCCAAAAAAGCATAAATGGAATTGTCAGTAAAAATACCCTCAATTCCTTGCTGCTACTTGATTGAGCTATCTCGTCCGCTTGGAAATGAGAAACATCAAGCTCGTTACTACTTAGGTTCATGCGCGAACCTCAAGAAAAGATTTCAGCAGCATCTACAAGGGTCTGGAGCGGCATTTACTCGTGCTGCGATCAAACGCGGCATTGAATTCAAAATTGTCTATGTATGGAAGACCTCAAGTAAACAAGAAGCCCGTCAGCTTGAAATTCAACTTAAGCGATATAAAAACCACGGACAATTATTAAGGAGAGTGCAAAATGCCAAAACGAATTCGACAAAAACTAGGTAGATACCATTTCAGACGTAGATTACGTGGAAAAGTTTTGCTGTCAAAGGTTATAAGCTTTAGTTGCTATCAACAGAACCATCAATAAAAAACCTGTACAACTGCAAGTAAATTCATTCGCAATAACAATATTCAACCACCATGTGTTATTACAGTACTCAAGATATCGGGTAGTGAAGAAAAAATTTTCTTGTCCAACAATGGATTGTTTAGCTATAAATATGCCATTGAAAACCACAAATTATTCTCACCGGAAATAGCGTCAGTTGCTAGTTAAATCAGCTATCACTTAAATCTACTATAGCCTGCCATATCTGGCAGGCTAAAAACTGTTGTAATCTTTATTAAAGATGCAAAGACTGGAGGTGTACGTAGAATTGTTACTGAATGAATAATTAAAAATGCCCAGTAACACTAAACTAAAACTGGAATTTTATAGACAAAAATATAGCTTTTTTAGGTCAAAATGCCAATTACAGTCATGTTATATTATCTTATTGATATTTAACTAACGAGTTAATTGTTTAATTAACCATGATATTTGTTGATTACTAATTTTTTCTTGCTGACATTTAATCTGTAATGGCTTTTCATCAGTAACCAAGATTCTCTCGAAGGTTTTGGCGTAGTGGAGGTTTAGAGCATCTTGAACGCTGAGTGTACCGTCACGATATTTTCGAGCAGCATTAAACCAAGTAGATTCAGTTTGAATAGTTTGAAATCCAAATTTATTGATTATTTTTATAAAATCGGTATAATTTGGATGCTGAAACTCCGAAATCACCACATCCAGAACTTCAACAGAAGTTAGTTGGATAAATGCTGAGTGGCGATAAGCTTGTTGTAACTCAATCAGAGCAATAGTATCTAATAGAACAATCACATTATATCCTCCTCACCTTGTTTTAACCATTCAGAGAGTTTTTCCCGTACAGTTAAAACATGTTCTCCTAAAATTTCGGCAGATCGAGATACAGTAAGTTTCTTTTCTATTAATGCCGTATAAACCAAGCGTTCCAAACGATTCAGCCTTTCTGGTAATGGTAGTTTCTCTGGCTCATCTTCTGGCCCATATTTCTTGTTGAGTACGCCTAACTGTTGACCCTTTTGCTGCTTTGTAATTAATTCAGCTTGTTCTGCTCGATACAATATTGTGCGAAGACTGATGCCGTAACGTCGCTTGATATCTTTTAAGAGCGGTTCAGGAAGCCAGCGATTACGGTAGGCATGAAGCTCTCGTAAGACAGCACCTCTAGGCATCAGTACTGCACCGGCTAAATGATTGGCAGCTTTTTCTCGTGGTTCAGTTGGACGAGAACGGGTTTGGGGTACTTTGTATTCACGACGATGAAAAATTAAGTGTGCCACTTCATGAAGGGCAGTAAAAAATTTTCTTTCTGTGGGATGGTCTTCATTGACAAAAATTACCGCACCCCAAGCCTCAGTATAGGCGGAGAAACCAGAAACTTTTGCTGGTAGCAAGTATGGGATAACTTTAAGACCTTTTGATTCTAATAAAGCTAATACGTCACCAATAGGTGTTAATTCTCCTACTCCTAACCAGTCTCTTACCTCTGTTGCTAACTCTTCTACAAGTATTTCGTCATAACCTTCTAGGGGACGGAGTGCAGGTATTGCAGGAACCTCTCCTAGCAACGCTTCTACTTCAGCATAGTCAACAGCTTTTTGGGTTAAATGGTCTCGCACATAGGGGGTAAGCGCAGATGGTTCATCAGCTCGGAAAAGCAAGTTAACTTCTAGTTGCCCAATCCCCTTTAGAGAGTCTGTTGGTTGATCAAGTAGAAGTTCTAGCGATACTCCTAAGACTCTAGCAATTTTAGAAATTTGTAGCAGTGATGGTTCGCGTTCGCCTCGTTCCCATGCTGCGATTGTTTGCCGAGTTACGCCTATCTGTTCTCCCAGTTGTTCCTGGGAAAATCCTGTTTGCTCTCTATAAATACGAATTGAGTTAACATTTTCCATTTGCAATTTGACGATTTATGATGTCTAAATGTTATATTGTGTTAGACTGAGTTAAATTTTTGACAAATAAACAGTTATGGCCATTACTACAAATACTGTTGAGATTGTCTGGTGCCAAGCTATGGTTGTGCCTCATTACGACCCTCGTGTTTGGCGTAAAGACCAATGCGGTGCTTGGATTAATAGATACGAATATGGCAATAGAAACTCCCCTTATGGCTGGGAAGTAGACCATATAACACCTGTTGCTTTGGGTGGTAGTGATGTATTATCAAATCTCCGTCCCCTTCAATGGAAGAATAACGCTAGTAGGCAAGCGGTTCGACTCGTCTGCTCGGTAATATCTGTAGGAAATCTTAATATGGTTACTTACTAGTAGACTGTTATGTTTCTGGATTACATGACAAATAGCGACAGATAGTTGGCGGAAAACAAAGTATTTTTGTTATTTATTTTTAACATTTATCAGGTGCAAATGTCGAAAAAAAGGAATTAATATGTAGTTTCTTAGTCAGAAATGAGTTGCGAAGGTAGCAGGAGAATGCCTAATTAGCAACAACTGATAGTCAGCAATAATTATGCTGTCACAGGACAACGAGTATTGATTGTTACACTACCCTCTGTTAAATGTTCTAAGTTTATTCAATAAATTTTAAATAGTAGAAGTAGTAATGGTATTTCCTAGAGTTAATCCAAACTTGCCTCCCAACTTTTATGAGCTTGATGAGTACACCTTTCAGGACTTGTGCTGTGATCTGCTCTCAGAACAACCTAGAATCGCTACTTGTGATGTTTATGGCACACGAGGACAACAGCAAGATGGAATTGACCTTTTAGCACATTGTGATGATGGAATTTACACTGAAGTGGGACAGTGTAAATGTTATAAAGATTTTCCACCTCGGAAGATTATTGATGCGTCAGATGAATTTTTTCAATACATCGACTACTGGCTAAACAAAAAGGTTCGGCGATTTATTCTATTTGTTGGCTGCGATCTCAGTCAAACTCAGCGACAAAAACAAATTGAGATTGAAAAGCAGCGCTTTGCCTGTTTTAACATTCAGTACGAGGTTTGGTCAGCAAGCACAATACGCCAAAAGTTAGCACCTCACCCTGAAATTGTTCTTCGTTACCTGCGATCGCAGGAGTGGGTAGAAAAAATTTGTGGTCGTGTACCTCAACCATACCCTCAACTTGCTGAGAACTCTAGAGCTACAGAGTTAACGTTTGGGGTTCTTAGTTCAAAACTTGAGCGTCTATCTTCTGACTTATCTAAGACAAAAGCCAAACAACTAGAAGAGTACCGCGAACTTTATCGGCAAGGACATTTACAACGAGCCTACGCCTGCCTTGAAGCCCTTCGAGGCGATGAAAATTGGGATGTCTTCGATAAACCCTTGCAGGCACAGATTTTACAGTCCATGTCAGGGTATTTTCTCAGCGTAGAGCAGAATATTGAGAAAGCTAAAACATTAGCGGTAGAGGCACGCAGCCTTGATCCAGAAGGAGATAATTCTCTTCTACAAAGTTTGATTATTTATCACGCAAAGGGTGCAGAAGCTGCATTGAAGCAGATTGATAGCACCTCCAGTATAGACATTTTTAATCTCAAACTTGGCTTGTTGCTAGAAACACAACGCACAGATGAGGTTATTACAACGCTGCAAGACTTTCCTCCAGGTTTTGAACCGGATGCAGAAACTAACCGCATACACGCTCTAGCACTTTTAGACATAGGGGATATTACTGCTGCTCAAGTAAAGATTCAGCAAGCTTGTTATGAAAAACCAAATTGGGAAAAGATTCAGATATCTGAGGCTACGATCAATTACTACAGTGTACTCTCACCTGCTGTCCCTAAGCGTTTAATCAACTACCCTCAGCCTGTTGACTGGTCATTAATTAAGCGAGACGACGAAAGTTTAAAACGTCTACGTATGGCAGCATATCAGTTTAACCACTTGGCATCTCAAACTGAGCGAGGAGAGAAAGAACGCCAGTATTGGCAAGTGTGGTATTTAGCTTGTTTAGCTAACGACCCAGACCGTCAGTCAGAAGCTCAAGACTTATGCCGTACCCTTCTTGCTGAAGACCCAACTAATCCACAAGCAATTGTTTGGGGAACTGTTCGCAATTATGAAATTGATTTAGTTGCCAGTCAGCAAGTATTGGAAGTATTTGTGGAAAAGTCAGGCAACGATATTGAGCGTATTGCGGCTCTGTTTGGAATATATATTTATTTTGGGATTACCAAGCAAGCCTTAGAGTTACTAAATCATAACAGAGAGAAATTTGAGCAAACTGGAAACCAAGAATTATGGCTTTTTTGGCATATTCAAGCTTTAGCAATAAATGGAGAGTTTGATACTGCGTTTCAAGAAGCCGAAAGCTGTAGCAATCTCAGTTTTCGTCGCAGTATTCAAGAAGGCATCCGTAGAGAAAAAGCGCGGATGAGCGGTGAATGGCAGGAATTTGCTGAATATCTAGATAAAAGCTGGCAGGAAAGCCGTAATGGTCAATATTTATGGGAATCTTGTCAGTTGCAAGCTAGTTTACAAAACTGGGCTTATGTAGCCGATAAGGCAGATGATTTAGTAAACACAGTAGGAACAGCAGATGCTCTGGGTCTGGCAGCACAATGTGCTTCAGAGGCTGGTCGCTATGAGCAATGCTTTCAACTTTTGAATAAGCATCAACGGCTTTTCCCTGGTGGGAACTTACCTCCATATTTGCGTCACTTCAGAGCCTATTGTCAAGCCAAACTAGGGTTGATTTCACAGGCCGTCGCTGAGGCAGAGGATTTAGTACGATCGCAAGAGACGGTTGAAAACTTAGTAACCTTGATAGTACTTCAGCGAGATCAAGGAAATCTTCGAGGAGTAGCGATTACAGCTTCCCGACTACTAAGGCATGAAAATGTTCACCCAAATGCCCTATTGCAGGTAGCAAGGTGGTTATTATCAGAAGATCCTGAATTGTCACGTCAGTTATGGCAGCAGGCAATTACTGCAACAATTGAACCCGAAATTTTAGGGGAAGTGATTACATTAGGATACAACTTGGGATTAGATCGTGAAGTCCAACCTTTTGCACAACGGGCAAGGATTCTTGCTATAAGCGGAGAAGGCCCATTTCATGCTGTAGAAGTGCATGAACTTCTTGAACTACAAAGAGAATGGGCAGAAAATGCGGCTTCAATGAATCGCAAATATGACAATGCTGAAGCTCCGATCCATTTAATTGCCCAAGCGCGTAGATTGGCACTCACTAGCATTTTCCGAGTTCTTCTCAATGAAAATGCTAACAAACCTAATCCCCATATTCAGCCAGCAGTATTGATACGCTATGGGGCCCGTCCCTTTCCAGAAGAATTTGCAGACTCCAGCAATCAATGGCGACTGCACCTAGACATATCAGCCTTTTTGCTAGCTGCTCACCTTGGTATTTTGGATGTAGTGGAACGACGATTTAGTCCAATTCGGATTTCTGCAACACTACCAATTGCTCTTTTGCAAGAGTGTGAGTACTTCCTACAGCATCAACCTTCTCGGCTGGCAAATCACCGCGAAATCATACGACTGTGCCAATCAGGACAATTACGAGAACTATCTCAGTCTCCAACACCAGAATTTAATGAATTAATCGAACAATTGGGTGAACAATCAACTATTTTGCTGGAGCAAGCTCGTGCAGAAAACGGGTTTGTGGTTGAGTTCTTGCCGTTAGAGCGACTAGATATCAAGGGCATCAGTCAGATCGTTGTACTTGATGAAGCAGATCAGCAACGAATGATCAACTGTCGTGCGTTGGTCGAAGTGTTGAAAGAAGAAGGGATTTTATCCAGTAACTCATATGAAACGGCATTGAATGATCTTGGGGATCAAAGGTATCAAGATTTGCCACCAAAATTACCAGCACGGAATGACTTGATATTTGTTAACTCTGAGTTAGCTAATCTCCTAGCTGGGTCAGATTTACTAGCGAGAGTCTGTCGCCATTTTCGAGTTTTTGTAACATATGACTGTATTCGTGAAGGACAGGCAGCAATCAATGCCTATGAGCATTCATCTGAAGTTATAAGATGGCTGAGAGGGCTTATTCAGCGTGTTTCAACTGGATTAGAGCAAGGAAAATATGAAGCGATCGCAGTTGCAAATCCTGACTCCGAACAAGAGCTTGAGTTGCTGCATTCATGGAAAGAGAATGGATTAACAGTATACGACTTATTTAGATATACGCCTCAGCCAGGAGATGTTATTTGGATTGACGATCGCTTCTTCAGCAAATACCCGTATCGAGATAACATTGTGCCAATCATTGGTGTGCTAGAAATTTTGGAGGCATTACGGGTAAAAGGGGATCTAAGTGAAACAAGTTACTATAAGAAAATTTTACAACTCCGCGCTGGCAACATTCGGTACATTCCCATCACCAGTAAAGAAATTATCTATCATTTGAAGCAAGCACAAATACAGAATGGAAGAATTCAGGAAACAGAAGAACTAACAGTCATGCGTCGCTACGTTGCTTCTTGTTTATTAGATTCGCATAGACTTCAACGTCCTCCGATACCTGAAGGTTCACCTAGTCCTGACGGTGAATTGATGTTTGTCTTTGAGTGCTTCCGCGCAACACAAGATTCAATCGGCGAAATTTGGGTAGATACCAATCTTTCAGAAGAAATAGCCATTGCTTACTCTGATTGGATTTTAGAAAATTTATATACTGGTACTTTTGGTGTTCGACATCTATTGCCCAATGTTGATCTAAATAATGATGGGCTTGATTTTATCAGCCAAGACATTAGCAGTCTCTACTTTCAAGGTCTTAAATTTTGGGAAATTGAAATTAACGATATCCATGAAACTCCCAATCGCCGTCAGCAGTATTTTGAGTGGCTTGAGCAACGAATAATAGAGAGACGTTTTAGAGCAAACCCAGAGTTGAGTACTTCTGTGGCGCAATTAATCAAGAACATTATTCTTTATCTGGGGCGAGAGCAAGAAAGGGACGAATCACTGCAAGACTTGAACCAAAGAATGTTGCAGCAGTTTTACCGGGATCTTCCAGAAGTGCTAAAGGATGAACTAAACACCGATCCTGAATTGATGGCTTATCTTCAGATTCAAATGGTTGAATCTATCAATCTCACATTGCCAGATTCGCCCACCCCTCTCGTATTTCCGGCATTAGAATTTTTACCAGCGATCGCAACAGCGATTAATGACCAAGATAGTATAATTACAGCATTACAGCCACAAACAGCTTTTAAAATTCAGGCAGTTCAGAATAATTCTTCCATTCAACTCCGCTTTATCAATGAAGCAGACTCAATAATTTATGTGTGGCAAGACGATGTAATGCTTCTGGCATCAGATAATCCTAATGTACGCGAACAAGTTTTGCGATCGCATCATTTCTGGTTTGACTGTGATAATTCTAGATTTGAAAAGGTGATTGGCGAAATTCTATCCACCACAGACCTCCGCAGACGTATTGACCAAGCAAATGTATGGCGTAATCAATCAGCAGCAGTTTTTTACTTATCATTTGAGCAGAAATTACGTCACGCTCATACCTTTAGAATTGATGAGTTAATCCCTCCGTCAGGTGCAGGTCTGCTACGACATTTTCATCTTGAACTATGTGCAGCAGAAAATTTGAACTTTCATGAAAAATTAAACAGGGCAGCAGAATCCTTATTGCTTACCGAAGGACTTGAGATTTGCCTAGAACGTCTTGCTTGTCTTCCGGTGAAACTTCCTATGCAAGTAAGAGAAGCATTTAGCCAGTTGCCATCAAGCGAGAGACAAGCTTTGCTACATAGGCTTGTACCTCAATTACCATCTCCGGTATGCAAACTACATCTGATTGATTTAGCACTGCTTTGTCCCGACTCGGCTGGCTTAGTTCAAAATATCCTTGACGAACTTTTTGATGAACTGGGTGAAATTCACTTCCGATTATTTAAAGCGATTCTTAATCTCTTGGGTAGTGAGTTTAGTTACTGGAGTGAGACGAGAGAATGGGTATCGTCTATTCAACTAGCAATGATTTGGGCACATGCAAGTAAACTGCATAATCTGCTCTACCATCCCACAATGCAATTAGAAGAGTTGACTCAAGTCTTAGAAAGGAATACTAGGTTTCTCCCAATGAGTGCCGACATTCTCGATCGCAATCCAGAATTCTGGAATGATGTTCTCCACCCCCGGCGACTTAGCAGGATGAATCTGGTAGTTCATGGACTGGCAGCAATCTTAGTAGAGCATGATTCAGAGTTTCTCAAAGCAGTAGAAGTTCCAGCAAAGATAGCTGCCTTTGCTGTTAAAACTGTTGAAGGTCAGCAATACCTTGCTACAGAATTATTTCATGATGACTCATCTCTGGCTCAAAATAACTTGGGATCTCTACTAGGCGGAGAACGCAGCGACTACTTAACTCCTTTACTTGGAACAGACTTAGGACATCAAGTTGCATCTAATAATTTAAAAACACGGGTGGAAAATGCTATTGACACTCTTTCTAGTGAACCTCTATATAAAAATGAATGGCTATTGATTATTGGAATAATTCTAGACTTACCAATCTACAAAGATTTAACAGATAAACTTAACAGTCTAGTGACAAATCTCAATGTAGTTGAAATTTATAAGAACGAACCATCTACTGCAATGTTTGCCCTGATTGTAGCGTCAGATCATGCAGTCAATACTGGAAATGAAAGTTTATGCTCACGATTAGAACAAGACTTAATTCAGATAGCCAGTTTAATTAATATTCAAGAAAAGATAGAACAGGTAGATGATGGGATTTATGCCAATGTATTAGAAATTGCTCTCAAACTTGCTATAAGACCAAACGATCCACGCAGGACAAGCCGCTCCCTAAATATTCTACTGGACAAACTTTTCCTTACTTGGTTACGTTTTGCGAGTAGGCGCGTTAATGGATTATTCACTGTAACTCAAGATTTACCTGCTAATCAACTACATGGATGCTGGAAAACTATCTTACTTTTTCGAGCTTTATGTACTGAATAATGCGGATACAAAATACTTTTAAGTATTTACTATTGCCAAAATGATATGTAAGACTCATTTCGATAATTTTAGAGATGTAACCCAGTCATTCTATTACCTTTTTTAAAAAGAATATTAACCTTTTGTTAGTTAGATTCAGATTATAAATTAATGTACATTTAGCCCACTGATAATTATGTTAAAATCATCAAAAATAGAGACAGATAAAACAATACAAGCGAAAAAAATTCTTACTCGCATAGCAGTAGGACTAGTAGAACAACAAGAACAAATCACTAAAAAAAGTGTCCCTCCTATCACTAGTCCTAACGAACATATTAAATCTGGACTTGAACAATTATCTGTCTTGTGCATCAGCTACAAAACCATGCCACCTTTGCATCATAAAGAGGTAGTAAATTGGCTACACCAACCTGTAGAAGATTGGTCTGGAGTCGGGGAATTAATGGCTGATGCTAATCTTTTCGGCTCACTTTTATTTCTGGGACAACCTACAGATTTAGCTTACGAGTTAAGTGAAAGAATACGCTCAGGCAATCCTGACATAGAAATTCAAGACATTCCTTTCAAAGAAATTCTGGAATACTGTTCTGAAAATAAGTTAGATGAGCAATACATAAAAGCTAGGCTATTTCTAGTACAAAATCCTCATTTAGAGTGGGGAACCAAAATTATTAACAGCGATTTAGATTGGGAACCTGAAATTCGTTCCTTATTATGTGCCACTTATGAACGTATCCCCCTAACTTGTCGGGTTAAACGAAATGGGGTTGAACAGATAGCACTATGTCCAAGATGTGGATGGACTTTGGAGTGGCAAGGCTCTTCACGCCGTCGTGCAGTTTGTTACAGCGATTTGTGTTCCCGACTTGTTAATCTAAACGCTCCCGAAAAGTGGATTCCATACCGTCCAGAATCAATGCGAACTATTCGCGGTATCCAGGCTTCTGTAGTGGCTCCAGAACGGTCATTAATCCAATTAAGAGATACTCTAGTCAATCTAGGCATAGATTGCTCCCTTTGGCCCAGTGTAGATAATTATGATTTAATGATTAAATTTCCAGATGGGAAAGTTTGGGCAGTAGATATGAAAGACCAAGCAAATGCTAGAGAACTGGCTTGTTCTTTAAAACCTTTCAAACAATTTCCTGCATGGAATAAAGCTTTTTATATTTTTCCGGATTACAGATACAAAGGTAAATATAAAAAAGTATTTCAAGCTGTTTGGGATGTGAGATGTCAAGAAAACTCTGCTCTCAGAGATATAGGTATTTTCTCGCTGAAACAGTTTCTTGGTCAAGTTAAAAATTT
This sequence comes from Nostoc sp. KVJ3, assembly GCF_026127265.1. Lineage (GTDB taxonomy): Bacteria > Cyanobacteriota > Cyanobacteriia > Cyanobacteriales > Nostocaceae > Nostoc. The sequence continues at coordinate 198,143 of NZ_WWFG01000005.1, forward strand.
TAAATCCTTTGAGGAGCAAAAATGAGAGATTGGCAAGATTGGTTAAAAGAGATTAGTAAAGAACTCCTCCGATTAGGACAAGATGATTTAATTCCTGTTACCTTTACCAAAACAGAAAGTAAAAGATTCTTTGAGGTTGAATTAGTAATAACTCTCCACGCCGAAATTTATCAAAGTGCAAGCAACAGTAATATTAAAGAAGCCTGGAGTTTATTAACAAACTTCATTCCGACCGAATTAATGAACAACCAGAAGCTGATAGAAGCTTGCACCAGAGTACGTCATAGAGTCCGGTATATTCGCACAGCAACAGCTTGGAACAAATCCCTTCTGTGGTATAGTCAACAACCTCTAAGCATCAGGCTCTTTGACGTATCTTTAGAGTCAGGAACATACACCAGGCAACCTGTAGTTAATTATGTTCCGCTGCGTGTAGAAACTATCAACAAGGCATTAAATGAACCAGCCGAGCATAAGCCCATATCGCGAAATTGGGCGAAATCAGAAAAAGAATATTGCTTTTATATTAATTCACAAGCAGTTTCAGTAGTTATTCCCACTAAACTAATTGAAGGAATTAAGGAGTGCTTATCTAACATTAGCACCACTGCAATACCAGTTAGTGAGCAACCAAGACGCCCATCTCCTTTATCTCCTTTGACAATAAGATTATGCGATTTAAGGGAATCAGCAATAAAACTTGAAGAAAAACTACCAGGACGAAAATGGCTTGAAAGATGGGAGCAGTTAAATTCATCTCTATCTTTAATAGGAGAAAACTTAGAGCCTACTGATGAATTAACAATAAATGGGATTTTTCACTTATTAGGACCTACAGGTTCTGGCAAAAGTACTATTATCTATTTGTCGGTACATGATTTGTGTGAAAAATATGCAATATCCGACAAAAATTTCCGTATCTGCATTATTGTTAATACGGTGACTGATGCCATCAATATGGCAGCTGATTTCGTAAAGATGGGCTTATCAGCTGCTCCAATATTGGGAAAAGCCAGAGGTTCTCATCAGTATCAATATGGAATGGCTCACGCCAACAAGCTACAACCAGAAGATTTATACCAACCTTACGACCCAGTAGAAGACACTAAGAATGCAGAATTATTAGACAATCCTGCTCTTCCTTGGCTAACAGGAAAATGTATCCTTTCCGGACTACTGGGTGAGGGTTCCATTCCGGCAGGTCAAGAACCCTGCCATAGTTTAGTAAGCCCAGAAGACATCAAAAAACAAGAAAAAAATTCCTCAGACAAAGTTACATATCATAGTTGCCCATTTCTTCCCATCTGTCCGGTTCACCAAGCAAACCGTGATTTAATCAATGCCTCTGTCTGGGTGGCTACTTCTGCTGCTTTTATTTACACGGCGATGCCTCCGGAATTAGTAGGAACTGAAATGCGGGTACTAGAAGCTGCCTATCATTACTGCTCCTTACTAATTGTAGACGAAGTAGATAGAGTACAAGTATCAATAGAAGACGACTTTGCTCCCTCTAACGATTTAGCAGGTTCTCAAACAGCCATACTTGATTTCATCGAACATACTTTAGCTGAGAAAGCTTTTTATTCAGGAAGAACACAACTTAATGACCCTCGTTACCACGAACTCAGAGGAGTCGCTAGGGAAGCCTCGCGATTATCAGACGCAATATTTGTCCGGCTATTTGAAAAAATACATTTACGAAAATGGATAGGAGAGTGGCCTCTTTATAATTCTTTAATTTACTATCAGTTAATTGAGAATATACGCTCATTAGCACCCTCTGATTTCCCGGAAGCAGAGTTATCAAGTATTTTATCCTTTTTAGAAGATGAATTTCAAAACTACTATCTACTCCGTTACTCATCAAATGAGTTAGAGGATAGTGAAATCAGCGAAAATGATTTAGAAAAGTTAGTCAGCGATGTCCGAAATGATAAAGGGGACAATTTAATTAAAAAACTGAGAATTTGGCTACAACAACGTTTACCTTGGCACCTTCCTCAATCACCACAAACGCAACAGATATTAGAAAGATTAGAATTTAGTGTGTTGCTAACAGCAATGGATCGACACGTAAACGAACTGGTTCGTTACTGGCTCTTAGCGACAGCGGAACTAGGCAAAGGACTTTCTTTAAGCCAAAACCCTCCAGATGAGTACATAGATTTAAATCTAGAATCACCCCTCGGTCATCTGTTAGGATATCAATTCGTAGACCAAACAGAGGAGAAAACTCCAAAGGGCTTACTAAGATATTTAGCTTGTTTCGGTTTGGGGCGTTATTTGCTATTGAAGTTTCCATACTTGTATGTAAATTTAACTGGCGACTATGGGCCTCACACACTAATAACTAGTGCCACCTCTTGGTCGCCTGGAAGTCCCCAATTCAACATTGGGATTAAACCCCGTGCAATTCTATCTCCACCCCCTGAAGCAGTGGAAGCGCTGTCTAACAGCCATTTTGAATTCATCCGAGTTCCAGATCGTACAGGAGAAGCAATAATAGTTAGCGGACGCTCTGGGAGGGGACGAAAAGATAGTCTACTGCAACTTACTCAGTATCTAGCTTTTGGCAGTGGTGGTAAAGACCGGATAACACAAGAGTTGGAGTATTGGGATTCTCTTGGCACACCAAGAGCTGTCATTCTAATTACAGGTAGTTACTCAGAAGCACAGTTAGTCGCTAGGGAATTGCAAGAATCCAGTAGGTGGAGAAATCGGGTAGATTGTCTTCAATCAGACAGAGACGAAAAAATTGCCGAGTGGCTCCTACGACGAGGACAAGTTGAACAATTTTCAACAAGAGGGCGTGATTTATTGGTAGCACCTTTGGGAGCCGTACAACGCGGGTATAACATTTTGTCACCGATAACCAACAAAGCCTACTTGGGCAGTGTATTTTTTTTAGTACGTCCTTACCCAGTGCCAACAGATTTCGGTAGGCAAATTAGAGCTATAAACCGTTTGGTATTTGATGATATTTTACAAGGAAGTAATATTTTACCGTCTAGCTTAGGAGAAACGGCAGCAGAAGCGATCGCTAAATTGCGAAGCCTGTCTTACAAAAACTGGCATCGACGACTCAGAGCTTCACATCATGGCTCGGCTTCCATTGATGTTGATTTTTGGCATGAACTTCTTTGGGATCAAGCTGTTTCTATAGTACAAGCTTTGGGCAGAGCTACCAGAGGAAATGTTCCTACAAGAGTCTTCTTCTGTGACTCAGCATTTTATCCACAAGGTGCAGAACGTAGTCTCCTGAAAGGATGGGTAGAAATTTTTGGAGAGTACCTTTCTCCTAATAGCAATAAACCCCAGGTAGAACAACAATTAGCCAGAATTTTATATGGGTCAATTTATGACCGTCTAAAAGCTCTGGTAGAACATTTAGAACATAATAGCAACGGACGGTAAATAAAATGACTCAAGCACAAGAACAATTACCTCCCATTGACAGGCTACAGACTTTAGCTTGGTTATTCAATGATAATTTTGACCCTTTAGTCATGGGAGAAGTGTATGGATTAAGACTGCCGGTAACTTGGATAGACATTATAAAAGGTCTAGCAGATGTAGACCATACTCCTCCCATACTCAGTCTCTATGCAGCTTTAAGAGGTTGTGCCTCTGACATTCTCTACATTTTTCCTAACTCCTTTTCTCGCGTTCCAGAAATTAGACCAGAGTATTGGATAATTGTTCATGCTTATAGTGGTTTAATTGATTTAAACCAATTTTGGGCAATTATACAAAATTGGTTGTCAGTCAACTATGACCTGAAAGTAGTCAAATCCGTCCTAGCTGAGATAGAGTCAGGTCGTGCCGAATTAAATTGGGAACTCATAAATTTAAAAAATGCTCCCTTTGATGTTCTAGAAGTGGTCTTGCCTGAACTCATAGCACGCTGGTTAACTAGAAAGGGATTTCAGTTAGGTTTAAGGAATGCTAATGGTCATGAAGAATATTGGCCTTTAGTCGTGTCTCCATCTACTGGCAAAGAGGCTTATCTAGTTACCTGGCCTCCTATCAACTATTCACCTTCCAATAATGCTGAACAAGTAGCTAGGTATTCATATTACTTAAAGTTTTATATCGCTCCTCCTAACGGCAAAACTCCCTACTTGTTGCTATTTAAAGCAGGTATTAGACGCTATATTTCTAAACCTATGACTGCTTGGGATAATCCGGGAAATCAACCACTTCCCGGTGCCAGACAAAAAATATTCCTGCCGAAAGGAGAAGACAGCAGCGTTTATGTAGCAATGGAAAATTTAGGATGGCTCAAGCCAAATTCAGATCCAAGTGTAGAACGAGAAACTACTCTAATCAACCTCAAGTTAATGCGACATGACTCAGTTATTTGGAAAGCTAGAATTGACAAAATTTTGACGATGATAGCTCCTCATATCGATATTCCAGAACCAATGCAGTTTTTAAGTGACCCTGCAAAATATGCACCACAATATTTACTATCACACAGAACGCGACTAGGTTCTCACCCAGTAGGAGTTGGGCTAGAACCAGCTGATAGATTTGAGTTATTTGAAAGATTAACAACAGCTTTACCGCCTGGAGTAGTGGCAGCGCCAATCATCAATAAAATAGACTTTAGTCATTGCAGAAAACGGCGACTTTCTAAACCTAAAGAAACATCTAACATCAGTGAGCAAGTTTACCGAATTAGGATTTCATCTAATTCAGTAAACACTTTGTTAGAGGTGTTGAGAGAATTTTTAGAAAGTAAACAAGTACAAGGAACTGTTCAAGAAATAGACAATGAAACTTACAATTTTACCAACTGTTTAGGAGAAAGTTATTTATTGAAAGTAGACAAAACTCCCTTGCCTAATGAATGGCTTTCTCCTTTATCTTTAGGTGGTTCTTATTCTGGTCAAGCCAAAGCAGCCGCCAGCAAAAACAGAGCTAGACTAATCGAACGCCAACTGGTAACGCAGCCTAAACCTAGTAACGAAAAACGAGGTATTCTTATCGAGTTAGTTGATTACCGGAAATTCGACAAGCAAAGGAGGTTAACTGACCCAAAAGCAGCAATTCGTTGGGGACACGCTTATGCAAGTTGGGTAAGTCAATTTTTACAACCAGAAACGGAATATATCAATCCAGAAGACTTTCCTCCTATAGATTCTAATGATGAAAAACAAGTTAAAACTTATGAAAGTAAAAAAAACAAGTTAAATACACAAAAAAAAGCTTACAAAGCAAGGTGCTTAAATGCAATTTTAGATTTAATGCGTCAGTTAAATTTCCCTTTAGGTATACCCTTTTATACGGGATTTTATCAAACATCACTGCCTCATAATTTAGATATCATTGCTATCAGAATCATTCGCCTCAACGCTCGAAATAAAGGAGAAACAAAGGTAGTTATCCCTATACTTATCAAAATCCCTTCAGAAAATAATTCATCTCAAATGCAGGTGTGTTTACCAGGGGATTATGGCCCGACTTGGATGCCATATGATGAAAGTTTATTCACGGTTGCCATGTTTGAGCAAAAGTATAACTCAAACTATACCTCAGAGCAGATAAAAAACTTTGTGGGGCGAGCTTTTGCAGATTTAGAAATAAAAAATCCAACTCTACTATTATTGGATGAACAAAATCTTCGCCAAGACCTTCCTTCACTTTTAAAACTTGTGTCAGGAGACGACGCAAAAGACCCAAATAATCTTTGGCATCAAAATAAACTTCTTTCTTGCCAAAATCCGCAACTTCTGCGTGTAGCTAGACTACGATATTCCAGTGATGGTTTGGTAGCTCACGTTTGTCCTATATCTGGCTTTAACAGGTATAGTGGCATTTATCATAACCCGGATTTTAGCTCTGCCTTTTACTCAATAGGTCGTTCCCCTCAATCTGCAAAAAGACCCGCAAATTCAAGGCAACGTGATAGAGTATCAAAACCAGGATGGAACCAATCTGCGCTAGAAATTTCTTGGTTATCTCTCCAATCAGAAGATAAGCCAGAAGAATGGACATTAATAGTACATAGACTGCGAGAAGCCTCTCCATTTATCGATGCAGAGATAGTAACTTTATTGCCACAACCAGTTCATTCAGGTCATCAAATTTCTGAATATATATCACGATCAAATGTGGAGGAAGACTTCGATGATTTTGAGGATGATTTGTTAGATGAATCTTTAACTGAGCAAGCCCCAGAATATATCCAATTGAGCTTATTTTAGACTTGATATTCTGGTTAAGAGTTACTTGTATCGACTAGATGAATGTAAAAATTCAAACTAGTAATCGAAGCTAGTAAAGCAATAGCCAGAGGTTTACGCAAGCGTTTGATTGGGGCATTTTCCATTTTTATTGGTTGCGTACAATTTTAGACAAAATTACAAAATATAATCTTTAAGCGCGAGCTTCTTCCCACGAGAAGAATAATTGAGAATGTATCGCTTTGATGCAGAAACCACCCATGCCGAAAAACTGGATTATTAAAGTAGACAACTATTTCCATGCAAACCCCAATTGCATCATCGCCACCGCCCATGTGGACGGCTTCCCGACAGACTTACCCCTAGAACCCAACATCCGAGAACCAAACCGCAAAAGTGCGACATACCGACAAATCTTTGACTCTGTGACGACTCAACCAGAAAAATTCTTCTCTCGTCACAGTGGAATCGTTCTGTCAGCGAATAAAGTTAAACCTAGCAAAAACAAAACCGAACTGGAGCTAGAAGTCTTAGAAGCTAGCGAGGGGGGTAGCGATGGCATTATCAATGGAGGTCACACAGTTTTAGCGTTTGAGCAAGCTAAAAATTACAAATATGACCTAACCCAAGCCAGAGTCAAAGTTACCATCCACATTGGACTCCAGGAAGAGGAGGCTAAAGATATAGCCCTCGCCTCAAATACCACATCGCCAGTAGATTCTCGCTCCAAAGTCAACGCCAGGGGAGATTACAAATTTATCAAGCAGTATTTAGCCCAGTTAGAAAGAGCAGAAGATAGAAAATTTAGAATAGCCTATTACCAAAACCAAAGCGGCGCTCCCAGAAATGCTCAGTGTAATGTTAACCACTTGTTCAAGCTTCTAAACTGCCTCGACAGAAATAGATACAATCCCGACGGCAATAAACGAAGCAAGCACCCTACAGGTACGAACACTCCAAGCCAAATCACAGACACTGAGAGAGAAAGATTAACTCTTCTATTGCCTCTACTTCCCAAAGCTCTGTGGATTGAGCAAAGACTGTACGAAATAATCCAAGAACATATCAGCAACCCCAGAAGAAAGGGTGTGAACGACTTAGCATCAATTGATACACGCAAAAGTACCCTTCTCCCCGACAGCAAGTACTCGTTTGGGTTTGGTGCGCCAACTGACCTCGCACTACCCATAATTGCATCCTATCGGGTATTCCTAGACCAAGACTATAACTGGATTATTCCTTTTGACGAATTTGCGGAAAACTTTCTCCAACACCTGTGGGGTAACTATTACCGTAAATACTTGATATCGGAAAAAACAGCAGGAAATACAGTGGGGACTAAAATTTGTCGCAATCAAGAAATTTGGGAAAGTCTGTACATTTCGGCCCAAAGTTATTTAAACCAGCATTTGGTGAAAATTGTCAATTCCGCCAAGCGTGAAGAATTAACGCTCACACAAGGCTAAAATCTCCACTAAATAATTACAGCAGATTCAAGTCAGGTGAACTACACCAAGTGTTCTGCTGCGGGGACACCTGGTGCTTGAAAGCATAAAAGAAAGGCGCAGGCGAATTTATTCTCTACGAGACGCTGCGCGTTAAGCGTAGCTATGCCGCAGGCTTTACGCCGTCCCCATTCTTCAATTCCCATGCTTAAGTTAACGGTAGTTCAGCACCGGAGTCTTCCCCAAAAAGCCAATCGCCATCACTGTTTGAATTTACCTCGCCATCCACTTGAAGATTTAAGGAAGGCACCAACTGTTCAATTTGGCTTTCAAGCCGGGAGAGCGCCAACGTCAAAGAAGCAAGTTGCTCCCTATCCTTCTTAATTTCATTTGAAATTCCCACCCGCAATTGATTTACCCTTTCCTGGAGGGTATGCACTTCCGTTTTGGTCGCAGAAGGAATACTCACTTTCTCTGACAGGGCGGCGATTTGAGCTTTCAAAGCTTCAATTTCAGCAGCAGTTGCACTATCTGCATTATCCGGACTCTCTTCAGAGAGTGCATTTCTAATACAATCCAGCACAAACTCTTTAAAAGTTAAGCGCAAATCCTCAGCACGCTGCTTGGCCCTCTTCACCAACTCCCGGTCTTCTTCAGACAGAAGTTTTATATTTATCTGCGGATATTCCACCAGTCCCTCGCGCTTTTGTTGTGGAGAAGTGAGAAGTGAGAAGAGTGGGGGAAGTGGGGAAGTAGGGGGAGTAGGGGGAGTAGGGGGAGTAGTGGAAGGAAATGCTCTTTCTCCCCCAGCTTCAAAAGCGATGGAATAGTTATTTACTTGCAAGTCTCTTAGTGCTTCATCAACCAAGATTCTGAATGATTAATCATATTGACTAATCCACTCAAAATCTGGTTATAGGTTCCGTAGAGTTCTCGACCAATCTCAACATCCAAGTAACCACATTTAACACTAAACTCTATCCAGGTTTGAGTTTCGGCTGCTTCTGACTCACAATCATTCAATTTAGCGACGAAAGCTGCCTCATATCGACGCTTCCTCCATGCCTCGGCTAAATTCGCACATACGGAACGGGATGAACGACGAATCTGATCGGTAAGCGAATACCTTTCCTCCACAGGAAACTTTTTCGATAATTCAAAAATTTGCATCGCCATATCAAATGCCATCTTATAAATTTCTAAATCTTGATGCTTTCTAACCAGTTCTTTAACCATTTGCTTCTCTGTCTAATATTTACTCACTCCCCCTACCTCCCCATCTCCCCGACTTCCCCTACTCTTCTCACTACCATCATCGCATACGGGATATCCGCGTATATACGATATAGATGATTCTAGATGGGCAATTTTGTAGTGTCTGGGAAACAACTATCATAAAGATACCGGGAATTGTCATTCTCGGCATCATAATTATCAGTGGGGGTTGGGGATTTATCTTATGGAAAATTTACCTGTATTAAGCGTGGAATCACTTGCTGTGGAGATGGTAACTCTGCCGCTTGATCAAGCCCGGGTTGCGCTTGTGGATTATTATTTTCCTAACCGCCAGAGAATTAATTCGACGGAGCAGCTAATTGAGCTATGGGTACATTCTGTCACTATTAAAAGCGACCAAACGCGACGGGCATATCGGCAAATTGGTTATGAGCTTGCCGATTATATGCAGTCGCGGTTTGGGATATCTGATTTGAGGATGGTAACGTTATTCCATCTACACGCAAATCTTGCTTGGCTAAAGGATGAAAAGCCAGTACGGGGAAAGAAAAATACTTATGGGTTGAGTAAAAATACGGCAGCTAAATACACTGCGGCGATTAAAAGTTTGTGGGAGTGGGGTACTAGAGCTTCTATTGGTTATTTTGCTATCGACTTGGGCAAGGACTTAAGTATCCAATGGGACGATAAGCTCGCAGAGCGCATTCTGTCGGAACGCGACATTGCTAAGTTGGAAAAAGCGGCGATTGAAGTAGATTTGCAACACAACACTAATAAGATGCATTGGCTGCTGTTGACTCTCGTCTTTTACAGTGGGGTGAGGGCGGGAGAAATTGCGCGGCAAACTTCTGATTATGGTAAGCGCATAGTTACACCGGGGTTATTTTGGCGGCAGTTTCGGGAGGATGGAGATTGTCTGTTATTAACTGTGACGGGGAAACGAAATAAAACCAGAACTATTAGTCTCGATCCGGAGACGAGTGCAGTGCTACTGGATTACCGTGGCGATGCCAGCAATGATCAGCCGGTGTTTCCCAGTCCCAGTCGTCGAGACAGGGGTAAACCTCTAAGCGATCGGGGGTTGCGGTTGATGATGGCGGAAATTTCTGCTTTTGCGGGAATTAAGTTCAGTGCCCACTTTCTGCGCCACACTCATGCGACGCTGGCTAAGAAAAATGGAGCTTCTGATTTTGACTTGCAAGCAGATTTGGGCCATGCTTCTCCGGCGACAACTGCAAAGTACATTCACCACGTTGGGCGTGTTGGGACTTCTCACGCACTGCGTAAAAAAAGCAAACATCGACTCAACCAAAGCGATCGCTCTTAAGGCGGGCGGGTACGCCATCGCGCTGATGCGCTCCAAAATGATAGTGTCAAGGTAGTTATCTTTTCGGGATGACGCGCTTATTCGGTCGTGTCCAGTCCCGGTTAACCTAGATAGTACCTAGACATGAGCCAAACAGGGAAAAACAAGAAACTGGCATCTTTTAACTGTGACCAAAAGATGTGGGAGCAGTTTATCGCCCGTTGTAAGTCGAAAGGAACGACGGCAACAGCCACGCTGACCCAATTTATCGAACTCTACCTAGATGATCTAGATAACCTTGATGCAATTGGTGGCAATAATTTAGATAAACGCCTCGACTCTAAGATTAAGGCAAGTGTTGAGGAGTACTTGGTTGCTGGTAACAATAGTCACCCCAACCCGACCAATGAAACGATATTAGCTATTTGCTCACGACTTGATAAGCTGGAGTCACAGTTTTCAAGTGAATCTAATAGCAACGAAACCGGAGCAATCCATAATCTCGCCGATTTATCAGAAAAAGTGGAGGGGATGACAGCCCGAATGACACAGTTTACTGAGGCGATTATTAAAATTCAAAATCATCTCAACAACCAACCGAGGCGGGGCAATAAATCGTACAACAACAATTCATCATTCATTGTGCATACTCCCCGAATGCAACCATTAACCGAAGAAGGTTTAGCTTCAAGACTTGGTGTAAGTCAAGAAACTGTACGCGAACAGCGAATTAAGCTGCACCCACCGCTTTTTGTGGCATGGTGCAAGGGCAAGGATAAATCGGGTATGGGGTGGGAATTTAACGAAAATACGGGATTATATCATCCGGCAAGTTAGTATTTTTATTATTTTCAAGAATTTCTGAATTTACGAGCGAGACCAAGAAGCCATTGTTTATGGTTGGTTGAGCGCTGATCCTTTACCTTACTATATGGATAAAGAAGATGGTTTGGTAGTTCTTGGAGACATTTCAGATGATGCTGTGCTTGCTGGTTGGCATAAAGCTATTGATATACGCATTCACATTTACTCTTTTATCTACCAGTCAAATAGCAGTCATAAGCTTTAATAATCAGTTGACAATTAGGAGCTTTAGGTGCAGCGAAAAATCGAGTTAAAAAGGGGTGTTGATAATACATCTGTTGAAGCCTATTTGGTAGATTTAGTCCAAAGACATGTTGATGATTATGTTAACGATTGGGTAGAAAGCTTAAGGTTATTTAGTCAAGAAGATAAATACTGGGATTGGATATTCAAATTAAGATATATTGACAATCAAGAAAATCTTGAAGGTTACGCAGTTGAGTGCGAAAACAAAACTCAAGGATTAATGATAATAGAAACGCAAATGCATGGTTCTCGATTAAATGTTGGTAAGAGGCTAGTTTATGTTGATGGTATTGCCACTGCCCCCACTAACCGAATCGAGATTCAACGCCCGCCTCAATTCAAAGGTGTTGGTCAAGCACTATTAAATTTCGCAAGAATTAGAAGTGTTGAGCTTGGGTATGAAGGTAGAATTGGGTTGCATTCCTTACCAAGGTCTGAAGGATTTTACGAAAAACAAAACATGTTGAACTGCGGTTCGGAAGAAGAATATGAAAATTTAGTCTACTTTGAGTATGGTGTATTGAGACGAAGATAAAGGCTGATCCGGGTAAAAATTTATGAATCATCAACAGCAAAAGGATAATTCTGAGGCAAACGAGTCAATAATAACCCAAGAAGCTATAGATTTACTTTTTGGTGAAGGATGGCTCGAAGAAGCTGTTTGCATCGAAGATGAAGCAAATTGCACTATTGGTGCTGGTTTAGATTGGGGTAATGCATTACCACCTTTAATGCTCAACCTTCCTTTATTTGGTCGCCTATCAACGCTGCGTGTATCTCTCAACCGCGAAGTCAGGCTAATAATTGAAACATGGGATTTAGGTATAGGTACAACTTCTGCGACAGAAACTGCAAGGGCACGTATTAAAGAGCGGTTGCTATCTCCTACGCCTGAGTTAATACCTCACTTGGAAGCTACTTTGTTGCAAGATGATTTATACGGTGAGGAGTTTATATCTAACCGCGAAGCCCTCAAATCGCTACTTGCAGTAGTTCTTACTGATGCTGATAGAGAAGAAATTGCAGAGAAGGCTGCTAATTCAATACGCACACAAGTTATGTCACAGGTGAATTTTTCCGGAAAACTTTCTGCGTAAAAATAATCACAATAATATCGCGTCAAATTCAAGCAAAATTAGTTTTCTGCAACCCAAAAGGAACTGATTGATGACTGGTAAAAACCGCAGTCGCTATTCTTCAAACTGGGATACTATCGCACTTGAGGTCAAATCAAAATCAGACTGGAAATGCACGCGCTGCGGTATGCAATGCTTACGTCCAACTGATAAAAGAGATGGGTTAAATCGTAGAGAACGCAGCATTAAAACGTTAGTGGTTCACCACCGAAATTATACGCCCGAGGACAACCGAGCAGAAAATCTCGCGGCTTTATGCAGCGGTTGTCATATGCTGTTCCATACGCGCAGACGGGGAAACGTATCACCAGGACAACTATCTTTGTGGTAGAAAAGCCAGTGGTTTAAGACAACTCAATAGTAGATAGTTGTGAGAAGGGTCGGTTCTAATGTCTCATCCATTTGAGTAGTGAAGCGTGTCTGCGACAAGCCGCTTTGCGTCTACGCGCTCGGTGAGTACTTCAAAATATCCTTTAAGATAGGCGCAGCGGGCTACGCCTACGGACTGGCGAATCATGCTCAATAATTCCTACTCGGTAACACCGCTTGCCTTGCTTTCACCCACTTTGAGTTCAAAGTATTTTTATGATTTTCAAATCTTCTCAAAAGGAACCGTTCAAAGCTTCATTATCCCGTGGCATATTGACGTTTTGAGCCTTAAAAATGATTTTAAAAGCAATATCTCTCGCTGACTGCTTCAACACTTGCAGATAAGCAACAGCATCATCACGTCGGCGGAATCTTTTCACAACAATATTTTCTTGATTGGGAATATCACGGACAATACACCACGGTTTTAATTGCTCAGAATAAGTCATATTTTACCCCTTAAAAATGCTGTAAAATAACCATGTTATGTGCTTTTAAATCGCCAATATTTACCTTAAACGAGGAGGTATACTCAAAGACAGGTCAAATTGATATTGACAATTAGAATTATGTGTGCATTAGATTTATTGGACAGATATATAGCGTTCAGACTGGAATGAAATATTGTGTACTCAATCTGAAAACCTTGCAGGGCAAAGCTTTTGTTTTAAAAACCTTTCAGTAATCAAACCGGATTGCTATATGTAGAATAGAAATGTTATTCATATCAAGGCGAATGAGTCAGACATAGCAATTGCCAAAGTTGTTCGGGAACTTCTTCAAAATGTTCCAGTAAAAAGTCCATGAATGCCAAATGTCGTAAATCATTAGGCTGAGGATAGCGTCTAAACTTACCTTGCTTAAACCAACCTCTGACCGTAGAATCAGAACGACAGCATATTAAGGCAATTTGTTCATAACTCACATCCCATTTGGCATAAAATTCTTCTGGTTTCATACCAAATTCCCAGTGACTGTAGAGTGAAATTAGATGAATTTCTCTTGCCCCTAAAATCCGGGGATTAGACATTAATGCACCTCAAATATGTAAATATTAAAACTCATTTTTTACATCAGGTATTTGTTAGTCACAGAGTTTATAGACACACCAATAAAACCCAATTAAGCGGGTTTTAAACTCTTGATTCACTCTAAATCTGCGTAAGCAGATATAGTTAAAATAGTTCCGTTATTTATAATGGCTAGAATACCGATTCAGGAATAGCCAGAAATAGTGGATAGGGTGTAATACGCTTGGGTTAAGCCTTTTTTCTCCCCCTGCTCAAGAACAGCCCGCCCCAACAGATAAATGTCCTTAACTAAACGGTATTGAGATAGGGCGGGGATAGTGCTTCGGATCAAAAACGAAACGCCCTCTAACCACATTTTGCACGAGCTATACTGTGAGGAGGGCAGTTGAGTTTTTGACAAATCTTCTCAGAATAGCTTTACTGCGAATCCAACTTCAGTCGTACTCGGCAAGTTGGGATAGTTCACCAGCTATTTGATGTTTTAATATCTATAATAACTGGAATAGGGCTGAGAAACTTTTGGGCAGCAGCAACCATACAATTGTGTAATATATGGCTAACTTGGTCAACTTCAGTCTCTGGACATTCCAGTACAATTTCATCATGCCTTACACAAATGAGTTTTGTTCTGAATTTAGCTAAGGTCGTTGAAAGTTTTACCATAGCTAATTTGTTGATGTCGGCATTTAAACCTTGTACTGGATGATTAAATAGCTCTGATAGTCGGGGCTTGTTTACCCATCTCCGTCGTCTATTTGCTAGTGTACGACTTTCCTTAATGCCTTGGATGTATTTACGTTTGATGTTTTCATGCCACTTAGCTATTCCAGGATAAGCTTCAAAGAATCGTTTAGAGAAAGCTTTTGCTTGTTCTAATGTCATTGCCACCCCATATTTTACTTGGGCGTAAATTTGGAGTTTGGCAGCGCCCATACCGAAAATCAATCCAAAGTTTATTGCTTTTGCTAGTCTGCGGTCTTCCTCAGTCACTTCATTGATATGTTTTCCAGTTACTAGAGATGCTGTTAATCGATGTAAGTCAGCCCCCTGGCGATAGACTTGGCACATCTTTGTATCACCACTAAGCCGAGCCATAATTCGTAGTTCTATTTGGGAGTAATCGGCTTTGATAATTTTATAGCCGGGGGCAGCAATGAAGCAGCTACGAGCGGCTTCATCACGGGGAATATTTTGTAGAGGTGGTTTGCGGCAAGAAAATCTACCGGATTTTGCCCCTAATTGATAATAGTTGGGATGAATTCTCCCAGTTTTGGGGTGGATATGCTGGGGTAGTTTCTCGGTAAAAGTGCCGATAATTTTAGATAGACGGCGGTAATCTAGCAATGCTTGAATTATGGGATACTGTGCAGCTAAAGAAACTAATTTACTTTGATTAGTTGAGTTGATTTTAATACCAATAGCTTGTAGAGCAGCCAAAACTTGCTGAGGTGAATTCGGGTTTACTGCATCTGTCAGTTCTGGCAGCAATGACATCTGAGAGCTAGCAATACGGAGTTGCTTGAGTTGGCTTAAAGCATCTGTTTTTTCAGCTTCTAGTTTTGCACCCAGTATCTGCCATCGAGACAAGTCAAATAGCATCCCGTTAAGTTCCATTTGAGCTACAACAGGCATACACTGAAATTCCAGTTGGGCAATTTTGAGTAACTTTGCCTGCTTTAACTTCTTGAGGAGAATTGGGTAAAGGTCAAGTAATATGGCAGCATCTACGGCAGCATAGTGCAATTGAACCTTGGTAAGAGGTTTACACCAATCGCTGATTTGTTGAGTTTTATCTAGTTGAAGGTGTAGTAGCTTTTTAACTATATTTTGTAAGGATGAGCTTGTTTTTAATCCTGCGGTTATAACTTTATAAGCAAGTTGGGTATCAAAGAATTTACCGGAGGGTTGAAGTCCTGCGAGTGTGAGAAATTGCCAGTCGAACTTGGCATTATGAGCAATTTTGAGAGCAGAGTTACTAAGGAGTTGTTTTAAAAGTGAGCGTTCGCTTTTGGGAATAGCTGGTAAATCAATTAGTACTACCGGATGGTTTGGTGCAGCTATTTGAATCAGTCTAATAGAATCAGTTAGAGGGTCAAGTCCTGTTGTTTCACAATCTATGGCTAAAATTTCTGCCTGAAACAGAGCTTGGAGAGCAGAATTAAGAGTTGAAACATTGGAAGCAAGAGTATATTCTGGAGTAGAAATACTGGAATTATTTGTATTTATTAAGCCTGTATTCATAATAAATTAAATTTGAATTTCTCACCTAGAAGCGATAGCTTGTATATCTAGCAACTTCAAATTAGTTTTATAGAAAGATTTGAAACCCTATTAAAGAGAGGTAATACTATCGATATTCCTCTCTTTATATGATTAACTGACTTTACGTTTACCTGTTTTTGCAATGTTATAATGCTGAATATTCTCTGGAACAGATGTAAAAGCAGTAGGAGCCAATTCTCTAATAATGGGTGTGACAATTTCTGGTGCCAGTTCTAAACGATGCTTAATCTGTGCTTGCAACCAGGCTAAAGGAACACTTTTACTGTTGACTTTTTGTTTAATAATTAAGTCAGGATTGGATGTTGAAGCTTTTTTTATGGCAGTAGCAATTTTTCTGGCTGTCCGTAAATCAATTTTGTCTACATCAATGCTAATAAAGTTGTCTGGTTGAGGTTCTGATTTTGATGTAATACGGTTAGTTGATTGATTTTGATTTTCCAACTTGAGAGGTTTATTAAGATTAATAGATTCTAGGTGTGATTGTTCATCTGTTGTGTTGTTAGTATGGTATTCGATGTTGAGTGTAAATTTCTGCCACAGATGGACTATTCCCACAACGAAATCAACGACCATCACAATGGCATATATGGCTGTAATTCCAATGATGAGATGATTTAAAACTTCTTGAGTTTCTTGAGTATTCATGATGACTAACTTGGAAATTTATGTTCATAATTAAAGAAGCGATCGCTTCCATTTAACAGAAAAATCCTCAGATGAAAATTTTAATCGACTGAGGATTTATGGAAAATTTAGAACAAGCTAATTTGCACAGTTGAATTTGATGAAGGTTTAGGAGTTGGAGTGCTTTGGGTCGAGTCTAAGTTAGGCTTGGCATTAACATTACGCTTACCCCATCCCTCTTGTGCTGCGTGTTTAACTACGCTGCGTCGAATTGACCTGCTAAGATAGTTGAATTCATTTTTTACCTGATTAAAATGAATGATGCGATTATTGCTCGCATTGTTCGTAGCACCATCACCTAGAAATTCATAAAAACTCTTGCAACCCTTTGGTAATTTATCGTATTTGGTTAAAACTTCATTACCTGCCCAAAGATAAAGGTCAGCGTAGTCTCTATGCAGAGGTGCTTCGTAAGTTGCTGGCATCATGTAGGTAAGAACTTCTGTGGCTGTGCTGGAAACACCAACCTGATCCTGTTCGTATTCAGTGAAGATAAGTTTCAATCGCTCCTGAATACAAGCAAACTTCAGCCATTGGGGAATCGTATCACTCCAAGGACTGCGATGAATTACCAATGGCCCTGCAAGGTAGCGAACATGGTGTAGGGAAAATTCAGCTATTTCCAAAAGACTTGCTAATAATTCTTTTGGTGTATTTAAACTTGCCAAAATTTGCAGCATTTTTCGGGTGTTGTCTGGCAGTTTGGTACTATTACCATCACTGATTTCTGCCATTATTTCTGGTGAAATTAAATTCATTTGCTCCATTTGTCATCTCGATATGAGCGCATCACCAAAAATAGCCAATCGGCTAAAAAATTAATGTCCAATAGGTGAAGGCTGATATTAGATAATTCTTTTTATGCTGGCATTGATACAGGTTTTTTAGGTAATGCCAATGAATAACGAACCCACAATTAACCAAAATCTTGATACTGACGACAGTAGTAATTATCAGTCTGGCAGTGGCTATCAATCTTTATGTTACGGTGTTGAGCAATTAAGTTCTGGAGATAGTAGTAATCCCTTGCAAACAGACCAATTTAGGGATGGTTATCAAGAGAATATTTTTGAAATCAATCTTGGGGATACACCTTACACTGAATCGGCTGCTAATCCCAATCCTCAATTACCAGGATATGGCTCTGGCTCCGGTTACAAGTCTAAGAAAAGTCAACAGTCAGCATCGCCAGAGCTAGAGTTATAAGTCATCTTTCTACTGATAACTATACCCCACAAGTAACAAATGAATGGTTTACATTAAATAAATTACTTTGCTTATTGGGGTATAGTTGCTGTCATTTTTAAACCTAAAATTATGAAGATACCAAAAGCATGGATATCTCTTCTGGTTGTCATTGCTTGTATTATTTATAGTATCGCCGCACAAGCTACAATCAACACAATTGGTGATGGCAATTTACCGACTCGAATTGTAGAAGTTGCAAATCCTCAGTCTCGACTACCTGCTACTAAAGTTTTGCTGCCAGACTGGAGCCGCATTTCTCTGGGCCAGCTACCAGGTATCAGTCAATCCGGTGCAATTGATGGCAGTCCCTACAGCCAGACACTGGGTTATGACCTGAGTCGCACTTGGAATGTGGGTATGACTCCTGACCAATATTTGAAGTTAGGAGATATCAGTGAAGCATTACAGGCAGAGGAGTTTTCTTTGCAGGCGATCCAGGCGATCGCTCTCCGCACACAACCAGAGGCGAACACAGACATTAACAGTATAGATTTAAACAAAATTGCCTTGAGTGAATTTCCTCTGATTGGGGAGCAGACATTGAGCCATCTAGCTCAGGTTGTTCCAGAATTAGCTAAGACACAAGTAAACAATATTACACCTGTTGCAACCTTACTAAAATCTCACTTAATTACTGCATCTAATTTAACACTAGCTCAGGTACTAACACAGTATGAAGTTGGGCAAATGAAGCTGGGACAAATCGACTTGTCAGAGTTTTCTATTTCTTCAATTCCTAACTTAGATGCAGTACAGCTACAACAATTTACAGGTTGGATGAATAGCAATGTTTCGGATATTCCTGGTTTGGGACAAGTACCTTTAGGATCAATGCCTAATCCCATCACTGAAATTGGTAGCTTGGTAATGCGGATTGATGTAGTTTATGGCCCAACAGAAAACCGCCGTAACAATACGATTTCTGGTTCAGACGTGCAAGGGTTTTCTGTGCCTTGTACTGAAAAAGACTGCGCCTATTTAGAATTGGACGATTTGGAGAATACAGGTCGTAGCGATCGCGGTAAGTTGGAAGGAAAGCAGTGGATTTCCGGTAAATACCAAGAAGTTGAGGGCGGACAGGGTATCCTGAAAGCGGTGAATAACGGTCGGGAACCAACAGGACGGCTACCGTTTGGTAAAGCTTTTAAGGTGGTGGTAATGGAGCCGGATGAAACCACTGATACGGTAGATACGGCTTTGTTCTTTCGGTTCTGTGCTTGGCGAATGGGTTGTACACCTTACTTTATCGGGCCTGTTCCTTTTTTCAGCTACAAGGTCAACTCCCTGATGTTTGTAGGTAATTTGAACGAACAAAGGACAAATACTGCGTCTCTACCAACTGGAGCTACAAGAGAGCCTAAAGCTAGCACTACCAACCGTACTGGAGTAATAGAGAAGATTAATCCATGCACCTTTAGTAGTGCTAGTCAGTCGATAACAGGTCAATCATTCTCCGGTATTGATTTGCGATCGCTGGGAAATGCGATCGCGGAAATTGAGAGCGCTGGTAGCGGGGATTACAAAGCCATTGGCATACATACCTGTGCAGATGGGGGTTTGAATTGTGGTCGCGCTCTCGGTCGCTACCAGTTCATGAGTTATAACCCTTATGCAGTACAGTTAATTGCTGCCAAGCCTGGAGGTCAAAAGTTCTTGAGTCAAGTAGAGCAAGGGCATCAACCAACAGAGGCTGAACTATTTGAGTTTTTTCCTCCAGCCGACCAAGATAGGGCATTTATGGCTGATATGGCTAACAAAATTCAAGTGACACAAGAGCAAATCGATCCGGCTACAGGACAGCCATTTACGGGCGAACGCCTAATTGAACGAGTGGCTCAAAAGCATTTTGGTGGTGATTATAGCAAAGTTGATGGAAATGGCTCAGATGCCCTTGGTCGTCTCAGTCTCAAAGATTACGGCAAAACCGCTTTAGCTAGTTATCGCAACAGTAATAGCGATAATGGAACGCTGACCTGTTCTCCAAATGTAAATTATAGCTACATCAGCACTGCTAAAAATACTGAAAATGGGAGGTAGAGTATGGCAGATTTATCTAAAACTTTTATTACTTCACCCCATGAGATAAAAGAAATATTTGATCCTGAGTTGCATTCAAAAATAGACCTTGGGCAAACAGGGGAAGGAAAGGGAGTTTATTCTGACTCCGCCTCCCCTAGTCAGTCTCAACCACTGAAGACAACTGCATATCAATTACCAGCACCGACTATGAGGGTACGCTACTGGGTTCATTGGTTTCGCATTGGTTTGGGCATCTTTTTGTTGCTGTCGATTCTCATGAGCTTAGGGGGCTGTAGCTTAAATGCGGCAACCGTTACTTGGAACAAAGCTGCTAATGTTGTGCCTGCTACAGTCGTTGAACAGGTGATTGTAGAAAATACAGAGTTAAATTCCAAAGTATCTGCTAAAAATATACTGGCTTGGAGTGTGGAAGGAAAAGACGGCAGGTTCGCAGTTTTCAACTTGAATACGCCTGATGTCTGTGGTGCTTTGGGATGTCTGCATACTGGTTACTGGCTCAGAAAGGACAAACCAATTACTCAGGTATTCTTGAGTTACTTGAATTCCAATCTGCCACCAGATAAGCATTTGTTGTCAGTGGGAGAGAACCGAGGTCAGGCATTACCGTGCATTAAAGTACTGCAAACCGAGCAAGAGCAGCTACGCCAATTGAATTTTTGTTTCAATGGCACTGGCTATCAACTTGCTGATAGTCAGCTTTTCACTACTGGTAAAAATTCCCAAAGTTGATAACTCGAAATCTAGAAGAAAACTCTGCCATAGTCATCTTAGCTACGGCAGAGTTTTCTTCTAAAACCTCTAGGAAATTCCCATTAAATCGGTATCTAGGTCAATTGTGGATGAAGAGTGCTGAGTGCTGAGTTAAAAGGCCGCCCACAAGTGGATGCCGTGCGGGGCATATACCAAGTACATAAGTACTGAGTGACTTTTAATCTACTCAGAACTCATGACTCAGCACTGAGTAGTAGGTAGTTTACCAGCACAGACGCTATAGTTGCATTGGACTATTCCTCATCATCTAGTTCATCGTCTTCCTCCTCAAAATCATCATCGTCTAACTCAGCTTCCAAATCGTCGGTTTCATCGAGGAAGTCGTCATCGTCAATAAGTTGAATTTTGCGAGGTGGCTTGGTCGCTGGTTTGGATTTACGAACGCTTTGAGTTTTGTTCCTATTTTTATTTGGTGGCAATACTTCCACGTCTACAGATACCGATTCTCCTGGCAAAGCAGGTAGGGATTGAGGTTCATTAAAACCAGCGATCGCATCATGTTGTTGCCAAATTAAGGCTTTAGCTGTGGGCTGACCCAAATAAAATTGAGACAGATTTTCAACGGTGGGTTTAGTATAATCTACAGTCTTACAACAGTCGTGTTTATTCTTACCTTCGCCCTCTTTGACAGCTTTGAACTCGACTGACAGCACACCTAAGCTACGCCACCTATCGTTTTTGCCACTAAATGGCACTTGGAAATAGTCAGCAAAGGTTTTCTCCAAAGAACGGTAAAACTCCTCACGCACTGACTTAAAACTCCAGAGAGCTACATTCTTAAAGCGGACAACGACAGGAGTAGTATGCAGGGGTTGATTATCCTCATCCAGAAACACCAGTGCATGTTCTGAACACACATCCATTGTTTTCTTGTCAAGGTTATGTTTGTATTCATCATAAAGCCCAACAAAAGAACCACCTAAGTCTTCAACATCTGATTTATAACGGATATACTCTGGCACAAAAGCTAAAACTAGTAACCGTGCTTGAGTAATTAAAAGTCCAGTAACATCTTCAGTTAGGGTGACAATAGTTAGGTCGTTCTCCTGTGGCATATCAAGCCAGCCAGCCTTTTCTAGCTGGTCTTCTGGAATTAGAAGTCCGGCGGGTTTGTCATTAACGACAATGCCGTAAGGCAGTAACGGTCGTCTAACTTGGTTATAACTGTCGCTGAGAAGTTCTGGATCAATATCGTCAATATCAAGGTCTGACAATTGAGTGTTAGAAGCTTTCTTATTGGCTGCTTGAGTTTTGGTATTAGAAGCAGCAGTTTTGGCAGTAGATTGATTGGAGCGATTAGAGTTGTTTGAAACCCTAGATTTAACCATTGGAGTACATAAATATGATTGTCCAACGCATGAGGCGTTAGCCTCAAAACTTATTTACCAATCGTTGTTTATGAGGCAATTACTCTCCACCACAGATTTAAATTACGCCATCAAATAAAGTATCTTGAATGCTAATTTACAAACTAGCGAAAATATATATGAGGATGAAAGGAGGTTAATCATGAAATTATCACCACTATATATACAGTGGGAGCAAGAGGCTCAAAAGCAAGGGCAACGTATGGTTGTAGAAAATTTACTAACAGTTCGATTTGGTACGCTATATGAACAATTAGCCACAATTATTCAGCCTATTCTAGAGTTACCTTCACAAGAGTATGCTTCTTTACTGTTGCAGTTATCGAATCTCTCACGTGAGGATTGATTGGCGAAGTTTAGCAGCAATCATTCATAAAGATGTCCTGTATCTGAAACTCCTCTAGAAATAGAGTTTCTAACACCTCTAAAAAAATGTCCAAAAGGTCAATACCCTAGCTTTCACTTGGTAGCTAAAATTTCTGCTAAATGCATACTTCACTGCTATGAACATTTCCCAGAAAAATCTACCACACAACCAGATCACTGCTAACTCGACATTAATTGAAGTGTCATCCTTCCAAGCACCTCTGGCTAGCATTGACTTTGGCAAATTATTTCAGCAGTATAACAATCCCCAAGGTTGGATGATGGTAGGTGGAATACTGTTCGTTATACTGTTGTTGCAAATCAGTGGTAGTGGTAAGGGAAAAATTACCACTGGTAAAGTCTCCGGTATTAGCGAGAAACTAGCAGCAACTAACCTAGCACTCAAGCAAATCAAGGAGTGCAAACACAATAAAGTTACCCTGTGGTCTGGAACTCCTCGCTATTGGGTAAAAGGTAAATGGCGAACGCTAATTACTAATCTGCAAACAATGTTAGGTGCATCTCCTACAGTTTGGTTTCCCAATGCCGAAAGGGGAACACTGGTAATAGGTGCGCCTGGGTCTGGTAAAACCTACTCAACCATAGACCGGATGTTAGAAAGTGCGATGCAGCAAGGTTTTCCGATTTTACTCTACGACAAGAAGGGCGACCAACTACGACTCCATGCACCCTTAGCAGCCCGTTATGGCTATAAAGTACGAGTATTTGCCCCCGGTGAACCCTTTAGCGGTGTGATCAATCCTTTGGATTATATGCGTGATGCACGCGATGGGGTAATGGCGGGGGAAATTGGACAAGTGATTAACCGCAATGCTTCCAGTGGTGGTAAAAGTGATGAGTTCTTTGCTAAAGCCGGTGACTTGTTAGCTAAAGCACTATTGCAGTTAGTCAAGGGTTCACCTTACCCAGATATGGCGATGCTTTATGCTGTGCTGCGGTTGCCAAAACTGGTGCAACGTCTTGACCATGCGGTACAGTCCAAAAGGTTGGATGAATGGGTGGCGACTTCATTTATTCAATTTTTGAGTGCTAAGGATGCAGAGAAGACTATTTCGGGGATTTTGACCACAGCAGCAGGTACTTTCTCATCTTTCATCCAAGCTGATTTGCTGAGGGCATTTATAGGGAAATCGGATATTCCCACTAAGCTTGAAGGTAGAGAGATGGTGGTGTTCAAGCTAGATGATGAACGCCGCAGTGTGGTTGGGCCTCTGCTGGCAGCTGCAATGCACTTGATGATTGTCGGTAATTTAAGCCGTCCGCGCAAAGATCCGTTGATTATTTCTTTGGATGAATTGCCATCTATAAAACTAGACCGCTTACCGCAGTGGATTAATGAATATCGTTCCAATGGTGCCTGCTTTATTCTGGGTATCCAAAGTTTAGAGCAACTTTACGATATTTATGGAGATAAAATGGGGAGTGCGATCGCATCAGCTTGTAGTACCCATGTTTTGTTTAATCCTGGTAACTACAAAACGGCTGAGGATTACTCCAAACGCTACGGTGAGAAGGAAGTGCTAATTAAAAATCGTACCACTGGGCGATCGCTTGGCGGACAAATGAGCCGTTCAATTAGCTGGAGTGAGAATTTACAAAAAATGCCTGTAATCAGTGCTGACGAAATTTTGAAATTTCCTCAAGGCAAGTGCGTAATTACCAGTCCTGGTTATAGTTCCGAGGGACAAGCTTCTATTCCTTATCCTTTAATTATTCCGGTGTCCAAAGCCGATGAAAAACGGGCGCATGATAGTGAGACTCTTTGGGACACACAAGTTAAACCTGCTTTAGAAAGTCAGGTGACAATTCCAGATATTAAAACGCTAACACAAGCATTACATGAACGGATTGAGTCAGCAGCGCGGATGTTGCCATTACCAGAAGAAGATGTAGCACCTGCACATGAGTCTAATAGCAGTGAAACTGATGTTTTAGAAAATTTCCCAGCACGAGTTTATCAAACACCCGGATTGCAAGGATAAGAGACTGGTAGCTTTTAAGAAGCGAAATATTGTTGGATATATTGTTGCTCACAGCGTAGAATGTTCAGGGGGTGTATGTTTTCCTGTTGCTAGTAATTTGAGGATAATCTGCGCTTGGTTGAAGTGGTTAAAGCAAGTGCTATTTCTCAACATTATTTTGCCATACCTCTTTGATAAACTTTTTGAACTCTTCTAGAATCAGAGGTAAATCACTATCAATTTCTTGGGTTTGTTGCCCATTTGTAATTGGACGAAACAGACGACGACCTCGACTATCAAAACCAATTTTATCCGCAACTGCCATAAAGATTGAGTAATCTTCTGGTATTGGTAAATCTCCACCTTTGCGCTGAAGAATTAAAAAGCTGGTGATAATTCCCAATCCACATTCTACCTGAAAGTTTTCTGTAGGTAACTGAATGGAAGCAATTAGCAAAGCCATGTCTTTTAATAGCCATTGGCGAAAGTGTGCTTGGTTAGATGAAGACAGAATTCCATTAGATACCAAGATACAGACTATTTCACCAGGTTGTAATTGATTTAAACACTCTTCTACAAATAAGCACTCTTGTTCTGCTTGGGTTTTCAACTTGGATGTAATAACGTAGCTTCCATCTCCGTGTTTTATCCATTTATAAGCCATCTCAAATCTAGCTAGTTCTGAATCGGAAGTGAGATTAATTTTGCAATAGGGAGGATTGGCAAGTGCTATAGTAGGCAAGGAAATTGGCAGAGGAGGATTACTGACACAATTTTGAAATAGTTGTTGCCACTCAGTAATTTGAATTTCCATCAAAATAAACTTCCTTGCAACATATTTTGTGCTTTAGTATTTTCGTATTTGATACCATTAATCAGCAAACTATTATTTAGCTTCGGTTTAGGTGTTGATGCAGGAGTTTCATATTTTAAATTTGGTCGAATAAAAGAAATACCCTTGCCAGTCAGGGTGTCTCCGATGACTAAATCTCCACCCAAACTAGGAATAGGCAATGCCAAGTAGGGAGCGTAAAGCATGAAGTTTAAACTTGCTATTTTTATTAGTAGCGAATCCCACTCCCAGCCTGTCAAACTGATGGCATAATTGGACATTTCCAATGCTAATCTTCCTGTACCAAGTGCTGGTTCATATATATGAAATGGTGCTATTGCAGCAGAACTGTCAACTGCTGCAATAGCCATTGTCCTGGCTGTCCAAGTAGGAGTAGGATAGAATTTAGCTCTCGATTGTCCGTAACGATTAGCAGCTAACAAATGACCGAAGTAATCGAAGGGACAAGAAATCAAAAGCTTCAGTTCCAGTTCTTGAATAAGACGATTACTCGCACCGTTATATTCCTCTGGCTCATAAGGCAATTTAGCAATGCTGGGATGCCCTAGAGCATAAAGTAACCAGTCAGTGAAATAGGGAATAAATCTGGAAGGACTGTCACATCCACCTTTAGGAATAGATTGCAGACAGCTTGAGAGCATCTGTAAAACTTGAGGATGTCCTAAGTCTAAAAACTCAGTTTGTGGTATTTCTTTAGGTAGTTCTCCAGTTTCCATTGTCCATCGCCATTGCTCCCACCTACCTTGATATTCATCATCTAATTTCAGTAGTTTTGATAATAGCCATCCATGTTCAACAGTTGATTTTAGTACCATTGGGATTATCTGTAACAAGCATTTGCCAATGGCAGAGGCATTAGCCTCTTAAATCTTGACTTCTGGAATAGCTTCTAAATTGACCATTGACGATAACTCAGGAATGACTATGTTTGATTGTGATTTGTTATCTGGAGATTGAGTCAGTAGTTTAATTAACCATTTTTCAGTCTGCATCTGATCCTTTTTATTCCAGCGTACATTTAATCTTTGGGCTGGTTTCACAGGATGTAATGCTAAAACTACGAGTTGTATTTGGTTAGGAGTAACTGAGTATTGTCTAGCCGTAGTCCACAGCTTCACCCGGTCTTGCCAGCTTAAATATGGATGGCGTACAGCCCATTCATAAAGCCTTGGAATACCTTGCTTAAATGCTATATTTGTTAATACTTGAATAAAGTGCTTATCATCATTAATTGCAAGAGGTGCAATAACTGGATTATCGACTAATAACTTCTTGCGAGATTGAAATATTTCTGGTGCAAGTTCCTGTATTTGATAAACCCACTGAGCAATTTGAGGATAGGCATTTAATAAAGGTTCTACAGTCAGTCCTAAAAATAGTTGTCTCATCACCAAAGAGAAGTTATCTGCAACTATAGAGTCAAAGGCAGAGCTATTTGGATGATATTTTTGACTGGGGAATAGGACTTGTTGCTGTGTTTTAGTAATTTGTTGAATATCGGCAAGATTAATTACTGGCATGGTGGAGAGAATATAACATCTCTCCCATGCAGCGGTAAGCTGCAAATTAATTATACGTACAGCCAAGATACAAGAATTAGCTGTCAATCAAGGACATACACCTATTCGTCAGGCAGTCATTGATTACAGCATATTATATTTAGAGATCGATCAGATTGTTCGGCGGTTGAGTGCGATGCAATCAGCGATGATACGGTTAATATCAGGTAAATAAAGCACATCTAATAAGAACTGTAAAATTACTGCACTAAATCTGAAGCAGTATTGTATTGTCACTTTGGATATTATTCAGTCTATTAGAGCTTCAATATGCGATCGCTCCGTTTTATTTTTATTGCTCTCATTACTTCTTTATTTGTTACAAATGTTGTTTTTCTGCGAAGAACTCTCTCCGTCCTGCTCTGTGGCGTTCTGAGCTTTAACTCAACCAGTTGTTATAGCTTCTCAAATTATTATTTGGTTGAATTAACACTAAGTATAAAAGACTAATTGTAGATATTTTTGTTAACAATCGTCAAATGGCTTGCTATTAATCTTTTTGAGATATCTCATCAAGATGAATTCTCGTGGCTACCAGCACATATTTAGTAAATAAAGTCACGTCTTACTTAGATTTTATTTTTGCGATCGCTTGTTTTTTACTGGATCTGACAAAACCGCATTGCTCCCCCGGACTGGCCTGTCAACCATAGCTATGCTCGACGAGATAGCTGTTTCTCTACACCCGTTATGCGTAGTCGATACCTGTACAAATCCTTGCTGACACCAAAATAATCGGCAGCAGCTTCAATATCCATATTCTGGCGATGACTGGCAGCGATGGCCGATCTAGGAAGTAATAGACAAGCACCCAGCCAATCGGCTTCCGCCTCCTGGCGCTTATCAAATGTACGAAAACCTATGCCAGTATTGTCAGATACAATTATTTGACATGCTTCATGGTTAAGAATGATGTGAGCCAGCTCGTGCATCAAATCGTTGGCTTGGCGAGCAACCGAATGGGACGGATTGAGTACAATAATATCCTTTGTTCCTGAGCAGACGGCAACAGCAGACCATTCATCACCTTCCGATGATTGAAGATAATGAAGCGTTTCACCAGGCAAGCCTGGCACATTACCCAAATCCCAAATAAATACGTCTAAATATTTTGCTACTTCACGTGCAGGCAGTGGATCTATATCTTTCAAACCCAGATGTGACCTGATCTGAATGGAGGTGTTTTCGCATCGTGTCTTAAAACCTCGAACGAACAGTGCTTCATCACCTTTGGATATTGGGCCAATCATTCGTCATCCTCTGCTATGGCAGCTTGATGAATAGCAAGAATCAATTCTCCTAAATGTTGTGCGGTCTTTGGACTCATTGTCTTGCCTGCCTTAAAGTGAGCGAGCATCACCGTCTGGTTTTGGCTGGGCTTAGATGCAGTTTCTTTTTCTTCATGCTCCGTATAACCAAGAAATTCACCAGGATTGATCCCGAGCCAAGCACAAATTTTTGTAAAGGATTCAAGATCAGGCTGCTTTCCTGCTTCAACCCGTGATAGCGTTGCCGCACTGATATTCATTTCTGCTGCAACTTGTCTCAGTCCTCTGCTGCCTCTTTGTTTCTTTATAAGGGGGCCAAGTTGCTCAAGTGTAAGCCGGGCCATAAAAAAGTTCCTTTCCTGTGTGTTTCACTATTGCAACATTGTTGCACATGTGATATAAAAGAATTGAATCATTAAAGCAACGTTGTTGCAGTGCTGCAATAGCTTCACTGTACCACGATCCGCATTAGAGGTTTATATCTGATTAATTTTTAGGTGTAAGATGGATTATGAGTGAAAAAGAACACATGCATGACGCAAAGCATGGTAAAGTCCGCGTCCACATTGATCGTAGACAGCACGAGTCGCCGAACCCGACAACAGGTTCAGCACTTTATCGACTTGGAGACATTCCACATGGATTTGAACTGTTTCGGGAGGTGGAAGGCAACCAGGAAGATAAAGCCATTCCGAATGACGGAAATGAAATCCATCTCAGAGAAGACGAGCATTTTTACAGCGCCGTCCCGGAATTCAAGATCATCGTTAACGGAGAGCAGAAGGTTGTGCATAAGGATGTTCTCACCTTTCAGGAAGTGGTAGCGCTTGCCTTCAATCCGCTGCCGCAGGGAGCAAACATCCTTATCAAAGTCAAGTACGAGCATGGGCCGCACGTCAACCACGAAGGTTCGTTGCAGCCTGGCGGCGAGGTTCGGATCAAAAGCGGAATGAGGTTCCATGTCACAGCCACTAATCAGTCATAGCCCCGACCTTCAAAAGCTGAGGAACGAGGGCTTTGATATTCAAGTCAAATCGACTTGTCTGTTGGTGAAGGATGTCCCGTATGTCAACGCTAACCGCGAGGTGAAACGGGGCATCCTTATCTCCAAACTGACATCAACCATAGCCCCTGTAGGACGCCCAGCCGATCACACTATTTATTTCCAGGGTGAGCATCCTTGTGATAGCGACGGCAATAAGCTAGAGGCCATTGCCAATTCCACCCAATCTTTCCATTTAGGGGATGGGGTAGATGCTGACCATAAGTTCTCTGCGAAGCCGATGTCCGGCTACTATGAAAACTATTACGCCAAAGTAACATCCTACGTTGACCGGATTTCTGATCCGGCGGCCATTGTTCAGCCAGGCGTAACGGCAAAGACATTTGCCGTAGTCGAGCCTGAAGATGAAAGCTCCGTCTTTCAGTACGACGATACGTCCTCCACACGGGCGGAAATCACGGATGTTACAAACAAGCTTAAGATTCAAAAGCTCGCGATTATAGGTCTCGGCGGAACGGGTTCTTACGTGCTGGACATGGTTGCCAAAACCCCAGTCAACGAGATACATCTATACGATAAAGACCTACTCCTCCAGCACAATGCCTTTCGAGCGCCGGGCGCACCGTCTGCCGAAGAATTGCACCAGCACCCCTATAAGGTAGACTATTACAAGTCCATTTACTCTAAGATGCATAAAGGGGTTATCGCTCACCCGTATCATATCACCGGGGACACTGTAAGCGAACTAAGAGATATGCAAATGGTATTCATTTGCATGGACAAAGCCAGCCCAAAGCAGGTTATTGTAGAGAAGCTTGAAGAATTCGGCATCCCGTTTATTGATGTTGGTATGGGGGTTGTTCTCACCTCCGGGAGCTTAGGCGGCATCTTGTCTGTTACTCTAAGCACTCCTCAGCAGCGAGAGCATGTGAGGGAAAACAATCGCATTTCTTTTGCTGACGGCGACGCCCCAGGCGAGTACAACACCAACATTCAGATTGCTGATCTCAATGCGTTCAATGCCGTGCTAGCGGTCATCAAATGGAAAAAGCTTTGTGGTTTTTATCATGATCACGAGCATGAACACCACAGTTCTTATCTGATCGGAAGCAACAAAGTATTGAGCGAAGATAAAGCATGAACCGACTCAATGCTATAGAGCATCAATTTGTTGAATTTATCCCTTCCGAACTTAAGGAGGGGATTATCTACGTGTCAATAGCTTACACAACTGCCGTTCATAAGTGCTGTTGCGGATGCGGCAATAAAGTCGTTACCCCAATAACGCCGACCGATTGGAAGTTGATTTTTGACGGCAAGACAATCTCACTTACGCCCTCCATCGGCAATTGGAGCTTTCCGTGTCGCTCGCATTACTGGGTAAAGCGTAATAAAATTCGGTGGGCTGAAGATTGGTCAGATAAGCAGGTAGACGCCGGTAGAAAACGTGAAGAGGCTGCTACACAACATTACTATGATGCTGCCCAGCCACCGACAGTTGAAATGCCTGCCACGGAGCGGAACCAGAAACCAAAACTTGGTTTCCGGCAGATAATAAAGCAATGGTGGTCGAACCTTATCAAGCGATCACACTAAAAAACAGTTTAAGACGGGATTTCATCTTATCCCGCTTTTTTGCTTCCAGAACGTTGGTATCGAAAATGACACGCAACAAAACTCCTGTCAGGACTGCAACAGATCGTTCAGCTTCTCCGGCGTCATGCCGTTTCCTGCCGCTGCAAGTTATTAAGTTATCACGCTTAAAGTCGCTCCGGTGATCCCGACAAAAGCGAGATAGCTCTCCCCTTCCATAGAAAAGACGCGTTCGGTTTTTACATCAGGCAAAAACCGCTTAAGCACCTGTTCCCACTCCGCCATTGCCTCCGGGGGGATTTTGCTCTCAGGCAAGAGAGCTACCGGCCTCTCGAAGTGGTCATTCGCCAGTTCCACTTTTCTTATGGGTTCCGAAGAGGTGAATTCCTGAAGCACACTCGCATCCTGCGTGAGAACGAAACGCTCCTCGATCGCGCGCAGTTCCCTCTCGCGCGCTTCGAGACGCGCCAGCTCTTCGAGCAGTTCCGATATATTGGAACAAGCCTGGAATGACACAGAAGCTAAAAACCAGATTATTCAAGAACTTGATACTTGGTCAGACAGTGTTTTGCAAATGTCAAAATTACCTGCTGTACAACAATCCTAAGTGATAATGACTCAATCCCAACCTCCATTACCACAACCCAAATTAGAATCTGCTGGTATTACCTCTGACCAGTATTTTGAATTTACTCCAGAAAAACTAGAACTGAGCAACGGATATTTGGGTTATGGTGGACAAGACCAACTTGGGTTTCACTTGTCTGTTCTCACCAACATGGGATTGTTGACAGCAGCTCGACATACAAATTTGTCGTTGTGGCTAGAAGCACTCAAAGGTGTGGTAAGAGAAAAACTACCGACTGTCAACGCCCAACCAGAAGTAGCAGAAGCAATGCTCAATCGATTTAATCGAGCGATCGCAGACTTGGAGGCAGTGATTGAGTATCTGGGACAATAAAATCTGGAATTTGAACGATGTCTACGACGATTCTCGTGTCAAACATCAAGTGTAGGGCTACGCCTTGGAGGAGGCGATCGCATCTAACAACAGTAATCCCATTTGCTTCAATAAAGCAGTGTTACCATCAGGGCAACCATGTTGAATTATACACTTGGCACAGCCAGTATCGCAGTTGCAATCTCGTGCGTAGGCGTAGCCCGCCGCAGGCATCGCTCTCGCAGCACCAGCAAGTTTTGGCAGATGTTTAAACACAGCTTCAGCCGCACCATTACCACCATCACTGGTATCATAGAAATAGCCTGTGTAATTGTTATTTTCCCCTAACTCCTTCACTACTGTAAAATTCACCTGTTTTAGATCAACTCTAGCCACCAGCTGTAACGCTCTCATAATTTGATGCCCAAAGCTGTGGATAGCAATCAAGGGACTGGAATATTCCCACAACTGTTGATAACCAGGGGGAATCGGTTCGCCACTGCGGGTTAAATTGGTTCTAGTTTCCAAGGCATTGTGCTGGAGGTATTCCCGCGCACTTGAGTTTATGGCTACTTTGACCATTGGTGCGGAAAATTGAGTACGGAAAGGCTGCTCAAACTTTTCTTCTGACAGGGTTTTCACAATTACAGCCTTACGTGTGAGTTTGCTACAAAGCCGACAACGACGTTCTTTAGGTAGCGGCTCTTTGTAGTTAAGACACCGCTTGTTCAAACAAGTCTGCTCATAGATTTGGGTCATTAAACTGTAACCACTGGTAATGTGTTTAACTTCACCAAAACTAAGTTCCAAGGTTAAGTATTCCTGACAGTCATCAACTTCACTGACTTGAGAAAACAGCAATGGTAACTTCACCGGATCAGTCAGCACTGTTAGGCTGCTGGTTTCTGACTCTGTAACTGCAACTGTAAACAGTGAGCTATCTGCTGTCTGTTTTAATATGGCTTGCTTGCTGTTCAAGTCAAGGGAGATGCACTGATAAGTCAGCATTCGTCCATTGGCATCTTGTCGTTTGTAGATGGCTTGGGGATGGACTTCCCGGTGAGCAATATCTTCTGAGATTTCCTCTAGTTCTTCTCCAGATTCTGCATCTACTAGCTTGATGGTAGTTTGGGATAAGCCACCCCGAAAGTTAACATCTTTATGGGGATAACCCTTTGCCCACAGTCCATTACGACCTTTATTTAAATGCCCTTGGGCTAACAGGAGTTTTGCTACCTCATAAGCTGCTGTGCCAAAGTAGTGCTTGATTTTATTAGTAGGAATAGTTCTAAATCACATAGTCAAATATAGTCAGACACTTGCAACTTAGGTTTAAGCAACTCCATTTTTAGCACGTTCGCGCCGGAACAATGGAGTTATACGCCTTGGATGTACTACCAAACATCCCCTATCCCGAAGATGCGAATTGAGACAATCGAACCCTTTGGGATTACTTTTTCTGCCGATGTTAAATGCACCATTGACATCGGCATGAATCTTCAAACCATCCTTACTGACGTACCAGGCTCTTTTGACGCGCCTTCCTGAAAAGGTGTGATTTATCTTGGTGCTGGGGTCGAAAGTTGGGATATTGTCCCAATCAATAAACGAAGCGCGGCTAGTATAGCTTTCTTCGTTTACCACAACGGTAATGCCGACTCGTTGGAGTTTATAAGTCAGCATTTCGATAAATTTAGCATGGGGTATTTGAGTAAAACTTTGGTTGGTTCGCTTACCTAAATTAAGATGTGTTTTCCATTGCTCGTTTTTACCTATTGATACGTGAGTTACACCTAGACGCAGAAATTCATCCACAATCATTTTTGTAGATTGATGCAAATACGAATCCACAAAATTGTGGCGATTGCGAACTATGTTTGCAATTCGACGGGAAGTCCCAACTTTGATAAATCCTCTATACTTGGCAATCTGTTTGTTGTAGAATTGGTTAACTGATTTTAATGGTTTACCATTTACGGCAATTGGCTGAATTGTTGGGTCATTAAATACAATGGTTGCTAGGTTATCTAATCCGATATCAATTGCTGCTGCTAGTTGCGGATTTAGGCTACAGAAAAGGTGGCTATTTTCTGCTAATTCGTAAACTACCTCAATCACAAAGCATCCGGTTTTTGGGATAATGCGAACTTCGCACAAATCATCAAACCTGAGTCCTGGTTTTACTGGAATCCTGATTGGCGACTTTGAAGGTACAACCCACCCGTTGTTAAATTCTCTTTTAGCAATAGCTTGATTGTTAAACTTGACTAGATTTTTCTCGTCAACATATCCTGGCGGTTTTGGTTGACCCGTGAATTTATTTGGCTCTAACTTGTATTCTTTTAATGCTTTGTAGTAAGCAAACCAAGCATCAGCATTTTGTTTTAATACAAGTTGTGCAACTTTAGCGGGAAGTGCTTTGTAATTTTCGTCTTGTTTAAATAGTAAGTCTAGTTTGGCTTGAGATTGTGTACTCCAACCAAAGAAGAATCCTTGGCGTTGAGTGAATTGAGCCGTGTTGTAAAGCTGGCGGGAAATTGTAGTTATAAGAAAGCAATAATCAAACCAAGCATCACCTCTTTTAATAACATGCTTCTCAACTTGTCGCATAATAAATTGCTGCCTCAATTGCTAAATCTTACCACTTTTCTTCAATAATGAATAAGTGACTATTCTTGACCATATTTGACTAGAAGTTGAGTGAAGTTGTAAAATACCAGTTTCTGCGGCTGCACACATCAAATGTTTAGCAGCAAAGATGGGATATTCATCATTAAAGAATACTTCCTCAGCTTCTGGCGATACCAGCATTTCTGGATGTTCTGCTACATAGCAGTCAATGGGATTGAAAGCATTAGGAAGCAGCACTGTCAGTCCAGACTGAGAACGTCCGGCGCGGCCACTGCGTTGCTGGTATGCCATTTTGGAACGTGGCCAGCCACGCAAAATGCAACATTCTAATTCTGGTAGGTCAATTCCAGCTTCTAATGCTTCTGTGGCAATAATCCACTTGATCGTGCCAGACTGGAGTTGGTCAACTACTTCTACCCGACGCTCAGAAGTTATGCCACTGTAGAATGCGGCTACTTGGTTTGATTTGAGTAATTCTGTTAGTTCCCGCACGCTGCGACGGGAGTTACAAAAGGCGATACCTGATTTACCTTGATTGAGTAAAAATTGAATTATCCGAGCGGTATCACCAGTCAGATTGTAACTCGGCTGAGTGACAATTATTTGTCTGGATGGTGAAGCTGCTCCACTTTTGCGAATCCAAATCAGGGGTTTGGGGTTGAGTTTAGTTGGTTTTAAGCCGGAGATTTTCAGAGCCAGTTGTTTAGGATTACCACAAGTGGCACTCAGGAAGATAAATTGCAGTTTCTTGGAGTCGCCACCGTAATGATCTACTGCTAGTTTAATACGACGAATCAGCCAGGACATATTTGCGCCATAGCTACCTGAGAAGGTGTGAGCTTCGTCAATCAGTATGTAGCGTAATCGCTGATAAAAGTTTGCCCAATGCGCGGATTTCCAGGCTTGCTTGAGTTGAAAGTGGATTAATTCTGGTGTGACACCTAAAATATGCGGTTCACTCTTGAGGATTTGTTCTCGTTTTTCTGATTTGACATCTCCAGTGATCATTGCCAGTATAGGTCTGGATTGTGTTGGTATGGTAGAGAGTAGTTCAGAGATTTTGTGGAACTGGTCTAATGCTAATGCTCGTAGTCCATAAAATGCTAATGCTCGATGTTCTTGATTTATACAACCTTCCAGAATTGCGGGGTATGTGCTGAGGGTTTTGCCACTGGCTGTGGGAGAGGTGAGGATTAAACTTTTACCTTGTCTAATTGCTTGTAAGGCTTGAAGTTGATGAGAGTAAAGTTGGGTGATTCCTAATGATTGAAGTGCTTTAATTAATTTATTTGGTAGGTCATTAGGGATATTTTTCAGATTAGGTTCTTTGGCAGGGATAGTCTGTTGCCAGAGTAAATCTTCACCTAGAAATTCAGCAATATCTGTTGGTTCAGTAGGATGGTTATTTGAGTTGGAATTTTCTGTAATGGGTGTACGAGGTGGTGTCCAAAAGCTTTGTAGCAGGGCATTGTAGTTGGGCGTGGTCATAGTCGTAGTCTTCGCTCACTGCCCTAAAAAATCCCCCATTGGGGGAGTGATACTAAATTACACTCCTTATAGAAATCCGGCTTGAATTTTACCAGGTATACTGAA
The DNA here is from genome assembly GCF_026127265.1 of Nostoc sp. KVJ3. GTDB lineage: Bacteria > Cyanobacteriota > Cyanobacteriia > Cyanobacteriales > Nostocaceae > Nostoc. The sequence goes on from NZ_WWFG01000005.1 coordinate 234,145, forward strand.
GCTCTAACCTTTGTAACGTAAGGCTTAGAGTGTCCCAGTTTTTCAAAAATCAAATCGGAATCCCATCGCATAAAATTAATTAGTTACAAGGGCAGCAAATATGGCGAAAAATTGCTTGCAGATTACTCATGAGGGAAATTCGATTCAACTTTCTTGGCAACGGGACAAGCTAATCGTCGCACTGCACCAGCAGTACCTTTTGAGCATCCATTTGACAAGAAAGCATTAGACGATTTGCGCTGGTATTTGGAAGAGTATCTGCGCTTTCCCTATGGACTAGCCCCAGATAATGCGGTAAAGATTGAGCAGAAATTGCAGACTTGGGGAGAGCAGTTATTTGAGTTAGTATTTCGTAGTAGTGAGCAAGCACGGCAATTTTTTCAGGCAGCGACTTACGAAGGATTGAATCAGTGCGAGTTGGTGATTGTTTCTGATAATCCAGAAGTACTAAATTTGCCTTGGGAGTTGCTTTACTCACCAAGCGATCGCCAATTTCTCGCTCCTTCTTTAGCAGGTATGTCTCGCAGTCTCAGCGACTATCCTATCCGAGCAGAAATGGGAGAGTTACCCCAAGATAAACTTAATATTTTGCTAGTAATTGCCCGACCTTATGGTGAAAAAGATATTGCTCTCAAAACCATTGCTCGTCCTCTTCTAGACTCCATATCAAATATTCGCAAAAAAGTCAATATTAAAGTTTTGCGTCCGCCTAGCTTTGAGCAGTTTGAGCGGGAACTAAATGACAAACCAGGGTTTTATCATATCGTTCACTTTGATGGACATGGCAATTTTGACCCTGACAGCCCAGGATTTCAGCATAACTTCGGTGCTGCGGGACAAGGAGTTTTAGTATTTGAAGCATTCGATGGTTCACCACAAATTATTACAGCAGCGAAAATTGCTCAGAATTTAGCAGATTGTCGCGTGCCGATTTTTGTCTTGAATGCTTGCAAATCTGCTCAGGAAGGAGAAGAAAAGTTTTCTTCAGTGGCGACGCGCTTAGTGTCTTTGGGGGCTAAGGGTGTGGTAGCAATGGCTTATAGTGTATATGCCCAAGCTGCTAAACATTTCATGGGGCGATTGTACGGGGAATTAGCAGCAGGTAAAAGTCTCTCAACGGCAGTAAGCGCAGGGCGAAAGGAAGTTTTAAATCAGCCACAGCGTCCCAGTCCTAAAGGAGATAAACCGCTACAAGATTGGCTAGTGCCAGTGCTATATCAACAAGAAAACTATACACCGTTTGCACCCGCAAATACAGTTGATGATATTGAAAGTTACTTTGAAGAAACTGTTAGTAATTTAGTGAATTTTCCCCAGGAGGGACGCTACGGTTTTATTGGGAGAGATTACTATATTTTACTTTTAGAACGGGCATTTCGCCAAAACAATATTGTGCTGTTACAAGGTATGGGAGGTGTGGGTAAAACTGAGTTAGCTGGAGGTTTTGCTCGATGGCTAGATGAGACTCAAGGACGCTCTCTGATATTCTTTATCTCCTTTGAACATGGCGCAACCTTGAGTAATGTTGTCAATCAAGTGGGTAGAAAGGTTTGGGGAGATAAATTTTCCCAGTATGCGGCCGAGAAACAACAGCAAGCTGTATTAAACTATCTGAAAAATCAAACTTGTTTGTTGATTTGGGATAACTTTGAACCAGTGGCGGGGTTCCCGGCGGGGAATGAGCCGTTATTGAGTGCTAGTGAGCGAGAGAATTTACAACGGTTTATTAAAGATTTGCGCGGTGGGAAATCTTGGGTATTGATTACTAGTCGTCGTGAGGAATCTTGGCTTGATTGTGCTTACAGTTTGAATTTGCAAGGACTGCGCGAGCAAGATGTGGAGGAATTAGCGGCGAAGATTCTGCAAATGGTGGGGGTAGATAGGGCGAAACTTCCGAAGGAATATTTAGATTTGTTGAAACTTTTGGGGGGACACCCGTTATCTTTGCGGGTGATTTTACCGCATTTGAAGACGCAGACACCATCGCAGTTAATTGAGGCATTGCGGCTGGGACTGGATACTTTCTCTGGTGCTGAGGAGGAGGGAAGAGATAAATCTCTCACAGTGTCGTTGGATTATTCTTTTACTAATTTATCAGAACAAGCTCGGCGACATTTGCCATTTTTGGGTTTATTTTCTGAGCGGGTTGATGCAGGATTATTAGCACACATTTCTAACAAGAATCCTGCTAATCCTTTTACGGAAATATATCATGATGTTTTTGGTAAAAATTTACAAAAACATGATTGGATATTGATTTTAAATGAGGTATCAGATGCAGGTATTTTAGAACCTCTTGGTCTAAATATATATAAAATTCACCCTGCCCTACCTTGGTATTTGCGCCAAAAATTTTCCGAATATCAATCTCAATCAGTTATCAGTGAATTAGAAGAAAGATTGATTGATTTTTATGCAGGATTAGCCGCTAGACATGATCAAGAAATGGTTGGTAACGCTGAGTATGCAACCAGAGTATTGAATATTGAAGAACCAAATTTGTTGCAAAACTTAAGGTTAGCACAACAAAAACAACACTGGCATGGGATACACTTAATCCTGCAAGCCTTGGGAGAATTGTATGAGCGACAAGGACGAATATCTGAGTTCATATTACTGAGAAAAGGCGTATATGGTGTACTTGGGATCAAGTTAACAGAGGCCAAGGGAAAAGGGAAAGATGCTTTCGCTCTTTGGAGGCATTTAAGAGGAATTGATGCCAATGATTCATCACAGAATGGTGATTTAGATATAGCAAATCAAATATATCAAGAGATTTTAGATGAGCTTCAATCATTAAATGATGAGTCTCTGCGGGATGAGATAGCTGTATTCAATCATAATCTAGGTCATATAGCAGAACAAAAAAGAAATTTAAAAAACTGCAAAAAAATACTATAAGACTGCCTTGATTTTATACAAAATTTTAGGTGATAATTATTCTGCTGCTTATGAGTATTTACATTTAGGAATAATAGCACAAAAACAAGACAAGTTAGAAAAAGCAAGTCATTACTATAATCTTGCTCGTGAAATTTACGAATGCAAAAAAGACTTATATATGGCCGCTAAAGCTTATCATCAACTTGGAAGGCTAAATCAAGAAAAAGGAGATATAAAAAAATCAATTTACTATTATGATATTGCTCGTAAAATTTATGAGAATGGAAGTAATTATTCTGAAGTTTCTCCTGTTTATCACCAGCTAGGTATGGCTTTACAACAAGAGGGAGACTTTGAAAAAGCAAACACTTACTATCTGCAAGCTATCAAAATTTTTGAAGATAATGAAAAATTATATAGTGCTGCTAAAGTCTATCATCAATTAGGTAGATTAGCACGGGAAAAACGCAGTTTTATAGAGGCAATCAATTATTATGAAAAAGCATCTGTAATTTTTGAAGATAAGCAAGATTGGTATAGTGTAGCTACTACACTGACAGCTTGGGGAGAGACTTTAGAAACTCAAAAATATTTGCCAGAAGCGTTGAATACTTATATTCAAGCCTGGATTATTTATCCTCAATACGAACAAAACTTGATTAGTATAGAAGATATCAGAATAGAAGCTTTAGCAAGAATGCTCAAACAACTAGAAGAAAGCCAATTTGAAATAATTTGGCAAGAAGTAACGGGTGAAGATTGCGCTGGAGAAATACGCGATGCGATTTGGTCAGTGCGAGATAATCTAGAAACAGAGTCGTAGGTCTGTATTGAATCAATTATATGCGATTATTACCCGGAATCCTCAAGACTTCCCCGTTATTACACTCCGAATTATAACTCCTGAGCAATTGATTCAGGAATTAACAAATTCTCCTTAAATGCTTTTCCCTAAAACACAGATTATGGTAAATCTTAATCGTTCCCACCCTGCCAACAGTAATGGAAATGCTAGATTTACTAGTGGATTGTCGAAATCAGCGACTTATTCCCAATCCTGACCATCCTAACTATCCTGTGATGAGCATATAGCATGACTACCCAGTTAACCTCTGCCGAAATCCAAGAAATTCAGCAAATTCTTAAAGACTACACCCCAGCACAAGCCGCATTCGCTACCCTAGAAAAATATAATGGCAGACTTGACACCAGTTTTGATGAACTGTGGCAAGATAAAACGGGTATAGAAGTCTATGGTAATAAATCTCTTTGGCAATCTACGCTGAAGATTGTGCGAGAAGAACTCTGCGGTGATGATGGCTTTCGCGCCCAATTCCAAGAATATACCAAAAACCCAGCCAGCGCCCCTTTACTCACAGGGTTAATAGTTTCTGTGACTACTCTATCAGGTTTGCCCCTCGATCCTGCGATCGCCACTGTTATCGTTTTATATTTGATTAAAGTGGGTTTAAAGATTTTTTGCGAATACACCGCCCCATAAATTGTACCTCTTAGCTGGACTTAATTGCTTTTTCAGTTAAAGGATCTAAATTAGCTGTAGATTCATCTAAAGTTAAAATTGGTGGATTAATTGATGATTGCCCTGGCGATGCCTGCGGCGGGCTACGCCTACGCTAATCGCTGCTTCTGTTCTCCAGAAACATTTGCCACCGATCAGCATAATCTTGTATCCTATTTTTGCATAAATTGGCTAAATATAAGAGGCTGAGGCAATGGAAATAGAGATTAAAATAGAGTTAGCAAAGGTAGGGTTTACTTGATTAGGAGATTATCTTATGAATTTACAAGAAATTATTAATTCTATTGAAAGTTTACCCACAGAAGAACGGGACTATTTGTTTGAGTTTCTCCGTAAAAAAAAGGAGGAATCTAGAGGGGATAATTTTTGGGAGGGATTACAAAAATTTAGAAGCGTAATCCAAAGCGAGGGGATTATCTTTACTGATGATGATTTCGCTGACTTACGAGATCGTAGTGTGGGAAGAGAAATTGATTTATGAGCTTGAAATACTTACTTGATACCAATATTCTCTCAGAGCCAGCACGTCCTATTCCTAATGCCAATGTTTTGCACAAACTAGATATTCATAAATCAGAAGTTGTCGTTTCTAGTGTTGTTGCTCATGAACTTTTACATGGTTGTTTGCGGTTGCCAGAATCTAAGCGGCGAGAGTCTCTTTGGAATTATATTCATGAATCGGTATTAAATTTACCAGTGCTTGATTACGATTTAAAGGCAGCACAATGGCACGCCCAAGAAAGGGCTAGATTATCCAAGATTGGTAAAACTCCTGCTTTTGTAGATGGTCAAATTGCGAGTATTGCTTACTGTAATAATTTAATACTGCTAACTAATAATGTTTCTGATTTTGAATTTTTTAATAATTTCAAGGTTGAAAATTGGTTTGTTAATAGCACTGAAGTTGTCTAAGGCGAGATAAGGGGAAACATAACTCGTGAAATTTATGTTAGATACTAATATCATTATTAGTGAATTTTGGATTTTAGATTTAAATCAAATATACAATCCAAAATCCAAAACTCTCAGTCAACTTTATATTGATTACGTTAACTTAAATAGCCTGCTAACACTAAGAATTATTAGCAGTAAATCCTTACTTTCAGCACCCCTCTTAATAGACATCTCTAAATCCAGCACCATAGTCACTGCCTTAGCTAAAGCATTGATGCTTGTATTTGCTACCTCCTGACGCAAATAGTAAATGCGATTAGGATTGCTGATACTGCACAGTTGAGCTAATTCACTATCTTTCTTAACCCCAGAAACAATTGCAGATTTAACCCACAGCCAAGTTCTAAACTGCGTTAGGAGAGTAGCAACAATCACCATTAATGGTTCCGAGCGTGACAGTAAATCATCCAACAGGTGCAAAACTTGATTACTTTCTCCTTGACGAATAGCAGATGCCAGTTGTAGGCTATTCTGAGTCTGACATGGCACTAATTCTTTTACTTCTGCAAGCTCAAGTTGTCTGCCCTTACCATAAATATACAGTTTGCGTAACTCTGTGGGTGCACGGGTCATGTCGTTACCAATTGCTTCTGCTAGATATTCCACCGCATTCTTTGACAATACCAGCTTGATTTTTTTAGCCTGAGTACTGATCGCCTTTTCAATCAAATCATTACGCCAAGGTGGTATCAATGGAAACTCAAAAAACTTGGCATACTTGACAAGATGTTTGTAAATCTTCAGGCGCTTATCTACAGTGGTGGCGACAAACACCAGAATTGTGAATTCAGGCACTTGAACAAGCTGCTGCAAAGTTTCTAACTCAGTATCACCCCACTGCTTGAGGTGACAATTTTCGATAATTACCAGTTTTTTACCTCCAGTGAGGGAACGAGTGCGAGCTACGCTGATAGCTCGGTCAAGGTGATCGGCTGGAAATCGGTGGTAGCAAAGTGTGAGCCATTGGGAATCAATCTCTGCTTTGTATTGGTTTAGCTGTTCCTGAATAGCGTGTTGGTCGTCACCTGTCAGCAAGACAATCATGCTTTTACCCTCCCGTTACTGCTGAGATTAGCAGTTTTAATTAACACAGTCATTGGTTGTTGACTTTGGGTAGCTCGTTGCAGCATTTTAGCGATCGCTTCTTTACTACTCTCAAACTTATTCAAGTAAGCTGGTGTAACCTCTAAAATCGCCTTGTCACCTTGCAATTTAACAAGATTTGCATGAGCCAACAGCTTTTGATTACTAGGTTTAGCTATATCCATCACAGAAAGCCAAATTTGAGCCAGGTTAGCGGTATTGGCTGCAACTGCTGGTAACAATTTGCTATCATGCCCTTTGTCATTTACAGGTTTAGCAGTTAGCGTCTTGGTTGCACTGACAGGCAATAAACTGGGTATCAGGTTCAGTAAGCAAACTTCTAGCCACACAGCAGCATTTACTGTGTACCGCAGATAGTTTTCTGCTTTTTGTAACTCTGTTAGGGACAAATTCAGCGTCTCGAAATTCCAGTGATTTGCTAAAACCTTGAGTTGAGCATAGCTAACACAACCAGTTAGCAGGGATTGCTCTTTGGGTGCAGACTTGATAATCAATAAATCTCGGTATGTTTGCAGTAAGTTGGAGAGAATCAATTTGGGCGTTTTACCAGAATCTACTAAAAGTCTTGCTACTTGCAGCAAGTTAAAGGTGTTGTTGGTGGATATTGCCTGTAAAATTGACATTAATTCTGTTTCTGTCACACCACCAGCAATTTCCATGACATGATTGGCAGTGATATCTTCATCTAAAAGACTCACCTGACCCAGTAATTGCAGTGCATCTCTGAGTCCACCATCGCCCAGTCGAGCGATCGCTGTTAGTGCCTGATCATCAATAGAGATAGATTCTGCATCTGCTACAATATGGAGGTGCTGCACAATTGCCTGAACAGACAAAGTACGGAAATTAAACACCTGACAACGGCTGACAATGGTAGGTAACACCTTGTGCAATTCTGTTGTGCAGAGAATGAAGACAACATGAGATGGTGGTTCTTCAATACACTTAAGTAAAGCATTGAAGGCGTTACCGGTTAGACAATGGCACTCATCGAGAATAAAAATTCGGTAACGTCCTGCAACAGGTGCTAAGGTACAGCGCTCAATTAAAGCACGGGCATCATCTACACCATTATTAGAAGCAGCATCAATTTCACTAACATCTAGGCTATTACTGGTTTCAATTGAACGGCAGGATTGACAAATACCACAAGGTTGGTCAGTTGGTTTTTTAGTGTTGAGGCAGTTGAGGGATTTAGCAAATATCCGAGCAGTTGAAGTTTTACCTGTGCCTCTAGAACCTGTAAATAAATAAGCTGGTGCAATTTGCAGATATTTTACAGCATTAGTCAGAGCAGTTTTGATGTAGGGCTGTCCAACTAATTCGGCTATTGTCTGGGGTCGATATTTTTGATGTAGGGCGACTGTAGACATAGGATTCATTAACCTTAATTTGTCGCCCTTACCCCTGTTAAGGGGGTGTAATTTTGACTCCAAAATAGGCTGATTTGCTCAACCGTTCCTAGTAGAATTTACCATACTCAGTGCTGAGTCCTGAGTGAATTAAAAAGTACGGCTGACTTATGTGCTTGGTAAGAGCAACTCCCCTTGTGGGCGGAATCTTTTTATCAGGAGAAGGTTGATACTTTCCGAATTGTGGGCGGTCTTTCAACTCAGCACTTGAAACTCAACACTCTTCATTTGCCTCCTTAAGCAGTAGCGAATTCTGTTAAACCTCGTTTACTGGGATGGTGGAAACCCAAAACAATATCGGCTTGGGGTATTCCGGCTGATAGCAAATCATCAACAACGCATAAATTAGTTGCATCTTCTTCCACCCAAACTTTGCCATTTTTAATGCAGAGATAGATGATAATATACTGTATTTGCTTTTTGTCATCCCAGCCGAACCGAAACCAAAGATATTGATCTCTTGTTTCATCAAAAGCCAAGCGATCGCTTACTTCAACTCCCGCATCTTTTAAAACTTGAGTATTAGTAGTTTCGTAATAGTCAGTCAATATCTTCTTGATAGCATTGCGATATTGTTCTAGCTTATCCATTGCCGAATTTCCTCCTTTTCTGTATTTACAACTATTAACAGAAGGTGATTTTCTGAGAATTCTTTAAGTTGCATTCAATCACAGTACACTCAGGAGCTAACCCTCAGCTTATCTGGTTTTTGGCTTAACCGAACCGTATTGATAGTTAGGCAGTTTCGTTTGGTCGAGTTGGTAGTAACTTAAAACTTACGCGTCAGTGTTCAGGATGATGCAAGTATTGCATTGATATGGCGCCGCACGAGATATTTTTGTTGATCTGCGGAGAACTGCTCAGGAAAAATGACAACACCAGTGCCAATGCCATCCACTAGGGCGATGAGTGCATTGGCTTCGAGGGTTAAATCAAGATCGGCTCGAATCAGCAAGGCTTTTTGTAAGTCAGCTAACTCTTGAGAAATAATCTGCCGTAAGAAGTCATAGCGTTTTCGGTGCTCCTGAACAAGGCGTTCGCGCCCGATAGAATAACCCAAAAATGCCACCCAAACCTTCCAATCAGCTTTGTCAATGTCCTCTAGAGGTAGAGCCACAAAAATCATCTGCACTAGTCTGTCAATTCCTTGCCGTCCCTCGGCACAGGTTTTCATGTCCTCTAGGACGTTTTCAAACACCTGTTCCAAGGCAAATAGGGTGAGTTCTTCTTTATCTCGAAAGTAATGGGTAACAACCCCTGTCGAAGAGCCAAGTTCTTGCGCGATCGCCCGCATACTGGCACGATCCAATCCTTCACGGACAATCACCCGCCATGCCGCTTTAGCGACTTCAATACGGCGATCGTCATAACTCATAGCTCTCCTCGGTTTACAGCAACATGAAACAAGTCTCTTGACATATTATCACAACAGTTGTTATGTTTTAATGCAACATAACAACTGTTGTGATATTTACTCCAGCGACTAACCTGTTTTGCACACGGAGTTTGCGATGATTCGACCGACCATACCCAATGACACAACCGCGCTGATTGCCTTAGCCGATGCAACCGGACTGTTCCAACCGAACCAACTTGAGGAGCTTGGCGAAATGCTGTCCGATTACTTCGGTGGTAGCAACGACAGCCATTCTCTACGAGACGGCAAAGCCGAACGCTTTTGGATTACCGACGATGACAACGGGGCGGTGGGGGTCGCTTACTGTGAGATGGAACGGATGACCGATCAGACGTGGAATCTACAGTTGATTGCTATCCGACCCGACCGCCAAGGACAAGGACGTGGTGCGACCCTGCTACGCTACGTTGAGCAAACATTGATGGCACGCGGCGGGCGTGTGTTGCTGGTGGAAACGTCAGGGACGCCGGACTTCGAGCGGACGCGAACGTTCTACCGCAAGTGCGGTTATGACGAGGAAGCGCGGATACGCGACTTCTATCAAGCGGGCGCTGACAAAATCGTTTACCGCAAGGCGCTGTCCGCTCAGGAGCAGTAAGCTTCCGAAGCGATCTGTCTGCTTTCTACCCAACTCCTTATCCCTGGCAAGGCAATACGGTTCAGTTAAAGGGGAAAGGTTTTGAATATATCTCTTACCCTTTACCCGCAACCCCATTCCCCAGACCACAAGGAAAGTGAAAAATGCTTATCCGAACCGTATTGACACCACTCGTATCCAAAACACCCTAAAAAACTTCAAGATTACGGTTAACATTTATTAAGTATTTAGAGTGTACAGTGGCAATAAGAATTGACGCATTTCCATTTGCAGTTCTGGATTTGGTCTATCTCCATAAGGAACCAACATGGCAGGATGATCTGATTGTTGCAAGTGCATTTTGATAGCAGAACTGGGAATTGCCTTGGCTGCTTCTACTAAATACTTGAGGTTAAACTGAATATTCAATGACATTTCTGATGGTAGATGAGCAGCAATAACTTGATCGCCTTTGCCAAACTCCCGTTCAATTGATAATCGTAACTGCTGCAAACTTCCATCAAACTGTAAGTAAATACCTTTCTCTTTTTTATCTGTTAACACAGCTAACCGTTCCAGTGCTTTGACTAAGAATGCTTTTTCTAGGATTACTTCTCGGTCAAAGCTAAATCTTGCCAATAGCTGTTCGCAGTCAGGGTAAGTTCCTTCCAAACATTGACATCTGAGGATAATATCTTGCCAAGCAAAACCCAAGCGATTACTTTCGGCATCATACAACAGATTAATGAATTCGACAGAATCATCCAAGTTACGCGCTAGTTCTTTGAGGACTCGACCAGGAATAGTAAATTGTATCTCTGAAGATTCTACTTGTTTGCGGGGTTTTCTACCAATTCCTTGAGTTGAAAGTTCAGTGGTTGCGACTCGATGCCCATCAGTACCAATAAACTTTAACTTCTCCTGTGTAAGTTGGATATGAACTCCGGTCAAGATATATTTATTTTCATCAGTGCTGACAGCATAAATCACACCTTTCAAACCATCTTTGAAAACTGTTGTTGGCAGAGGAATGAGAGTAGCATCAATTGTAGAGCTAGGTGGAAATTCTTCAGCACTAATGCCTCTAATTTCATATTTTCCATCTGCATCAGATAAACTGAGAGAGCAGATTTTTGTTTGCTTCTCCTCATCAATAAGCTGTATAATCTGAGTCTGACTACTGAGGCTAATATTACCATTAGGGCAATGCTTAACTATCTCAAATAGCATTTCTACTGGCACAGTAATTTCACCCTTGAGCAACACTTGGGCTTCAAAACTTGCCTGAATTGTTAATGCTAAATCAGTAACAGTTAAATGTATCTGTTGTGTTTCGATATCTGCAATGATTAGAGCATTAGCAAGAATCGGATGGGTAGGTTTAGCTGGGGTAGCACAACTAACTAAAGAGAGTGCATCGTGAAATTTAGTTTGTGAGCAGATTACCTCCATTCCTGATTCTATAAGTGGTTGAGAGTTTAACTCTGATTTGGTAGAACGTTTATTAGTACGCTTATTTGAGATAGGTTCAGTTGAAGTACCAGCATCAGGAGATGTAGATTTTTTCTTTTTACCTGTAGATATTTCTGGGATATTTGCTGATACTTCATTTTCGCCTTTAGGAGTAGCTACACTTGTTTGTTTTGTCTGATTGGCAGGCTTTACCCTTTGTTTCGATGCTGTTTGAGTCATGATGATTTATTTCTGGTTGCGACATTGTTAGAAAGATGACTGCGATAGCAGAAAAGAAAGATTGGGAAGCTTTGAATCAGATGCTTTTACTCTGTGAGACATACGGAAGTTTACTGATATATCCCATTTAACCGCTCTCAGGTAAGCCTTTATTCTGATCGTAGCTTTGGGAATATCTGGCTCCGCTCCTGAATTATTTCTACAAATGCCTCCAAAAGTTCTTTCCAATGCTTTTTAAACTGATGACTTTGCTGTTATTAGCAGATTCTTCTGTAGTGTTATCAGCCAGCACAGAATCAGTTTCCAGCAAAGAGTTTAGCAGTGATAGTTGATGCTCAATATCTGCCACATCGCGGTATATTCGAGATGGGTCTATTTTCATTCCTAAAGGTGTAGGAACGATTTTCAAATATTGGTTTAATGTCTCTAGATAATTTCTATTGGCAAATTGTGTTTGTGCTACATAAGGGCGCAAAATCTCCAGTAATTGGATAGCTCTTTTGATTTCTAGAGAATCAGAAGTACTATCAATTTGAGGTTGGCTTTCTCGGTAGCCTTTCATTTTCTTCTCAGCCACGAGATTGTGGAATTTAGAAACTGCTTGTTGATAATTACCGAAAGAGTGAACTTTTTGCTGAGATTTGTAGCCTACTCTACCCCACTCAACAGTTAGATTGCTTTGCTCAACTTTTGCACTCCAGAATTTGTTACTGTTCTGAGCCGCATTTACAAATATTAAGTAAATTTCCATATTTTTGACCTGATTCAGAGTAGACTATTGCCATGTCAAATGAACATCTCAACAACAGATATTCATTTGACAAAAGCTTCAAATCATTACTAATTTGGGAATACCTAATTAGTACGGAACCTAGAAGTACGAAGACCTTTCTTAGACACCTGCACAGGGCTGGAAGCTGGTCGCGCAATATTTGACCAAGACTGCATCCGCTCAACAGCAGCAGCATCTTGAACAGCTAAAGGGGTGATGTTTTGCTGACAATTTTCTAAATCAGCCAGTGTGATTTGCTGAGGTCTTCCCTCATCGAAAGCCAGTAGTGCTGCTTCTGATGCCAGGGTTTCTAACTCAGCACCACTAAACTTGTCGGTGCCAGCAGCGATCGCCTCTAGATATTCCTGCGGAACTTCTATACCAAACCGTTCTAAGTGAATTTTGAGAATCTGGCAACGTTCCAACTCAGTGGGTAGGTCAACGAAGAAATTCTCATCAAACCGCCCTTTCCTCTTAAACTCAATAGGCAGCGCTGTTGGGTCATTACAGGTTGCCACCACAAACACCCCTGCCGTACACTCAGACATGAAAGTGAGTATATTCCCTAGAATCCTTTGTGATACTCCAGAGGTATCGCCATTAGCTGAAAGTGCTTTCTCGACCTCATCAATCCACAAGATACAGGGTGCAATAGCTTCAGCAGTCTTGAGTGCGCGGCGGACATTGCCCTCAGATTCTCCCACCAGGCTACCAAGCATCGAGGCAATGTCTAATTGCAGCAGTGGAAGATTGAGTATAGTTGCAATGTTCTTTGCTACTATCGATTTACCCGTCCCTGGTGGCCCTGCCAGTAGCACACCTTTAGGCTGGGGTAGATTTAGCGATCGCGCTTCCTGGGAAAATAATCGGCTGCGGCGTTGCAACCAATCCCGCAATAAATCCAAACCACCAAAAGGTATGGTCGCTGATTTACCCAATTCGATACCCATTTGAGCCAGTAGGCGGGTTTTATATTCGACAACCAAAGGGATGACCGTAGTATCAATTACTATACCTTTAGAAGTTAATCGCTCCTTGACAGTCAGCCGGAGAAAGTCGCTAATTTCCTCCAGCGTCAAGCCTAATGCTGCTCTTGCCAAGGTTTCTTTATTTTCGGTGGTGAGAGATACGGTAAAAGTTACCTCTTGCTCACTGGCAGATTCTTGCAAGTATAGTAAATATGATTCTAAGTGGTCTTGAATTTGCTCAATGCTGGGCAAAGGAACTTCACAGCAAGGAATTAGCCTCAGCAGGGATTCGTGCAGTTGAATGTTTTGACCTAAAAACACAATTCGCTTTTCAGTCGGTTTGAGGCGATGGTACAAGTTTTTGACTCTGGTGAGAACTTCCCAACTCAATTGCAGGGAGTTTTTACCGACAAAAGGGTGAACATCGCCCAGGATGAAAACCCCATTACCGCCGAAATTGTTGATGTACTCGAACACATATATTAAAGGGTCTATGTTATGAGGCTTTTTATACGTCTCGACTGATTTGAATACCAGTCCACCGTCGTCAGCAATCAGACATTGCTCCAAGCCGGAAACTCCCAAATTCCAGAAGTACACAGGACTGTTAAGTTTGTCCATCACTTCAGCAGTTAACCACTGAATGATAGTGGCTTCTTCGGGGGACAGAACATCTATTGCCACGATAGGTATTTGAGAATCAATGGTGGTAATCAGGTTTGATAGTTTCATTGTTGCGAATTTTGATCGGGTACGGGAGAAAGTTTTTCGTGAGTGGTAACAAGATGCACGACTACTTCGTAAACTTCGGCATCGCCGTTAAACACTTCAGCAACTCCAGAAGAATTTGGATGAGCAATGGCGGAAATTAGAGCATTGACTAAAGCGCACAGTCCCTCCGCATTTCCTTTGATAATTACTGGTTGCCGCGCTCCTTTTGAGGGATAAATATGGAGCATCGGATAATCTTCAGGTAGTTGACTCATAGAAAAATTGTGCGGGGGGATTTTCCTCGTTCCCCCATCGAATGTTTATTGGTGCAGTCGTTGTTGATGAGTAATGATGCTACGAAGCTGTTGCTGAGATTCTGGTTTGTAAGTGCGATCGCCTTGCACTATGCCTAAAGCTTCCTCAAAAGGTTGAGTTGCTTCTAGGCACGACAATCCCTCAAATCCCTCGGCTTCTATTTTCACTTCACCTGTAGCAGTGTCAAAATGTATCAAGATTGCCCGTTCCATAAATTACCTCCGAACTTGTTGAGTTTGCTGGTGTGCTGAAAATGCAAGGCGCAGAGTATGTACCTGACCGTTGGTTTCTTCTGTGATGGTGCATTCTCCCAGATGTTCTTGTAACTGGGCTGCTTTAGCGCGAACCATCTTCTGTCCGTAGGCTTGTATTAGGGTGTGCGAAAAGAAGTCTTCTCCTAGTCGGGGTACAGTTTCATAGGCATCATGGATAAGTTGATACACCCCTGCCTCCTGATCCCACCTAAACCCGATATCTGCGCGGACACTTAAACTACGGCCAGGGACAACAATCTCAGCACTTTGTCCTTGGGAGTCGTCGTAATAACCTCTCAGCGATTGTGGTTTTTCATAAACTTGGACGGTAAACTGCAAATCTTGTAGAGCTTGTACTAAACATTCACGGTTAGTTAGTTTTGTAGTGACAGTTGAAAAGTGCGACATTTCCTACCTCTAAATACTGTGGACTGGTAAATTAATGCGAACAGTGGTGCTCGATTGTTTTTTCTAGCGAAGTTTGAGAGACATCGCTGTAGCTCTGGTTAAGCCCATACCCTCATCACTTGCTAATCGTTGGAGATGGCGTTGTTCATCCAAAAGCTTGGAGCAAATTTCATCCATTTTTTCCTGTAACTGAGAACGCCCTTGTGAATCCAGCTTTTTAGCATCCACAGAAGCGTTTTCGAGAACATTTTCTAGATGAGCCATCATTTGTCCAAGGCTGCTACCTGCTTCAAAACTGGCGTTAGCCAAAAGCATTTGGACTTTTTTGAAATGGCGTTCCATCTTCTTCTTGAAGTTGACTGGCTTGCGTCCTGGTTCCCAATTGCTCAAATCTTCGAGCAACTGGGCTGCTAGTTGTTCTCCTCCAGCGATCGCTGATTCCCTCAGTGTTTGTTCTAAATTTCTGTCATACTGTTCGATAAACCGACTTATTTGCCCTAAGCATTCAGCTTGTTTCTCTGACAGTTGTTCACTGATGGCGGGAATAATGACAGGACGACCAATTACTACTTGTAAATAGTCCTCTAATTCCTCTAGACAGGGAAAAGCTTTGGCTAAGTTCTGTTTAACTTCTTGTTGTTGTTCTACAGATAACTGCCAAGCATTGAGTGAGAGAAATTTGTCAATACGTTCTTGATAGTCTGTGTACCCCTTTTCATACTCTTCTTTCAGTTGAGTGCGTAGAACAGGTGCAATATTATCTCGAATTCCGATTAGTTGATTCCAGACCAAGGGCGCTAAGTCTATAGGACAAATCCAATCACCATTGTCATAATTCATCCATTCTTGGACTGAAGCAATTTCTTGCCTTAATTGGTTTGCTGCTTCGTCTAAAGCTTTGAAAACTTTGATGCCCTTTAAACCAACTTCTGAGGTTGTAACCTTCACTAAGTCAGATTCTTGTTCATCTTGAGAATATTTGAGAACATCTGTCCATTTTGGAGCATTACTCTTGGTTGTCTTCTTTAACTGAATCTTGAAACGGATGCGAGTTTTATTCAGCTTAGAGAGATTATATCTTTCAACAACAGCGTCTTTTAGAAAGGTTTCGCTTGAATTGGTAATCACTGCTTGTACCAGATTTACTAGGAATAATAATGTTTTTGGACTCAGTGAAATAAAGCGTAAGCTTTACCTTTTCGCCACTAAGTTGGGCTATAACTTTATTCACGTAAATCATTTAATTGGTTATTAAATATAGATAAATTTGATTGTAATTTAAAAAATAATTTGAGACTAAAAAGCTGTTGAAATCAGATTATTGCGGAAATATTGTAAAAAGAAGACAGTTTTTCTATAGTTAGTAAGCAGTTATAAAAGTGAGCAAACGTTTCATAAGACATTATCTATTTCGATTTCATAATCTAGCAATCATAAGCTAATCGTCATTTGTTTTTACAGATTTATTCGCTTATAGTAAGGGCTTAAGCCCTGCTTTCATGCAACTTAAATGCTCATTAGCTTATTTGATTTGTGAAAATCACAAGGCACAGAACCCCGATTTATTAGATAAATCGGGGTTCTCGTTGTTCACGAATGATTAATCGGAATTTTGTGTTGAGATTGCTATACACAATTATTACCGAATAACTAATATCCGTTGTCTAGCCCGTGAGCTAGAAACATAGTACAAACGATTAAACTCTCTAATCTTTGCCAGGACTGCCTTACTGTCATCTCCTCGTTCTGGATAAAGTCGCTTACTCAAATCTTTACCATCAATACCCGCTTCTAAGAAAGTGCTACCTTGGCTATTGTGAACAGTTAATGCAAAGCAGTTTCTAATGTTGGCAAACTGCTCTGAATGTTTGTAGTACTGCTTCCACAGAAAGGGATTACGCTTGGCACTTTTGAGTAAGCGTTTGGTTTCTTGGTCAAATTGTTTTTGCTCATCTTCATGCAGAACATAGATTTGACGCACAATCCCTTCATCTGTCTCTACCTTTAACCTCCAAGTATCATAGTTGTTGTAACGATCCCCAAAGACATCTAAAACAGTAAACTCTGTAGATGTAGAAAGAATCGTAGTTTTACCATCAGGAGCCATCACAGGATCTCTGGTGATTAATCTTTCTCCAGGAATAAAGCGATTGAGATTTTCACCATATAAATGTGTGCGAATCTGCTGATTGTAAAAGTCAACTTGAGTATTAGTCCAGGACAAAATTCGGAAACAATCTGGGTTTTGAGCAAATTCTCTCTTCATCTTTTTGCAGGCATAGCGCAGCAAAGTTTGACGTTTAACCATCAGCGCCCCATTACTTTTATCAGGCAGATATTTGGCATAAGGCTCAAAAGGAAACTTGCTCTTGGTAACTGCATAGCGAGAAGCAGTGACAAACTCTAGCAAGGGACTCCCACTTCCCTGACGCACAACTTGAGTCAAAACTGCTTTATCTGGCACTTGAAAACTAGGAGATTTTCCTTCATTAACTGGATTTAACTGTGCTGGGTCGCCCATGAGAATAATTTTGATTTTTGTCCAGGTGGATGATTGGTTAGCAACATCCTCAATCCAGCGCCAGAGTTGTTTGCCAATCATGGAACATTCATCAATAAAGACAACATCAAATAGATTGATATAAGAAGGCCCAGTTTGGTCAAGTACTTTCTCTTTACCTCTAGTTACCATACCCAGTCCTAACAACTGGTGAATGGTGAAGAATTCTACCCCAGTTACGCCATTTTCTGCCGCCATGCGTTGCAGCACACCTACAGCTTTATTAGTGGGTGCAGTCAGTACAACTCGCTTACCCGCAGCGACAAGAACTTTAACTAGTTGGAATACAATAGTTGACTTGCCGGTTCCCGCATAGCCAACCAGCAGAAATAAAGCAGCCATCACAGTTGGCTGTATAAATGTCCACATTGCATCTAAAGCTTTTTGCTGCTGTTGGGTGAGTTGAAATGGAAAAGAACTTGTTGCAGCGAAAGTAGGAAGTGTTTGGATCATCATCGCTTCGCTAATTCCATTAATTGATCCACTCAATGCAGCGATAGCTGTTGGTTTTACTTCTCCGAAAAACAATACTCCTTCTGGTTTGAGGAACATATGTTTCTATATCCATTCGGCATCATCAGAAATCAATATATTAAAAGTTTTGGTGTTGCTGAATCATGGGATAATTCCGGACAATTTGGAACAAATTTTCAATGGTTTAAACCGCCAATTAATGCCGCATTTATGCAACGCCAAAGTTTTTTAAGATTCAGATTATTTAGTTAAATCTGAAATTGCACATATATATTTTTCCATGAAGGTAAACATCTTCAATCTTAAAATTATTGCTACTCGGAAATCCTACTTGAATTCTTGTCATTACAAATTTTCGCGCATGTCACCATACATTAGACCTAATTACGCATTACTACGTATTTAAATATACTAAATATTTCATTACACTGAAAATAGTTTTTAGTGTAGGCGTGGCCTGCCGTAGACATCGCTCGTTTTTTATCCGGCCTTACAAAATCCCATCCCGTTGCTCCCATCTCTATGTTATTTATCAAACAAAAATACCTGCCCTACAGGATTGCATTTTTCAGTGTGGGAGTAACCTTGCTAGTAAAGCTGGGACTAGAGCATCTAACCGGAATTACAAATTCTTTCAGCTTGTGGCTGATTGCGATCGCTATAAGTACTTGGTACGGTAGCATCATTTCAGGATTGACATCAGTGTTTTTGGCTGCTTTAGCTAGTCATTACTTTTTTACAAATCCATCTTCTACTCTCGATAGTCTGGAATTTGTATTATTTGTTATCGAGGGTCTATTAATCAGTGCGCTAACTGCTAACTTTCAGTCAAGTAAACAGCAGTCAGATACTGATAAAACAGAAGCCCAAATCAATCTAAAAGATTTATTACAGAGTCAGCGTTCACTTCGCCAAGGTGAAGAACTATACCGAACATTAACCCAAAATCTACCCAATGGAGTAGTTTTTCTCTTTGATCGAGATATGCGCTTTATGGGTGCTGAGGGTACAGAACTGCAAATCTTTGGTTTACCAAAAGAAGAGTTCCAAGGTAAAACGCTGCACGAAACTGTTCTCCCTGAGACTTACGAACTGATAGAACCAGCTTACCGTAGTACCTTACAGGGTACTCCAATGTGTATTGAAATTCCTTATAACAATCAAGTTTATCTAGTACAAACTTTTCCAGTCAAAGATGAAAATAGCAAAATTATGACTGGCTTGGCAATCTTCCAAAACGTCACGAACCGCAAACAAGCAGAAGCAAAAATTATCAAGTTAAACCAAGCTTTAAATCGACGAGTTAAAGAACTACAAACTTTGTTAGAGGTGATTCCAACTGGCATTGGCATTGCAGAAGATCCAGAATGCCGAACTATTAGAGTTAATCCGGCTCTTGCCAAACTGCTTGGCATACCTGTTGAGGCAAATGCCTCTCTCAGCGCTCCTAATGATGAACGTCCAACTAACTTTAAAGTTTACCAGTCAGGCAGAGAACTAGCTCCAGAAGAACTAGCTATGCAATATGCTACCACTCATGGTGTGGAAATACTGGATTCTGAGATTGAGGTGGTTCGTGATGATGGTATGAGAATAAATCTGTCGCAGTATGCTGCCCCTTTATTTGATGAAGATGGAAAAGTGCGGGGGTGTGTAAGTGTATTTCTAGATATTACCCAGCGCAACCAAGCAGAAAGAAAATTGCAAGCTGCTAGAGATCAGTTGCAGACTGTACTGGAGGCTGTACCTGGAATTGTATCTTGGGTTAGTTCCGATTTGTGCTATCTAGGTGTCAACAAGCACTTAGCTGATAGTTTTAATTTGTCTCCTGAAGCTTTTGTTGGTCAGGATATTGGTTTTTTAGCTAGTGGTAATGGGTTTCGTGAGTTCGTGCAAAATTTCTTTGCTGGAAATCAATCTGAAGCATTATATGAGTTGAAATCCATAAGCGCAGATCGTAGTTATTTAATTGTGGCTCAAAAATATGACCAGAACAAAGCCGCATTTTTAATTGGCATTGATATCACAGAACAAAAGCGTGTAGAGGAAGAACTGAGACAAAAGACTGAGGAACTGGCAGAAATAAATCGAGTAAAGGATGAATTCGTTGCTGTCTTGTCTCATGAGTTACGTACTCCCATGCATAATCTCCACGGCTGGGCGCAACTATTGCTAACTGAATCTGAGATGGATGAAGCACTGAAAATTGAGGGACTGGAAACGATTGAGCGGAATGCCCGTCTACAAGTTCGCTTAATTGACGATTTGTTGGATCTGGCTAGGATGCAGAAGGGCGAGATGAATTTGGAAATCGAACCTGTTGACCTAGCAAGTGTAATTCGGTCAGCAGCAGATACTATTCGATTGTCAGCCGAAACAAAGGGCATTCAAATTCAGTTACATCTTGATGCTGTGTCCAACGTTTTAGGTGATGCCATTCGTTTACAACAAGTGGTTTGGAATTTACTTTCAAATGCAATCAAGTTTAGTTCCAAGAATGAAAGTGTAGAGGTCAGGTTGGAACAAGTTGAGTCTCAGGCTCAGATTACTGTTATTGATCGAGGGAGGGGCATAGAAGCAGAATTTATACCATTCGTCTTTGAGCGGTTTAGTCAGCGTGATGCTTCCACTACTCGTTCTGCTGGTGGATTAGGGTTAGGACTTGCGATCGCTCTCACAATTGTAGAACTCCACAATGGCAATATCACAGCAGCCAGTGCGGGATTCGGCAAGGGTTCGACATTCACGGTGAGACTACCTATCGTAACAATGACAACACAGTTGAGTAATGATGAACTAGTAGTAGGAGAATTGCTGCATGGGAATAAGGAAATTGCCCAATTGCAGAACTTGTGCATTCTAGTTGTGGATGATGATGCAGATGCTCGGATATTAATGCAGACTGTTCTTCAGAGCGCCGGGGCTGATGTATTAGTGGCAGCATCAGTAAAAGAAGCATTGGCACTTTTAGAACAGCGTAGGCGTAGCCCAACCCAGGCATCGCCTGCTCTACTGATTAGTGATATTAGTATGCCAGATGAGGATGGCTTTACCTTAATTCGTCAGGTTCGCTCCCACACTATAGAGCAAGGGGGACAAATTCCAGCGATCGCTCTCACCGCTTTTGCTGAAGCCAAAAATGAGCAGCGTATTTTAAAAGCAGGGTTTCAACTTTTTATTAGCAAGCCAATTGAGCCAATGGAACTCGTGGACAAGATAATCAAGGTATTAAAAACTTGATCAACAGTATAGCAATCACCTGACGGCATTCGTGGTGAGTTAACTGAAACTCACGGTTATTGCAGCGAATGGTAATGTGATAACAGTATCCTGGTTTGATCTCACGGGGTTTTCTGGACATCTTTCAGCTAGCGAGTGAGGTATTATAAAACTTCAAGAAAAATATAGTCTAACCTAGTCAGATATAGTCTTTCATGTCCTCATTGAATGGTAGAATAATCTTGTCTGGCAAATCAATAATATGCGTCAAGTAGAAAAGCACATAATCAAAGAACGACATGAATGGTTTGATTACTGCACTGATATAACTACTATTTCCCGACAGCTTTACAACACTGCTCAATTCACCCAACGTCAAGGTTTTTTCTACGCCTGGGGGACTCAAACACAAGCAAGCTTAGACAGTTTATTTAAACAAAACGAGAACTATAAATCAATGCCTGCCAAAGTAGCCCAACTCGTTTTGAAACAGAATGCAGATGCGTGGCTCGCTTACTACAAGGGATTATCAGCCTATAAACTTGATTCAACTAAGTTCACAGGTAGACCAAAGCCACCCAGTTATGTTGACGACAAAAACCTAGTTAAATTCAATAATCAAGCCATTGGTAAAAGAGAATTTAGCAAGGGTTCTGTGGTTCCTTCGATGTCGCCAATCAGAATTCCGGTAAAACCTGGACTCAAGTTTGATGACTTATGCGAAGTACGAATTATCCCAAAAACCGGATGCTATGTTGTCGAGGTAGTCTATGAAATTCCTAAACCTTGTGAATTCAATTGTCGTTTGAATCCTGAAGTGAATGCGGCGATAGACATTGGTTTAGATAATCTAGCAACAATTGTTTTTAACGACTTAACAATACAGCCGATTATTGTAAATGGTAAACCATTGAAATCAGCAAACCAGTTTTACAATAAGCAGGTTGCCAAGTTTCGAGGAATTCTTGCCAAGGGTAAAGGCAAATCAAAGCGAATTGCAAACATCGTTCGTAATCGGAATCAATTTGTAGATTCATATTTACATCAAGCCACAAAAATGATTGTGGATGAGTTCAAGTCTGTTGGCGTAACCCACGTATCTATAGGAAAAAATGAACAATGGAAAACACGTCTTAATTTAGGTAAGCGCACAAACCAAAACTTTACTCAAATACCACACGCCAAATTTATCCTGATGCTGACTTACAAATTAGAAAGAGTCGGTATCACCGTCAAGGTTGCAGAAGAAAGCTACACCAGCAAGAGTTCTGCCATTGATTGGGACATCATCCCAACTTATCAACCTAACAAGAAGATAAAACATATATTCTCAGGAAGACGTGTCGAACGTGCGTGGTATGTTAGCTCATCTGGTTTGAAGATTCATGCCGACGTGAACGCCTCTTTCAACATCGGCAGAAAAAGTAATCCTGAAGGTTTCGACTGTATCAAGTCTATTCTAAGGGATAGGGGATGTCTGGTAGTACATCCAAGGCGGATAACTCCACTATTTAAGCGTGTCCATGCTGAAAGTAGAGTCGCTTCAAACCGAGTTGCATAAGTCTGACTATATTTGACTATGTGATTTGGAACTATTCTTGCTTGAATACCCCACTGATTACCTTACTATTCCTGTCAAATATCGCCTGACTAGCATGGTAATATTTGGCGGGGGAAGTCATAGTGTGTAAGATGAGTGCCATGCTGACAGAATTTACCCTCGCCAGCTTCAAAAGCTACAGTACAAGCCGATTGCCCCTTGGGTCGCTGACAGTACTAATCGGAGCCAATGCCGTAGGCAAAAGTAACGCCCTTGAAGGTTTGCGCTTTCTGTCATGGCTAGCACAAGGACAAAAACTTTCTAGCATTCAATATGCAGTAAATAGTGCAGAGCGCGTTGTACGCGGTCGAGTAAATGACTTGTGCCATCGGGGAGAGTCAAATTTTACCATTGGTTGCCGTTTAGACTACCCAGACTGGAACCAACTCGATATAACCCTGAATGTGCGTGACGGAGAACTGCACATCAGTAGTGAGCGAATCGTTGGCTCGACAAGTCAAGTCCCGCTATATGACCTAGATCAGCCTTCTCAAGGAGTAGGGACTGATGTTGGTGTCGCATATAACAACTTTACAAGGGGGAAGAACAAGCCACGAGTAACGTGCAGCGATCAGATGGCTATATTCGTGCAATTAGACACCCCTGCCCATTTTGATCCAAAGTACCCCATATCCCAAAAGATAATTCCTGATACCGTCCGCGAATATCAACGAATTTTAAAGAACATCCTGTTTCTAGATCCCGTTCCCGCGAGAATGCGCGAGTACAGCTTCAAATCTGATAAGCGATTACAAGAAGATGGTACCAATCTTTCCAGCGTCCTGTATCGCTTGTGGGAGAACCAAGCTGAAAATCAACAGGCAATTCTCAACTTTATCCAGAGTCTACCAGAACAGGCTATAGATGGGCTAGATTTCCTTTTCGGCCCACGGGATGAAGTCATGGTGCGACTAGCAGAAACCTTTGGCAATACCCGTCGCTATTGTGAGGCGGCATTGTTATCCGATGGTACTTTGCGGGTGTTAGCGATCGCGGCTGCTATGCTATCGGCACCCGTTGGTAGTTTAGTCGTCATCGAGAAAATCGACAACGGCGTTCATCCCAACCGCGCCCAGCATCTACTCGCCAGCATCCGGGATATTGCCGAGCGGCGGAAATTGCGGGTGCTGCTTTCTACCCACAACCCAGCCCTAATGGATGCCTTACCCGATGCGGCTCTCGGTGATGTAGTGTTTTGTTTCCGAGATCCAGAGTCAGGAGATAGCCGCCTTGTACGGCTTGGGGATATGTACGATTTCCCAAGTCTGATATCTCAGGGGCCGCTCGGTCAACTGGTAACTGCTGGGGTAGTGGATCGGTTTGTCAAGTCGCCGCACACACCAGAAGATAGAAAACAGCAAGCTATGGAATGGCTGTCTCGTTTGCAGGAGTACAGCAATGAGTAGTATCTGCCTAATAGATACCAGCATATTCCTCGAAATACTGAACGTTCCCAACTATAATCAGCATAGAGCATCAGTTCTCGAAGATTTTCAGACCTATGCTCAATCTGGCTGTACTTTTTTGTTGCCTATGGCGACGATACTTGAAACAGGCAACCACATTGCCCAGAACGGCGATGGCACAATGCGAAGGAAAACTGCCCTACGTTTTGTTAAAGAAGTTAAAGAGGCATTCACAGGCGTAGCTCCCTGGAGACCTACTACATTCCCGAACACCGCAGAGATATTGGAGTGGATTGACGACTTCCCCGATCTGGCTGGCAGAAACAAAGCTCCTAATAAGCAAGAAGGAACCAGTTTTGGTGATTTTAGCATCATTCAGGAATTTCATAAGTCCTGTAATCTCTTTCAAATGAGTGAAGTGTTTATCTGGTCATTAGACAGCGATTTACAGAATTATCACCAAAGGGGAAAATGACAATACTTAGCATCAGCATCGAGATTAGGGCGAACGTATGTTGTCATTAAGAAGCCTGTGTTATCAACAAATTCTCAAATAATCGCATTAAGCAATGCTTACTGACTTATCACTCAGTTGGCTTTTTGACCGTCGCTATCTCCCTGCTTCAAAATTATTGCATTAATTAATTTTTCTATTTTCAAATTCTGAATTATCTGAATTTAGTAAAAAGAAATGTATTTTAACCAGTGCATAATGCATCACCTCTAGCGTTGCTGTCCTAGTCTGAGTAGGCGGTCATTTAAGGCGATTCTTCCTAATTCAGAAATAACCTCAACTGGAACACCAACAGATGTAGCTGCTTCTGGGATTGTTATTCTGCTATTTCGCAACAGAGATAAAATTTGCTGCACTTTAGGAACAACTGGATCGCTTTTGTTGGTGTAACCCCGATTAATAGCAATTCTCAGCCCGGTTTCAATATCATCTACTCTCGCTCTGCGATTTTTATCTATTAATAGTGTCTGCTGACCAGCGATTGCGCTACTTTCAGAAGCCGCTCCACGTCTATGTGCAGTGCCGGAGGCAATCGCATTTGCAATCTGAATACCAACATACCCAGTGTTTCTACGCACTGGAACGATATCGAAGTTGTAGAGTCGTTTTTGTCCCGTTTTGTCTACAGTTTGGACAAGTAAGTTAGTAATGGCAGTGGTGGTAGCACCTGGAAACTTTAGCGGTTGGATTGGCCTCAGAAAGATGGTTGTAGCGCGTCCGCTTTTTAAATCTGTATCTGTGGTGTAGACCAGTCGTGAAGGGTCTGCTACCAAAATATAGGCGATCGCCTCGTCGGTTTGAGTGAAGCTAATAGGTGTAGCACGTCCTGGAGTAATTTGAACCTGAATCCTATTGCTTGCAGCCATATCCCTTTCAATCAAGCGATATGTAGGAGTTTGTGCTTGTGCCTGTACAACAGGTGCTGTCACACTGAGCAGTAATGTGCTAGTGCCGATGATAAGAGTAGCAAATTGTTTCATCGTTCAACTTTCAAAAAACTATTGACGACAACCGAGACTTCTGTACCTTCAGGTAAAAACTGGATATTTGGACGTTGTAGTAATTCCTGTACTGCTTGGTCAGAGCGTCTAGACAGACGTTCACTGACTGGACTAAAAAAGCCTTCTAGCGCCGCCGCCCAAATCTGAGGATTAGAGTTACTAGTAATAGTACTTTGGTTAAAAGTGCCACTAGAAACAACAGTGCTAGATTGAGTGCGGGGCTGATTCACTATGCTTCCCACTTTACCCAAACTAGTGAGTAATCCAACTAATAAATCTTGTTGGGCAATATCTGTCCCCACATCATTCAGCTTTTTAGCAATTAACGGTTGCTGTCCTCGACCGCGAATTAACAGAGTTTCAGCCGGAATAGTTTCCTGTTTGACTGTGCCTTGGGAGTCAGGGTAAATAAGCGCGATCGCACTTGCAGATACTAAGTTATTCTTTTTACCTACTGCCACTGTTTTCGTTACTAAAACAGTACCAGCCGGGAGTGCCACCGTGCCATCTGTAGCTGTGAGAGGTTTGGTTAACTCGATAGCAAAGCGATCGCTCTTATTATTCCCTCCCTGATCCCAAATCATCGGCATGATAATTCTACCTGGGGCAGATGTACCTAGTGCTACCTCTTTAGTTTCATCTGCATTGAGATTGGCTGGAGCTACAGGGGTGCGGTTGAGGATACCTACCATTCCTGGAGTCAAGTTATCAGTTTTACTATCAGTGCTTTTGGAGCCAATTAAAACTGTTTGAATACCAGGGTCTTCGGGAGTGGAAATGGATGCCCTAGCTGTTGGTTTCAAGTCTGTTGGAGTTTGAGTGTTCACAGCAACTTCTGACTGAGTTTCAGCTACTTTAGAGTTACCGATTTGCGACTGTCCCAAGCTAGCTAGTTGGCTCCACTGCTGGAAAGGATCGACATTACTTTCAGGCTGTCGTATTGGTGTTGAAGCTTGATAACTGACAGGATTTGGAGAAATATACCGCACTACTGGGGCGCAGGTTGAGAAATTCTTACAGGAGTTATTGGTGTTATGCGTGATGTAGGAGTTGTGCGCGGTGAAAAAGTCTGAGGAGGTTGAGATGGCTTTGGTTTAGATTTATTTTGTAGGGTTGGATTTGGGGATTTAGCAGCAACAGGTTCCACTTTAAGTTGTTGCCGTTGGTCTTGAAACGCTAATCTGCTTTTAAGTTCGGCAGATTCATCTAAAACTGGTTCGCCTTTTGGAGATGTAGTAGGGGTTTGAACTACTTGTTTGACAGGAGGTTTCGGTTGGAGAAATCCAAACCAGATCAGTGCTACAGAGCCAATAACCATTCCCACTAAGGCAACTACTGAACCTAGTCGAACACTAGGTTTTTCTGCTAACGGTCGCTCTACTGCTCCTTCTGCATCTTGTTTCAAGCGATATTCTTCAGAAATGAGGTGATTTGCGGTAGGGTTATAACCTGCCAACAACTGCTCCTCTTCAGGGCTGATATCATCATCAGCCACCAAAGTGGCTTGGTTAGAGCGATGATTGCCGTTAGTACTGTTGAATTCCGGCGAAGAATCACCAGAGTTTTCATTTAGGTAGTCAAATTCATGGTTTTGGTTTGAATTGCTCATAATTCTACCTTTTTCCTTTAGCGTCGTTGCTGAGAATTGAACTCAACCATCTTGGTAATTTGCAGTCCAGACGATCGCACTTCATAAATTTTCTGTTCTACCAGGGGGGCATCTTTACCTAAAGGAGATCGGGGAATCTCCACTGCTTGGACGGTAAATGTGCGGTTAAAAGGAATACGTTCATCTCTACCAGTAGTGCGGTCAACTAAGATACGGGTAGCAATCATGTCTATTTCCCATTCCCCAGGTCGTACTGCTCTTGGTTCTGACAGATAGGAAATAATAGTGGTGCTACGCAGCTGACCTGAAAAGAAGCTAGTAGGAACTAATTCGGCAATCTTTGGTAGAGAAGCTTTGGCAAATTCAGGTTCTAGCAGCAGGGAAGCAAACCAAGTATTTGTGGGAATGCGCCCATTTCTACCAACTTGAATGCCTTGGTCTGGTTGATTAGTGCCAGTGAGTTTGTCATCCCAGTTAAATGTCAGGGTTGTCCAGTCACTAACTACCTTTTGAATTACAGCTGGATAGCGCCAGTTGCGGTCTTGCTCAGAAATGTAGATTGTCTCGCCATTTACCAACTGGGCAAAGGTCGTCTTGCGATCGGCAATTTTATTGACCCTGAAAGCGGTGAATAGAGTCAACAAAAATATCAGACCGTTAAATGCAGTTAGGCAGATAAAGCAAACAGCTAGGAGGTTTTTGGCTTCTGGAAGCAATGGAGCTTGAAGTCGTTTAATTTGCAGAGTCATACCAAATTGGCATAGGTAGTATTGTTTGAGAATCCTGGAACAGCCTTGTGTTAAAGGTTTTTAATTCGTCTTGGAAAGTTCTGATGCCTGTCTTTAAAATAGGAACTAGGGACTAGTAGTCTACCAAGCCAACTTTGCTAAGTTAAATCCGGGTATAAACGTTGCATTTTTCGACGAGCATCTTTGGTTTGGAAACCCCAATAGACACTGGCTTTTTGTTGATTACGTTGTTTCTCCCAAGCAGCAATCTCAGAAGTTAATGTTTCTGCATTAGGAATACGCCGTTCTAAACATTGGCGAGATAAAACAGATAATTCAATTTCTACTTGATTTAACCAAGAAGCGTGTTTAGGAGTATAGTGAAACTCTAATTTTTGAATAATTCGACGTGCTTCTTCTGGTGGAAAAACTTCATATAACGCGCTGGGAGTATGAATATTTAGGTTATCAACTACTAAACGAATAATATCAGCATCTTGATAATCAATATCTACTAACTTTTTCATTTGAAGAGCAAAATCGGCTTTAGTTCGACGTTCTGTAACTTCGATATGCCGCCATCCAGCCAAGGGTTGAAAACATGCAAATAAATTGACTGGGGTGCATCCCAGTTTTTATTCTACAGCGAGAGAATAACTGTCATTGCGATCGCGTAGCGTCTCGTAGAGAGGAGGAAAGACGAACGCAAACAGCGTGTCGCAGACACGCTGTTTGCATGGACTCGCTCTTAGGAATGAGGATTTTGCGGTTGCTTCGCTTCACTTCGTTTCGCTCGCAATGACATGCAAAAAAGTGGGATGCTCCCATTGACTGTCCCGTTACGCTTATACTCGAAATCATAACGTTCAGGCTGCTCCGGCTCTGGTGGTAAAGGAAGTCTTACTTCTTCTACTAATTGGTAGGGACGTTCATCAAAGCAGACTACAGGGCGTTTAGGATCATAAGGCTCATTATATAAATCCAACACATCCTCCATTCTGAATACATACTCTGCGTTAACTTCGGGAATACACCACTGTTCTTTTAACCACGGTTTAATTTCGTTTTTTTTAGAGTTTGACGTATTGTTTCGTCGGAAATTGAATCTATTATCCCAAGGTTTACTAAGTGATCCGCTAATAATTGCATTGTCCAACGCACTCTCCCTTCTGGCGGCTTAGAACAAGCCGTTGCAATCAAAAATGCTTCTTGCTTTTCATCTAATTTTTTAGGTTTTGGTGGATGAACTTCATCCTTTAAAGCAAAATCTAACCCACCAATGACAAATTTTTCTCGTATTCGTTGCACTGTTGCAACATGCGCTCTAACTATGCTAGCGATCGCTTGATCCCTTTCTCTATCAGTTGCCATCAGAAGAATGTTTGCACGGGTTATAGTTCTTGCTTTGTGCTTACCTTTTTTAATTATTGCCTGTAGCTGAGAAACTTCATCTTCATTCAAGTCAACAATGTACTTTTTGGCCATACCACACCCCGTTTTTGGTTATTTTACCAATTAGAGGTTTTACTTAGCAAAGTTACCTTGGCAGACTACTAGGGACTAGGGACTGGGGACTTTCCGCAAAATCCAAAATTGGTATTACCCCCTACGGAGTAGAGCAATACTGGTTGCAGTTCCAATGGCACTGCTAAAAATATCGATTAAGCCTTTGACATTGGCAGAAATGCCGTTATAGATTGCCATTCCCCCACCTCCAGCTATCAATACCGCCAAAACTGGTGCAAAGATGCTCAGGAAACATAAAAATGCTACATCAGATGCTAATTCAGCACCAGACTTCACCAGGACGACGGCTGCTAAACCTACTAAAATGTTGTAACCAAGTTGAACGCCAAACAAGGAAATAAACCCTGTCAGCCACGCCCAAATAGGACGACCTTGTAATGGCAGTAAAGATAAACCAACTGCGATCGGTGCAAATAGTGCTGTTAGCAACAGAGCAGCTTCCAAAATATTTACAAAGCCCCATTGCAGGGCATACAGGATAAAGCGAATGATGGGGATGGCAGTATCTCGAAACACACTACCTGGATCATTGGCAAACTGAACAGCAGTACCAATTTGACCAGGTAAAGTTCTATTCCAGAGAAAACTACCAAAATCTCGTAGTGGTTGGAGTGGAGATTTAGCTTGCTCTTCAGCTTTGGTAACAATTGCCTGTGCCTGGGCTTGCTTTGAGTTCCAGCACTCAACTAACTCCGTACCGACTTTTCCTTGACATTCGCTATAGAGGTTTTCTAACTGTTGTCTAGCGATACTGCTAATTGCCACATTGGTAATAGCATCTCGAAATGTTAGTTCACCAACTTGAAGCTGAAGAACGCTTTGCACTTGGTTGTAAGCGAAGCCTCGAATAACAGTAATTGTCTTTGCCAGCATATTGCCGTTGGCCCCCAAGAAAATCATAATCACGAAGGGCCAAACAAAGATTGATGCCAGTTCTGACCATGATTGCTTTTCAATGATTTCTTTACCAGTGGTCAGCGCTACAAATAAGATACTGGCAGCTCCCAAAGTGATGCCCAATTTAATCAAGCCAATCCATAATGCTGAACCGAGCGGATCTAAAGTAACTAGCCAGACGGTATTCCACGACTCAACTGTGGCGCGAGAAAGTTCTAAAGAACTGGAGATAATTTCTAGGGCATCGGATTCTCCGCCTGTTACTGGAAATGATTGAGCAATAATGTGGATCATGAGTGTCGAAATCAAAGCTACTACTTGTCAGAACCAAGGGTAATGCCACCAGGCATGATCAATAACCCCGCCTGTTGAGTGGCAGCATTGCCTGCGGCAACACTCTTACGGCGATCGGCAGTATTGATGGCTGAAAGTTCCTTGGCTGTTTGAGCGGTTAAGGTGTTACTCAATGCCCTGTCAATGCGTGCTTGCTGGGCTTCAATAAGCATCCGCTCGTTGACGCGACTGCTAAGGGCAGTCTGTTGGGATAGGTTTTGCAAAATCTGTTGGGTGACATCTAAACTTTGGGATTCCTCACCCAAGCTGACGTTTTGTTGAGTATCTTGTTGAGTAGCTTGCTTAATTTGAGCCATCTGACTTTGGGCTGTTTGGCTCAAAGTAGCCTGATTAGCGATCTCTGTGGCAACTGTTCTAGTGGCATATTTACCAAGGTCTTCACGGATACCATAAGAGCTTTGACCATTGGTTTTGTTCTCCAAAGTTTCAGACAGCACGGCACCAGGGTCGTTGTTGGCTGAACCGTTCATGATTCCTGCCAAAACTTTGTTTAAATCTGGAATTTGAATTGCACCCAAGGCAGAATTGAGCAGATTGCCAAGAGGATTAAATAGGTCATTTTGAGCGAAATTTTTGACATCTCCCACAAAATCATTGATTTGAGATGCTGTGTCTGCGGTGAAAATACTACTACCAGTAGTTTTGTTACTAACAGCAGCAGCTACTGGATCTCGACCGTTGTCTTGAGTGCGAGCAAGGGCTGGACTGGCGATAAAACCAAGTGACAAAATTAGAATCGGTGCTATCAATCTGATAGAGGTAAGTTTAGATTTCATGATTCACCTTCCTTAATGCAGTTTTTAGATATATCAACTTGCAATCAGGCGTTCTTGAGCCTGTTGGTCATCGTTATTCTCTGGGCGATCGCTTTCTCCTTGCAGAGATGCTCCGCTTTGGTGGATGTCCGCAGGACTTACGGCTGGGCGTAGCCAATCGCGCAATGCTGCGGTTTGATGTATCTGTTGACCAATATGCTTAAACCCTCTGTTTTCCTTCAAAGCCGGAATGTAAGCATCGGTAAACGCTCTCAGTCCTAACAAGTTGCCTTTAGCGGTATCTGGATACTGAGCCATCACCCGTTCTCGTGCTTCCCGTTCATCTTGGTTATTGGCAACACTGGCCAGCATCATTTCGCCAGGGTAAAAGCGGGTACGCCAGAATCTACCACCTGTTTCTACTAGCCAGCAGGAATAAAGGTCGCTGGTACGGGGCAAGAATGCTTCAGTCGCATTTTGACTGATAATATTGACGGGATAGCCCAGATACTGTTGGAAAGAAGCAATACCGCTACTGGTAATACGTCCGGTAATCCGGTAGGTCATGTTCTGCATAATTTGAGCGCCTGTTGAACACTCGCAAATGGTATCCGGATCTTGGGACATCAGCAGAACAGCAATGCCTTCTTTCCTTCCCGTGGCACAGGTTTCGCCTATAATCTGGGCAAAGCCATCTTTACGTAACAATACGGAAAGCTCATCGCCAATAAACAAACTCTTAGGATGGGATAGGGCATTACGGATACAGGCACTATGGGCGTTAATTGCCATCAAGTAAGCATCCTGTTCGTTACTCAATCCACTGAGAGCAAAGAATTTAATCGCCGGTAATGGGGAAAAAGTGCTGGGACGAGCGATCGCTTTCCCCAACCTAGATGCCAGTAAAGCGCTAACCTGATTTTGGATTTGGTTAAGTGCCTGTCGGTCAATCTCTTCAAAGGATCTAAGATTAAGGCGCTCTCTAGTGCAGAACTTGACGAAATCTGGTAGCGTGGGTATCTGCTGCCATTCTGGTGAAAGCCAACCCATCTCAAATGCTCGGTTGTAGCGAGTAATAATTTCTGGGTCTTTTAAAAATACGTCCAAAGCTTTGACTAGCAAGGCATCAACCCGTTGAGCTAGATGAGGATTTTTGACTTTACCCATTGCGATCGCAGTTAATGCTTTGCGAATAAAGTCTTTCCAAGATTCCATGCGTCGTTCCCGTTCTGACTTGTAGAAGCGTCGCAAATCTGGCGGTTCCAGTAGGTTACTGCTGCCACTGGAAATATCGTAATATGCTCCTTGCTCGCCCAAAAGCTCAATTGCCGTCTTGAAAGTGCTGTTACCACTGGCAGAGATATCCATACCAACAACGGGAATATTGTTCGCTAATGCCTCTAGAGCAAAGCGCCATCCCAAAACGCTCTTTCCTGAGCCGGAAGTACCTGTAATTAGAGCGCGTCCAATCTGCTGGTGAAATAAGTCAACATAAATAGGCTTGCCACCACGACTGGTAAGGAATTCTACACCTTGTTTATCGATGTCCTTGGGGACAGTTAGGGGCATAATCCCAGCTACAGTATGGGTATCTAAAGTTATTCTGCGTTCGCTGAGATTGCCTCCGTGCAGCAACCATTTGCAGGTAATCGGCAGGGTTTGCAGCCAAATTTCCCAAGCAATATTACGCTCTCGAATTACTTTGGCAGTCTCAAAACTGTTAGCCAATAAGTTGCAAGCATGGGTTAACTCTTGGGCACTGTGACGATAAACTAGAAATACAGGCGCACAGTGCAACGCTTTCGTCCCTTCATAGAGTCGTCGTTGGGCTTCAAAGGATTCCTCCTGTTTGATTTCCGCTCCAACGTCCCGTCCTTGTCCTTTGGTTATGGCTAAAGTGCGGGCTGTTTTGGATTGTTTTGCCTGACGCGCCAGGTTGTCTTGGATTAAGAAGTCATTGCTGCGGCTGATTTCAATCCAAGCTTCTGTATCGTGGACGTAGCTGGAAGCAAGAATTTTCCAAACCCACTTTAGCTGCTCTTGGGCATTAGACCAACCGACGGGGGATCTGTTACAACCATGACTCCACAAACCTTGCTTTTACCTGTCAAGTAAACTCGGTCATTATCTCCCCGATGTTCGGGACAAGCGGAACGTCCCTGTTGTCCTTCAATCAGTAATGTACAAATGTGCTTGTCGGTGGTTAGGGTTTCTGTTAACTCCAGTCCCGTCTCAGTCTCCTTCAGTGTAATGACTTGGGGAATAGGAGGTGCTGCACCCTCATTAAATCGATTCCAAAGCCACTGCCACAAATCTGTAGCATTGCAAGGTGTTACTTCTAAGCCAATTTTGGTATTGAGTAACAATTCCCACTGGATAAATCCTTGCTGAAACCCTTGCAGTAAGAGCTTTTTGAAAAACTCTTCTTGGTAAATACGTTTGTTCCCTGTAATCAGTTCAACTGCCCAAGAGCCAAATTTTCTGAATTTTTCAATCAGTCCACCTACAAAATCCTTTTGCTGTGAACCAGCTTCATCATCGCTCGTCCAAGTACAGAAGGCAATTTGATTCCAAATTTGGCGAGAACCTGCTTCCTTGAGTTGCTCCACCCGCAATTGCTCGTTGCGAAGCAGCACAGAAACTGGTTTCAAGTGGCAATCGTCTGCTAAGGCAGTAAGCGGGGTTTGGCGTTTATGGGGTACTTCCTTGGTAGAGCCTGTCTGTAGGGGATATGACTCAGTATCATCACTATAACAGCCTGTACAAAAGGTAATTTTTTCACCGGGGGGTAGTTCTTTCAAACCCTCTTCGATAGAGTGGGCAAATTCGCTGACCTCATTTTCATGGAGTATGTCATGCAGTCCAGCGATGCGAAACCCAAACACGAGTTGATACTGAGAGTTGCCTTTATCCAATAACAGGGCAGCCACTTCACGATCATCTTTCTTAATTTCTGCAATACAGCAGATGTTTACCTCATTTTGGAAGGGCATGAGCTTACTTTTGCCTCCATATTGATTCGGTACAATCAGCGGCTTGAATCGGATTTGCACTTGCGAGTCTGCGTAACGCCGACGCACCCACCAGGGTCGATATTCGGGAATCGGTGAGATGTAAATGCTGTTACTGTTGCACCACTCTGTTCCCGGTGGATTACGCCATCGATCTAAAAACTGATGGGGCTGTTTGCCTGTGAGAATCCACCAACTGATAATTAGCCAGAATGAGGTGGCAAAGAACCAACCCATACCCAAACTGAGTAAACCATTGGTGAGAACATAGCAAACTACAATGATGGCAATCCAAGGAAGTAGCTGTTCAGCCGGAATTGGCCCAATGCTGGCTTGCTTGCCTAGAATCCGATTGACTTTGATGAATTCTCGATTGTCTTGTGCCATATTTTTGTAATTCTTTGGTGCTGCATTCTGACGAATGTTTTCTGACTTCTGAATTCTTATTTAATGGGTATAAAATTCAAGTTGGGTTTACCTGATGGCTGATGTTGTTCCTGCGCCATTACCGACAAATATAAAAGTGATGACATCAATGGCAATAACGATGGAGAATGCTAAACCAACTTGAGTAACAATTGGTCGCCAGTCGTTACCTTGCTGTGCTTGGTTATAGGCAAATAGAGAAGCAGCAGCAACCAGCAGCAAGAATGCACCTCGGATGAGGTTGAATGTCAAACCAACAACGTTGGCATCCAAAGTGCCAGTAGAACCGCCTCCTGCTTGGGAACTTTGTTGGGCTAGATTGTTGAAGAAACTTTCCAACCCGCTTAAGAAAATAGCTTGGGCTGGAGTTGTAAAAGTATCGAGTAAAGCAGTAACAGTGATAATGGCGGCAACAATATGCCAAAAGCGAATTTTTCTACCTAAATACTTTTCTAAAATTGGTACTGTCCGAATTACATACCCAATACTCAAGAAAACAATGGTGGCACATCCCAAAATAGTGACGAATATGGGTTTGGTTGCTAACAAATAAATTCCAATCGCAAGACATAGTAAAATGAAAAGTAAGTCTGTGCGGTTGATTTTCAGATTTCTCAAGTTGGTTGAAAATTTCCGAGATGACAGCAGTTTTAACTGAGAAATGTGAGATTTTGTGTTGTTCATTTTTCTCTTCTCGTTTGTAGAATTAAACTTGCATTTCTGGTTTGCTAGCTTTTCTTTGAGTTTGTTTCTGGCGTTGCCTTGCAGTATCTTTATCAGTCTGGGCTTGGGTAGAGGGAGTTGATTGCTGATTGTCCAGTAGCGCTTCTATCTCACGCAGGGGGATGCTGCACTGCAAAATCTCCGGGGGCTGCCCTGGTACTAAAACGGCATCAAGCACTTGTTCATCGTTACGATTAGGGTTAAATCCTTGAAGTAGCCGTGTACCATTGGGCAGTTTTACTACTTCAAACTCGTACTTGACTTTGCCCTTTTCAGTCCAGGTGAATGTCGGTTCATCGTTGCTGTTAAATCGGTTAGGTAGTTGTTCTTGAAATTTTTGAATTAATGCTTGGGTACTGGCTTTAAGGGCGTATTCTTCTTTCGACTGTGGCAGTTTGCAGATGCCAGTCTTTTCATCAGGGGTGAGATTGTCTTGTGCGATCGCCCACTGTCCCTGAGTGCGAGTACCAGCAAAGAGTGTTTCACCTTGGGTATTTTCTAAAGCGATGGCTACCTGCTTGTCCTGTACTTCTACCCATAAAGTTTTGTTACTGGAAATGGCGATACCTGCTTGGGGAGATTGCTCAAATAATTCACCAGCTACTTTGGCAAACCCCACTAAAGCATCGGCACAGGCAGCTTGTTGTTGCTGTGCTTGGCGTTTCGTTAGATGTTCTAAAATGTCAACGTCTGCTGGTGGCTGGTTAGCAGAGTTAGGTTGGACAATATCTGCATCAGTTTCTGACTCGACAACAGTAGAATTATTCTGTGGTGCTGCCATCTGTTTTTCCAATCGGCTAATTACCATTTCTAAACGGTCAAGTCGCTTGGAAAGAACTTTCAGGTAGGCTTCAATTTGGTCAAGCTGTTCGCTGACGCTGGCATCCTTATTTAATTCAAATGGTTGAGATTGGTATTTGGGGTCTATTTGCGAACCAAGATTGTCTACTTTCGAGCCAATTTTGGTAGCAGCTACAGCCAGTGGATTGTCTGCGGCTGATTCTTCAGATACAGTTTGGAAATCTTGAGACTTTTGAGACTCTGGTGAGTCCGGCTTTGCTTCTTGCAAGCGACTGGCTATGTTATCTACGCGGTCATTCTGCTGTTGCAGTTCTTTGAGAATTCGTTCAAGCCGCTTTTCATCAGCCTCGGCTGCTAGCTGTTCCAAAACACCTTGTCCTACCGCAATTCCCAGAGATGCCAGTTGACCTGTTAAGCCTGCCAAATTCACCCCATTCACTTCTCGTCCATTGGTGGCAGCTGTGGCACTTAAACGCGAAGCTTCGTCTAGAGGCTCTCTGGATTTAGAGTTTTTGGCAGCAGTTTTATTGGTCTTAGCTCTGTCCTGAGTTTTAGGTTGTGTTTTAGTTGAAGTTTTGGCTTGAGTTTTAGTTTGGGCTGCGCTAACACGATTAACAGATGGCTCGTCTTCTTCACCTAAGTCATCTAGGTCATCAAGTTTAGTGTTGAAATCGTCATTTAATAGGTCGTCTAGTTCGTCGTTTGTATCATCTATTTCTTCATTTTCTTCATCTAAATCGAGCAGGTCATCTTCTAATTCATCATCGAGATCGTCTAGTTCTGTTTCAGCAAAACCACAAATTTCAGCAATGTTAGAAGGGGTGAAGTAGTTTTCATCTTTGCTGGTAATTCCTTCGAGGTTTTTAATCAGGTACTTGCCACTGGTTCTGTGGTTCGGATCGTTGGTGAGGTAGAAGCGATAGCCTCTAATCTCGTCATCATCCCCACCTCCTACACAGAGTTCTACTGTGATCGGGGCTTTACCCGATTCCTGGCTGTAATTTTCTACATAGGCTTTAAAGTCTTCGTGGGACTGGATAGAATCATCCTGAATTGAGGATGCGATCGCTTTATCCAATGTGTTTTCAATATGGCGGAGTTTACGGCGATCTGTCAGGTTTTCCCATGAGCGATTTTGAGAATTTTGTCTTTGCTTAGGTTTGGTCAGTGTTT
Organism: Nostoc sp. KVJ3; assembly: GCF_026127265.1. GTDB lineage: Bacteria > Cyanobacteriota > Cyanobacteriia > Cyanobacteriales > Nostocaceae > Nostoc. The sequence goes on from NZ_WWFG01000005.1 coordinate 271,930, forward strand.
TGGTAGCCATAGGTACTCAAAGCTGATTGCCTTAGTAGTTAACCTAGCAAGACTTTACCTGGAAGCAGCTAGACCAAATGGCGATTTATAAGTTGTCCAGTTGGCTAATATTGACAGTTAGCAGTTTTATGAACAAATATCCTCAAGCTAATTTTATCATATGACTGAGAATAAACGAGGAATATGAAAAAAAAGTTACCAGCAGTGATCCATATTATTGGAAACATTTATCAGAACTGCGCGCTTCGCAGAATTGTATTAATCTTCTGTAGGTAATTAACAGTAAAAGTACTAAAAATACTATTGTTAAAGTGTGAAAAATGCTAAAATATACATCAGGATACAAAGCGTCCCCAGAAGATATTTTTGTGCCGAATGCGGAAATTTGGATGTGTTGGAGGAGTTGCTAGAATGATTGACCATGACAGGCTTTTCAAAGAATTAATATCTACATTCTTTGTTGAGTTTCTCGATTTATTCCTGCCTCAAGTAGCCAGCCAAATAGACCGCGATTCCATCCAGTTTTTACCCCAAGATGTATTTACTGATGTCACATCTGGGGAAAAGAAAGAAATTGATTTGCTGGCACAGGTGCGTTATCAGCAGCAGGAGATTTACTTTCTAATTCATGTTGAAAATCAGTCTTACACTGAATCAGAATTTGCCAAGCGGATGTTTAAGTATTTTGCACGCTTGCATGAAAAATATGATTTACCAATTTATCCAGTTGTGATTTTCTCCTTCGACGAACCAAAACGTGCCGAACCTCAAAATTATCGTGTCACGTTTCCCGATTTAAAGGTGCTGGAATTTCAGTTTGCAGCAATTCAATTAAATCGCCTAAGTTGGCGGGATTTTTTAACGCAGCACAATCCAGTGGCGGCGGCGTTGATGGCTAAGATGAATATTGCGGTGTCAGAACGTCCGCAGGTGAAGGCGGAATGTTTGCGGTTGCTGACAACTTTAAGGTTAGACCCAGCGCGGATGCAATTAATTTCTGGATTTGTAGATGTGTACTTGGAACTGAATGCAGCAGAAGAAGAAGTCTTTCAAGCTGTGGTCGATACAATGGGATTAACTGAGCAGGAGGTATATATGGAAATTGTCACCAGTTGGGAACGGAAAGCAATACAGGTGGAACGACGGGCAACTATTACTAAGATTTTAAAGCTGCGCTTTGGGGACATTGATGCTTCTTTAGAAGGCATTATTCCCGCTTTGTTACAATTGTCCCCCGACGAATATATGGATTCACTCTTGCAAGCTGACCGTGAGGAGTTATTATCGCGGTTTCAAGGGTAATCGTAAATGGAATTTGTGACCAGTTGGCAAGAGGAAGGTGCAGAAGCCGAACGAAGAAAAGTCATTTCCGGGCTTTTGAAGTTACGATTTGGTAATTTAGATGCTGAGTTAGAGGCGATTATTCCTCAATTAATGCAGTTATCTACGGAAGAATATCTTGGCTTACTTTTACAGGCTGACCGTGAGGAATTATTATCGCGGTTTCAAAGGTAATCGTAATTTGATAAAAGCGCCTATACTATTTTACGCATTTAAATAATCTCCTTTGCCACTTTAGTTCAACTCAATATTCTGACTGCTAACATGGTATCCATTATGTGATAACTCATGTTTTCTGTGAGCTAATCGTTCCTTCTCTAAAATCATCGCTTCTAGCTCACTCGCACGTTCTTCTGAAAGTGGAAATATTTCCTCACCCGTCTGTAGATTACCTCGACAAATCGTCCGCTTACCTTCATTCCGAACAATAAAATCACCACTGGGTTGCACATAAGCAGTCCAATGGCTACCAATTTTAAACTGCTCAATTTCATTACTTGCAGATTGATTGGCTTGTCGCTGTTCGTAGGTAGTAGCGATCGCTCCTACCAAATTATCAAACATTTCTTTACGCCAGAGTTCACGGTGAATGGCTCGGAATTGCCCAGCAGTATCTAACGTTGGTTCTGATTCCGGTAATGGAACTTCTGGCAGATTGATTGACTCAGGATTAACTTTGAGAATAATACTAGAGCCATCTGGTTGCAAAGTAGCGGCAAATGTAGCACCAATTGGCAGTTTCGGACTGTCAGGAGCAAAAGTGCCTAAATTCTTGCCATCAATCTGTAATATCGGTGTACCGTTGTAACGATAAAACTCTGGGTGTGATTCGGGTAACTCAAAAACTCCTACTTCCAAAGTAACGCTGCGCTTTTTCCATTGCTTACTAGCAAAGTTTTCATTGGCGAAGTCATTGTATTTGATACCCAACACTTTAATTTCATCAAACTGAAAATCCTGAAGCTGCTGACATACTTCCTCTGTAAACAGGTTATATGCCAAAGCACCAACACCTGAATCCTGACGTGATGTTGCCCAACTATGATCTGCTGGCGGGATAATTCTCAAATCCAAGGTGATATTAAGTTCATCTAAATCGTTAATGTTTTCGCCAAATTTAGCAGCTAATTTATCAACTATTTTGGGGGACAAGTCTTTCAAAGCAAATTCAATCAGAGGTAATTGAGGATGAATCGTGGCATCAAATTTAATTCCCTTTTGTTCTAAAGATTCTTTCCATTTAATAGCACCTGCACCAAAAGGAACACTCAAAACATAAATATCCTGTGGTAATGCAACGCTTGGCAGTTCATAATCATGCTCCAACGAAAACGTAATTTCCATCTGTTCTGCCAGCTTTAAACAGTCTTTGCGATGCCGATCTAATTCTGGACGGGTGTGTTGTGTGTGCCACAATGCCGCCGCCCCTTCTCTGCGAGACGCTACGCATTGACTGAGCCTGTCCGCAGGATTTACAAACCTCTCTTCTGGACTGGTGAATAATTCATCAATTTCCGCCCGGTAGCTTTCGTAGAGCTTTCCTAGTTCCTCATTAAAGGCTTCCCTGTCATCTCCCACCCGTTCCTTAATTTCGTCTCTAGCTTGCTGAAACCTTGTTTTCAGTTCTTCTGCCCATTCCAACGCATCTACAGATAGCGTCTCTTTGGGAAACAGGTAGCGAAACTCATGCCTATCTCTGCTGCGAATGCGTGTTGGTTCCCACACAGGATTGACTACAACTCTTGCAATGACGTTAATTGAGCCAGGAGCATCCGCAGGCATGGCAAAGGAGCGATAAAGCCGTTCATCTTTCTTAAAGTCAAAGAAGTAACTGGGGTGAGACTCTGACCATTTTTTGGCATCGGCGAGTAAATTTTCCCCACCTATTTCCTTGATATCTTCCAATCTTTCTGCACTTTTTGGCGAATCTACCTCAACCTGAAGTGCCTGAAATAGACGGTTTAGTAGCTTCCTTTGTCGTCTGCCAAATCGCTCTACATTCTCCCCGTCTTGGGGTATTGATGACTGTACACGCCCAATATTTGTTGCTACTAGCCCTACTTTATTTTGACTGCTGGCAGCAGCAATCTCTGCTAAATTTTTGTATTTTAAGTTGCCTTCTTCATCTGTGATTTCCGTATACGCCAGCTTAGGGCGTTGTTTAACTGGCTCAAATCGCCCCGGTTCACCTGCGCGGAGAGTTTCTTGAGCAATATTAGGCAGTTTACTAGCAGGGCTGACCATTAATTGGTCGCCGTCAAAATCGGCTTGGTGGTATTCCTCGGCATCCTTGGGGTGAATCCAAACTACATTGCGAGTTTTCTTCAATTCTGGGTCGTGGATGTTTTGGTAGAGGCGGATGTTGTCTGAGTTGACGATGGGGTAACGGGTGAGAATGACATCTCCTTCCGGTAGATGGGGTACACAGATTGTGCCACGAGTTAGGCGATCGCATGGCATTGCCATACCCGAATTATGGTTGTATCCTCCCTTAATCGCTAAGTCACGCCATTGATTGGCTATGTAATCGGTAGCAAACTTGCGAAATTTGGGGGTTTCAATCAATTGACCATATTTATCGCTGCGGAGTAGGGAAATCCAGCGAGATTCCTGTGCTTGATTGTTAGCATTACCCTCAATTTCGTTAAAAGTTTCTTCTGATTGCTCTTGCTGCGATCGCTGTTGTTTATCATATTGTTGGATAATGTATTTTGCCAACACCAAGGGATTACGCTGCAACTCGGCAAGTTCTCTAGCTTTTTCTTCAGTCGGTTTGCTCAAATCTTCTTTGATTGCTTCTTCTGAGTACCAAATGGTAAACTGCCAACTATTATCATAGCTGGTAGCTTTGGCGTTACCTCGATTACCGATTACCGCTTGAGGAAACTCATAGTCACCGCAGGGTATTAAGTTTTTGAGTTCTGACTTTTTAATGCCTTTAATTGAGGAACGATCCATAATAATGTCGTATCCTTTGGCATCAGTCAAAGTCGCATCGGGTAGGAAAGTACCTTTGGATAAGAAACTGGTTTTTGGGCACTCGGAATTATCTGGTTCAGCCCAATTACTCCTCCAGGCAAACCGAAATTGGAATGGACAATTGCCTTCTCCTCCCAATTGTTTGGCAAGTTGGGGCGAAATCTTGCCGTGACAGTCTCCTGTTTTATAATGAGCATACTGTGGGTCTTCAAAGTCCACAATTTTAACTCGCAGCCCTGTAAAAGTTTCTGAGCCTTTGTAGCAATTACTAACTAGTAAAGAACCATAGCGACAAGCAGTATCAGGTTCTGTAGCGAATAAGCGTCTAATTTTTTTATGCAGTGAACCATCAGCAAAGTAATAACTATTGCCAGAACTGAAAGCTAACTTGCGTCGGATTCCATCCTGAAAGGTTCTATGTCTTAAATGGTTAGCATCTGGATTTTTACTGTCAATTTTAACCAGTAGTAGAGATTGTAAATCTTCTGCTTCAAACATCTGTTCGAGCAGAGAATTTTTAATGATTTCTGGTTCAGATAAATATCTCCCCTTGCCATTGTTATACGACCCATCAAAGATAGGTATGCTCAAACCAGAACCTTCTAAGACTCTAGTGGTTAAATCCATTACCAATCATCTATTAGATAGCTTATCTAGCAAGCGTGAGACTCCAATATTCACCTTGGCACGAAATTACACTCGATAAAATCATCCAAGTGGATAATTTACTGATTTCATGGCAGACGGTATTTTATACGGTATTAGCTCTGCTAGCAGACTTCCAAGAAAGTTAAATAGCTAAACAGCGCTTTTAATCGTATTATGATTGTTCCACTGTGTTACTTAAGCTACACAATTTTGAAGCTACCACTAAATTTTATGAATAAAAGAATTCAACGGCTAGAAGATGGTTTATTAGTAATGCTTTATGACGATGACCCAGATTCACCAGGAGATGAGTTGATTACTCCTTCTGATGATATATCCCAAGATGAGCATTACCCCGAATATGCTCATCTGAAATCTGGTGAAAGCATAATAATTAAGGAAAATCCTATCAAACCTACATCAGGTTCTTATTATCCAAGTGGATATGAAGATTTAGATGAATTCCTCAATAGCGATCCTGGCGCAATTGATAGACTAGGTGATGAAAGTTCAACTACTCGTGGTTGGCGTCCACCTGAACCAGATGAATCTTGGTAAAATTTCCCTTAAGAAGCACGCATTAATAAGTTACCTTTTTGAATCACTGAAAGCCTTAGCTATCTTTTTTTTGATAAAGTAGGTAAGTTATTTCAGTGCAAATCCTTAAGCTCAATTTTCCAAACTTTTTATGCTGATAACATTTCTGAATAAGCTGTTTGCACAGGTAAATAAACTGTGAAGATACTGCCTTTCCCTACAGTCGATGAAACAGAAATATTTCCCTGATGGGCTTCAACAATTTGACGGGATAAATATAATCCTAAACCGTTCCCCCGACGTTGATGCTTCCCCTGTCGAAAGCGATCAAATAAGAGTAATTGTTCTTCTGGATTCATGCCAATACCTGTATCCTCTACTTCAATCGTTACCCCTTGAACAGTGGAATTGAGGCGAACTTCTACTGACCCAGCATCACTGAAGCGAATGGCGTTACCAACTAAGTTAGTGAGGAGTCGGCGTAGTTCCAGGCGATCGCCTCTAACCCTAACTAAAGAAGCTTCAGTACCCTTTGTTAAGACAGCTTTGAGAGTTAAATGTTTAACATCAGCCAAAGGCATTAGTTCTTGCACTACTTGCTGACATAATTCCCACAGGTCAACCACAAAGAAATCCAAAGTTTTGCCTCCAGCTTCATACTGGTAAACTTCTAATAAGGTATCGACCATTGACAACAAAGTTTGGTTACTCTGAGCCATTTGTTCTAAAGATTCACGCATTGCTGATAAGGTATTGCCAAAAACACCTCTTTGCAGCAACTTTAGGAATTGGTCAGCAGCTATCAACGGAGTTCGCAGATCGTGAGTGAGGCGGGTCACAAAATCTTCCCGCCGCTGACTAAGGAATAGTTGTTCATCCATACTGTGTTTCAGTCTCAACAAAGCCCGCACCCTGGCCAGTAATTCCTTCTTATCTACAGGCTTGCGAATAAATTCATCTGCACCTGCATCTAAACCTTTAACAACACTTGATTTTTCAAAACCTGTCACCAGCAAAATTGGGATAAAAGGTAAGTTTGAATTGTGCTTAATTTGGCGGGTAACTTCGTAGCCATCCATATCCGGCATCACCACATCTAGCAGTACCAAATCGGGAGGAGATTCAGCAATTTTTAGCAATGCTTCAGCACCACTGTCGGCTATGATCACGTTGTATCCCTTCAGCTTTAAAGTGACTTGCAGCAAGCGGAGGCTGTCAGCTGAGTCATCCACCAGCAGAATTCTTTGGTTTCTTTGTTCTGAAGTTATATTCCAAGATAAAGTGTTCTTCATAAAACGCCTTTAATAAACCTAATCCCTTCCGAGTAGAGAAATAGAGTAGTCAAGCTAAATTTCGTTGGGAAAAGTGTAATTTCAAGCGCCATGCTGACCACTACACGGCGATGAACATTCATCAGAATTTTTTGAAATTCAAGGCATTGGTCAATATAATTACTAATTCGTAATACTCGCCTCCAACGAGAAGCAAGCTACGTAATTGGTAATTAAGAAACTGGTTATAGTCTCCCATCTCTACAGGTCACAACCTTATGATTGAGGTCTAAATTTCCATGCATAACGGAATTACGAATTGTTAATCTGGCTATGTTATGTGTAAGAGCCAAGGTTCTCGCTTAGAAATAAGCTACATCCTCCTCTAAGTGTGATGTGGACACAAGTCAGAATAAACTGTATTGGTTTCAGTTTAACTTCAGTGCTTTTATATTTTTTTATACTTTAGGAAGATTTTTTCAGAGAATTTTCAGATTAAACGATGTCCATTTTGAACACTGGAGCTTTTTCAACAGCCAGTTGAGATATGTGGCCTTTGATATATGAACTTTTCAACCAATACTGTAAAAACTACTGGTTTCAACCTGGATGAGGTTTAATAACATTGAAATGCCACTTTCCATCTCAATAGCCACATTTTGGCTGAATAGCTAAAATTTTTCGTCCAATGGAGTAATCCTTTCCTTGAAACCATATTCGACAGTTAAAAAAGTATAGTTACCAAGCTGCTGAGGTAAATGATGGTAGATATTCGAGTAGCAATTATTGAAGACCACAGCTTAACGCGGATTGGAATGCGTAGTTCTCTCAACGAGCAAGAAGGTATTCAAGTCGTGGGTGATGAAGCTACAGCATCCAATGGGTTGAAACTGCTTCAAAGTACAAAACCAGACATAGCGATCGTTGATATTGGTTTGCCGGATAGAGACGGGATATGGCTGGTGCAGCAGTTTCGGGAATCTTTAGTGTCGGAAACTGCTGCACACACTAAAGTAATGATGCTCACTTCCTTTGCCAAAGAGCAGATGGTACTGGCAGCGTTTGCAGCTGGGGCAGACTCTTACTGTGTGAAGACAATTAAGTTCGAGTTGTTGCTGGAAGCGCTGCATATCACCCATGAAGGTCAGTCGTGGATTGATCCAGCGATCGCTCGTATCGTTCTCAAGCATACTCGTCAAAGAGCGGCAGCGGCGGTGAAACCGAATGCTACTCAAACGGTAACAATCTCTGCAATTGACCCAGAGCAAGCAAGCATTCTACAAGCAGATCCATTGACAAATCGGGAACTGCAAGTCTTGGAGTTAATTGTCCAAGGCTATAGCAATAACGAGATTGCCCAGAAACTCTATCTGAGCTTGGGAAGTGTAAAAGTATATGTGCGTGGGGTTTTGAACAAGCTTTGTGCAAGCGATCGCACTCAAGCAGCTGTATTAGCGTTGCGGGCTGGTTTGCTCAATTGAAGTCACTGTACAATTGCTACTGTACAGTGCTTGGTTGTTAACTTGAGAGGGGAGCGATGTCTACGACGGGCTACGCCTATGCACAGGAGTGACCCAGGAGAATCGCCTGCATAATACTGACTTGCGTTGTATACAGAGATTTTCCGCTACCACTTTCTAAGTCGAAATAAGTAGCAAATCGTCGTAGTTTCCCCGTCGTCAGTTGCAACAAATAATCAAAGGCTTCCGCAGCAACTCGCTGGTTAATGCTCAAAGACTGGCTATTAAGCAACGCCATTTGTTCACAGGACAAGTTGTTGTCTGCCAACTCTTCTGGTTGTGAAACCAGTAGATCGGGTTGCTGTATAGTTGGTGCAGGTAAGCGAAAGCAGCCTAAAGCTTCAAAATCATAGTCATTGGGGTTAGTAGACAAATGAGAACCTAATAGTACCTGACCACTACGCTTGGAGTTACCGCAATCTAAATGCCAAATGTGAGGCGCAGGGCGATGAGTGTTGTGCTGAAGTACTTGGGTAATTGACTTTCTGGCTTTGGCATTGTCCACACAGGCAGTGATAACAATCAGGGTATTGTAACTGGGGACAATCCATTTGGGTTGGAAAAATTGAGCGATCGCTGTAACTTCCATCTTCCAAGCCAGGGAGTAGCGCAGCGCCAGCGTTTTGGCTTTGTTGAGTCCGATTTCTGCATCACAGAAGCACTGGCGTAAAACGTTAGCTGACTCAACATGATCCGGGTCAACAAAGTAGAGTTTCACCTGTTTACCTTGCTGAGAAAGAACTCTGCCTAACCGAACCAAAGAAGGAGCCAACCAAGAACCAGTACCGCCACACCCAACTAGCCACAGTTCTATCTTCGAGTAGTTGACAGTCACGACAGGAGAAGCATTTGCCAAATCAAGATTTAGCTTCATAGTACGGTTGGTTAAGTTGATACAGGTATTGGCGAGGGGACAGGCATTTGCTAAATTGAAATTCACCTCCATAGCTTCTCCATCACATTTACAGGCGGTACATCGGTACTGTAAAATTTGCAGCCAGATGAAAGTGAGACATCAACCATAAAAAAGTCTGGGTCGATGTCAAACACTGCTCTAGCAGGTACATCCCAACAGTGGCGAAACAGTCCAACCCGTATTTTAATCTCTGGTTTGAGTGTATTAACTCTACCTAGTACTCCATAGATGCGAAAGCCAGATTCATCAGCATTATCGGTGGTAGAGAAAAAGGCAGGTAAGGAACCGTGGGAATGGATATCTACAGCCGCTTTCTGATGGGAAGAGTCACTGCCAGAATGAGTTGGCTGGCAGCTAGTTGGAGTTTGAATTTGTTCTGGGACTTGTAAATCCCAGTCTGCATCAGTACAGTGGAGGTGAAAGAGAATTTCATGAAATTGATTGCCAGCTTGATAACTCGACCGCCACATTTCCAGTAGTAGCGGTTTGGGAATTAAGGGAGTGACTTTGAGATAAGGTGTTAGATGAGGTAGCCCTTTGATAGTTTGGGAACACAAGCAAATAGGCATTAATACCTCTATGCCAGGACGAATGGCTCTAGCAAAGATGCCATTTGCGGCATAAAGGTACTCTAGTCCACTACTGGTGTGTGTTGGCAGAGATGAAGTTGTGACAAGTTTGTAACCAATAATACCTTCAAGCAATGGGTTCATCGAGGATTTCCTGCACAAGCATAGCGACACTTTTTTGATTGCCGATAGGCACAAGATCAGATACAGGATAGGTTGAACGTCTGCATCTTTTGTGCAGTTTTAGAAGTTGGTGGCGAACATCCTTGCGGTATTTTTGTGATTTACTTATTGTTAAGTGGTTAGTGAAAATACTGGAGATAAACAAATTCCAAGCATGGTTAATTGATAGACCATTAGCAGCAGGTGGTTCGTTCACTCCCCAGCAAACCTGTCCAGAACTGTAGACATTGGGTAGTGGCACATGAAAGGCTGGTGCTTGAGAAGTAAACTCCTGTTCTTGAATTGCCCAAACCCAATATTTTAATCCCTTGCCCACAAACACTATTGCAGGTAGCGGAACGGTTAAAGATCCAAGTTCATCGCAATTGATTGTATGAGTGGCTGGTGGGATAAATTTTACCAAATATGTGTCTGTACTGCCCGTACCCCAACGCACAATTCCTGGTTCCATCCAACCAGTATCAATTGGTTCATTGCTAAAAGCAATTCTCAGGGCTGCGGGTGAGATACATTTGTAAATATGAGCATCGGCAATTTCTTTGTCTCGGTGGTGGAAGATGTAAATGCCATCCAAAAACAGCAATTCTGCTTGAATTACTGGAGATTTTCGGGGAGGGTCTGCCAAAATTGCTCGTAGAATTTCGCTGGATAGAATTGGTGTCGATGTAACGTCGATTAACGTGGTTTCAATGCTTGTTTCCATAGTTTTAGTAGGATTTGAGCATGAGGTTTTAAGTCTGCTTCTAGCCAATCAATTAAGTTGGCTGCACAGTTCAGCATTCGGTTTGCTTGCTGCCATTTTCTGGTCAGTAAATCAATAGATGCTTTTGACCAAGGTAAAGAGGTGCAGTCAGGTTGGTAGTAATAATCGTCTGCGTACTCATCTAACCAAAGGTTTTTAGTTTCATGATCTAGCAGCTTTAAAGTTAAAGGCAGAAACTTTAAAGGATTATCTAAGCGATGACACTGCCGTTTCAGTTTTTTGTAGTCAATTTTGTCTGGGTGGTCGATGTCACTGTACGTAATTTCGTAAATAGCAAATTCACTATCAAACCAATCGCTACCTTCTGGGTGTATGTCATCAAGCCAACGGCGACTGTCATAGCTAAAAGGTAAAAGTAGTTGCCAACCATCTTTGAGATGTTCAATTTCTCCATCCATTGTCCAGTCAATACCCATTGGGGTAATAGGAATGCTGTGCAATCTTTGTTCGTAAGCTGTTTCTACAGTCCAGTGAGATAACGGAAACAGATGAGTGTAAATCAGTACAATGAATTCCAGTTCTCTGGGACTATGGCAATCTACATCTGTCGGTGGGTAAATAGGAGCTTGGCTGGCTTTCCATTCGGTAGGGAAGTATTGCTGATACAGTGCTAGTAAGGAATAAATGTTGAGTTGGGTTTCCAGATAATCGAGTGATTCTGTAGCATCTAAGGTAAATTGGCACTGACAAAGACTATAAATTGCCTCTGCCATACTGAGGGGTACGAGGTGAGACATATTTTAGTGCAGCTCGTTATTCATGGGGGTCGGAATTGAAAAACAAAGAGACAGAGGTAGGGTGTGGGGTCTACTTTAGTCGAAATGCAAACTGCTGTAATTTGGACAATAATTTACCCCTCAAGTCAATTTCCAACCCCTTTTATTAGCACTCAAAAACCTTCAGGGATAACGCTAGATGTGGGAGTGCAGGCTGTTAGGGATTTTAGGGTTTGGTTGAGTGACTGAGAAAATTCTGTCCCAGCTGCGATCGCCTCTTCAATCTGGACTGATAGCTGTGCTGCATTTTGCCAGTCAATTCCGGTTATGATCTGACGTTGACGCATTTGGTAGCACATTTGGACTGCGGGGTTAATTTCTTCAGGAGCCACATACAGGCAATCTAGAGAAGAAGTACCTTTTTTACCGGGCTTCTTGATGATATGAATGGGTTCTCCTGGTTTCCGCTCAATGTCTGCGTTTGCCAGTTCAGCGCAAAGAGGAGTGAAGGCATCCCGTAATAATTGGTCATTAATGGCGATCGCTTCTGGAATCCAGTGTTGTTGACCTTCGTAAATAACAAGTAATTTGTTGGTATTTGTGGTAGTCATGGCATTTAAAACAGTGAAATTTGCGTAGTATTACTGGCTGGTTTAGTAGTATCTGAGCTAGCAGTTTGAGTGCGAGTTGGAGCCTGGGCAGTGGGCGGTTTATTGGTTTTGACAGCTTTAGTCTGGGCTATATTCCGGCGAATTTGGCGATTAGGAAAATCGGCTTTCAGTTCGTCCAGTAGTTGAACAATTGCAGGTGGAAAATCACCGAGTTCTTCTTGATTGAGCATAGTAACTACAGGGAAATCACCGTGACTGCTGGCAGCAATCATTACAGGTCTATCTCCTGTTTGTTGTGTAGGTAGTAGGGTGATAACGATTTGAACTTTGCATTGCTCGAAAATAAATGGTTCTAGTTGATTTACCTTGTTGGTAGCAGATGTTTCTATGTCATCGTCATCTAACTGATGAGAGTCGATTTCATCTTCGGCGTAGCTATTATCATCACTTACTGGTTCTAAAAGTTGTAAAAAGTTAGCTTTACCTGCACGCAAACGTTCCCTGTCAAATAGCAATCCTAAAGCTTGGAATTGTTCTTCAGCAGTGGTTTTTCCCTGTTGTTCTGAAATGTAAGATTTTAAGATTTCAGATGTAACAGTGAGGTTGGCTTTGACAATGGCCTGTTCTGGTGTTAGCCATTTTGTAGTCATAGCTTTTTTAGCCTTGTTAACTGGTGTGCAAGCAGTTGTGGCGGTAGCCAGAAGTAGAAACTGTTTTTGAGAGTAGGTACTGCTAGACTAAAAGATATCCCCTTTGCTTTTCTCGACTGAGCCATGTCTACGGTAATTACCCAATCCCTGACTCTGGAGGAGTTTCTCAAGCTACCAGAAACAAAGCCTGCAAGCATTTACATTAATGGTGAGATTATTCAAAAACCAATGCCAAAAGGGAAGCATAGCCGATTACAGTTAAGGCTATGCAATAGTATCAACGATGTTGCCGAAAGCCTTCATGTTGCTTATGCCTTTCCAGAACTGCGCTGTAGTTTTGGTATCCGTTCAATAGTACCTGATGTAGCGGTTTTCAACTGGTCACGTATTCCCTTTGCTGCTGATGGGAGGCACCCAACGATTTTCTACTTTCTCCAGACTGGACAATTGAAATTCTTTCTCCCGAACAAAGTTCAAATCGAGTTACAGGCAATATTCTCTATTGCTTAGATCATGGTTGCCAATTAGGTTGGTTGATAGACCCAGAAGATCGTTCTATTTTGGTTTTCCGTCCAAATCAACAACCAGAACTTTTGCAGGGTGATGAGCGTTTGCCAGTATTAGCCGGGATCAACTTGGAGTTAACTGTAGCTCAGGTGTTTGGTTGGCTAAAAATGAGCAGTTAGAGAAACAGTTAAAACAAGTTCTCCACAAACTTTTGATAACGTAAAAACAGGAGTTTCAGCCATCGTGAATCAGGAGTATTCACCATTAGTTTAAGAGCGTAGATGCTTATAAGGCTTGTCGCCAAACATCGCTTGCTTCTGAGCTAGGGGTATCGCCTTAAATGCTAACTAATAGGTTGTTTTGCTCCCTCTCTGTATTTACCTGAAATGTCCGCTTGTCTTGACTTCTAAAAACTTTTTGGTTGGCGTAGAAGTAGCAACCAACAAAACAGTAAAATTTCTGCTGTTGGCTGATAAATTAGTTAAAGCTATTGCTAAGTTAAAAGCGAGTCTTTGAAGTCATGAATTGCTGTTGCTGTCAAAGCATAGATAACTCGGCGCTTACGTATGATGTGAGTGCCATCTACAGGAATACCTTTCTTCCAAGCAGCAATAATAGCTTTCTTGTCTGCTGAATAAACAGTCTTTTGTCTGCGGTATTTTGGAGACAATTGTTCTGCATCTATCAGCACCTCACAACTTGGCGGATTTTCTTGAATTGTGATGCGAAGTGAATTACCAATCATTTGCTCAGGTAGAATTCCTGCGGCGGTTTGTTCTAAAATAGTTTCATCTAATTTTTGTCGCCAGCGTTCTAGTCTTAATAGTGCTGATTGATGTACAGCTTTTAGATGTTCTAGTCGTTGCTTAATAGCCGCTATTTCAGCATCCAGTTGCAATGCTAATTCTGCTTGGGTATCAACAACTTCTTCCTGAACTTCCTGAGTTTCCCAAATAGCGGTGATGATAGCAGCTTCTTCTTCAGGAGTCTGGCAATTAGTTAGCTGTTCCCAGAGATGAGCAGCAGTTTGGGAAAGTCCTGCTAAGGATTGTTGAGCGAGTGCTAAATTCATGACTACCACTCCTCACAAACTTGGTAATATTCATATTCAGCTTCAATCTGTTCTAATATAGCTATAGTGCCTGAATCTAAATTAGTATTGAAAGATAAATTGGAAGCATTTTCTTGTGTAGGCTGAAAATTTAAAATCGGAGGAGCAACAAATTTAGGTTTAAGTTTTGTTAAAATAGCTGTTAATTGTTGCATTGTTTTGGTTGTGTAACGCCATCAATTTTGGCGCGATAGCGCACCTATCTGTGTTGGTATTCTCCCAGATTTTTAGAAATTAACTTAATTTCATTTTTTCGTTCTTTTGTTAATGTCAAGCGTTAAAACTACAAATAGATATGAAGCTCATCAAAAAATCGGAAAAGCTACTCCAAGAAACAAAAATCATCGAGGAAACACAAGAACAGAATTTTCAAATTGACATTATTAATATGCAAGAACCAATGCTTGAAGAACAGCCACAAATAGGTGTAAGTAATAAGGAAGCTAACTATATTCCAGCGCGTGATAATCCTATAGTCCTTTCTGTTGGTAAGACGGGATGGCAAGTTTCTGATATTTGGAAGGATATTAGATTAGATAAATTCTAGTTATTGTCTTGATGTTGTTCTTCTTGATTGCTAAAAGTTTAACAAACGTGTGGTTATGTTTACTGGGTACTATCCAATTATTCTTTATCCACCACTAGTGAGACGTTTATACACTAAAGATTCTACAAGTCAGGAGCATTTGAAAGCTTCGTTTCAAGGATGCGTTCAATTACCAAATGGAAATGGTACGGCCAAACAAGGTGTCAGTGAAAAGCAATTTTTTCGCCATTTACTGTGTGCTTTTCTAGAGAATCTTATCTGTCAAGCGGTGGAATTTGAAATTCCTGGTTCGTCTCGACGTTACTCGGCTGATTTTATCCTTTACCATCGGTTTTCTGGATTAGCTCTCGATATTGAGATTGATGAACCTTATGCTGGAGATACAGGTAAACCTCACCACTGCATTGATGTTGATGACGATAAAATCCGTAACCGTTTTTTCTTGGAGCGCAATTGGGGTGTAGTGAGATTTGCAGAAGTTCAGGTGGTGCGTCATCCTTGGAGTTGTTGTAAGGCGATCGCTCAAATCATCGCTCGGTTGACTGGAGATGATAGTGTATTCATATTATTGCAAAGATTGGCTGATGTTCCTTTACAAAAACAGTGGACAAAGCGTGAGGCTAGGCTGATGGCTAAGAACAATTATCGTCAGTCTTATTTACCAAAAATGGGAAAATAAAACTAGAGATAGTACCTTTAATAGTCATATAGTCTCCCCAGAATAGGGCTACCGTGTACACACAAGTATTTTAGAGTTGTCCCACACCGTTTTAATCCTGTACAAAGATATGTGTACACGGTAGATTATGGGTAAAGAATTGGAAGGGTATTACATCGATTTTGTCAACCTCGCGTTAACTAATCTTTTTGGTTTTCTTACGCATTGCTTTTTTGATTTGCGTTGTGACTTCCACTTACGAATGCTCATAGCGATAGAGCCAAAATCCCGACTGGCAAAGGCTGTTGTTTTATTCGCACTGTGCCAAATTGTATCCGCCTCAGTTGGTTCAAGTGGAGGTGTACAGCGATCGCAATATCGGTCAAATAGTTGGCGTGGTTCGGGATGATAAGCGATTAGGTTTCTAGTGAGTAAATTAGATGTACCCAGTAGGTTACGAGCTAATTTATAGCCAGAATTGTTTCTGTTTCCCTGAGATTCGCCATAAGTTAGTAAAGTGCGATCGCTCAAAGTTAAACAGATAGACAAAGGAACAGACACTCCGCTAGCGCGTAGTTGTTTAAGAGATGAGCGATTATCTCTGGTTGTAGCCTGTGTTACTGTTCCTCGTCGGCAATGCAAGGTTGAGCGAGGGACAGTCACAGAAGGTTGCAGTAACGCTGCTTGTGGGTCGAGAACTTCTCCATTTTTCGCTCTTGTGAGAAGTTGCACCCACTTGCGCCAGCGTTGCTCAGAAAGTTCGTAGGGAAATAAGGCTGTAGAATCAAATGCGGTTTCTAGCTCTTCCACATTATACTGACAGTTTGACCAATACTGTAGGGTAATGGGGATGGTTGCACTCAATATTCCATCCACCACCCGTCTGCGAACCATACCTGGCAGTCTCATGGAACGAGCTAAGTTGCAAATGGCTGGATCTGCGTTTTGGATAATCGTCAGTTGCCGATTGAGATACAGCCATTCAGCAGGATTCAAGAAATGACTGCATTTAAAGTAAACGTGCAGGGATTTCCCACCTGTGTAAACTACGGCGGCAGGTTCCAAGTTGATTTCATCCTTTAGCCAGTGTACAGCTTGTCGCTGCTCACTCAATGCCAAATCATCAATTTCGTAGAACAAACATTGGCATTGACTAACGTGGTGATTGCTGATGCCCTTGTCTGGTTGGTTGGGGTAAAAGCTGACTGTAGCACCAAGATATGACATTTTAAATGCCAATGCCCAACCATCAGCATAGCGTTTAGGTGTCAGTCGCCAGCAGGTGTTGCCTTGTTTGTCTCGACCTCCGTAAGTACAGCAGTAGAGTTGAAATCCTTGCTGGGTGATTTTACCGCAGAGAATGTAGTGGGAGTAGACAAATTGACCATTGCGACAGTAGTTATTCCAGTTTTTAGGTATCATTTCTGTGGGCAAGTCCCAAGAAATCCTGAGCCAAATTTTGGTTCCGGTGGTAAAGCCTATTTGTCTAAGAAATTTAATGGTTGTTTGTCTGGGATTTAAGGTCATGGCGGTTACGCCTAGAGAATTTATCCCTCTCTAAGTGGCGTTAGCTGCGCTAGAACCAGCTTCTTCACATATAAATTTTTGCCTGAAACCTTTAATTAGCTTGGCTCACTCAGGAAAAAATGATAACTGATATCAAAGTTCCCAATTTTGAAGCTCTGGGATTCGGCTTTGGTTGGGTTGCAAGTGATTGTTAGTTAGCATCCCATTCCAACCAGCTTCACCGGGAGAAACTTGTTTGGCTTGAGGTAGTTCAGCCAGTATCTCAGCTATCAAGTCCTCAACTTGATCATGATCTTTAAAAGCGATGACTACTGCATCGATCGCTCGCAAAAGTTCTAAAGGTAATTGCTCGCTATCATCTACACTCCAACATAGTGTAGGTTTGCGCTTTTCTTTGTCAACAGTTGATTCTAAGGCAATGACAGAGAGAACTTCAATCGGGTCACTTAGTAGCACTGCTCTTTCTACTGTGGCATCTGTAGCAATCCAAAAACTACCATTTTTCCTCGCTTCAGAGTTCAGGGGAATAGCGGTGAAGTCACCTGTTGGTTCTAGCTGCTTGGCAAGAGTTGGAAGATCATCGAGCGTGCGTTCCACAAATATTGCTTGACCTGTTTGAGTTGCATAGAGCCAACCCTTTTCATACAATTCTGTGAGCAGAGAATTGGGTAAATTGTACTGCTGGCTTAAGTTTAGGCGTATTTGTTCCCAGTTTGTTGGTTCTGGTATAGGCAAGGAGTTTGTTTGAGTAACTGCTGGCGTGGTATTTTCGACACCTTGCTCCATGAGTTTCTTTCTGCGTTTGTCATCCTGTTTTGGAGGTACTACTGGTGTAGGATTTTCAACAGTTTGCTCCATGAGTTTCTGGATGCGTTTGTCATCCCGCTTGGAATTGTAGTTTACCCCTCGATGCTTTTGTAAACCAGGAAAGGTATATGCTTTACCAAGATGCGTACCACTAAAAGCCACACCATCAAGTTGGTAACTAATACCTTTGACAATGCCTGTGCGAGTATAAACAACGCGGACATTAATACCTTGTTGTTGCTCTCGCTCTATTAACTCTGGCATAGTGGGATGGTCGTGGGTTGCTTGGTCGAGCGATCGCTGAAGTTTGACCCTAACGCTTTCCTCTCCAGTTCTGGTAAGTTGCCTACGTTCGCCAGTAGTTGGACTGTGCTTATCTTTTTCCCAACTTGGTTGCACCGATTGTAAATTGTATTCCTGCTCCAACTTGCGAATTACCGTTTCACTTCTGCGATCGTCCCAGCTATCAGAAACTGTAGTGCCATCTAATTGAATGCGACTGGCAGCAATATGTATGTGTTCATGAGTCCGATCAATATGCCGCACTACGACATATTGGTTCATATCAAAACCCATTGCTTGCAGATACTTCTGGGCGATTTCATCCCAAGTATCATCATCTAAACTCTCCTTATGGGCCAAACTGAGAGAAGCGTGATAAACAGTCCTGCTCACCTTCGGGTTTAATCTTCGAGATATACCAAATTCAGCTGCTAGTTCGCGTGGGTTTGTTCCTTCCATATTCCCACCGATTTGTCTTGCCCCATCTTTGCCAAAGAGGTAGTTTAGCAGTCCTCGAAAACTTTTACCTTTGATGTGCTTGCCAATCATGCTTCATCTTGTAAATCAGTGATTAAATCAATTTCAGCAATCTCTCGCCGCACTTGTTTTACCAAATCTTTTACCTGTGACAACAATGCTCTATCTACGACCACAGGTTCTCCCATGAGTACTGAAGTATTGATTGCTTTAGCTATTTGATTGAGGTTGTTACCTATTTTCCCCAACTCCCAGTAAGTTTGGCCTGCTACTTTGGTGACACGCCTGGGCAATCTATTTTTCAGAGTCTTGGCACGAAACAACTCACTCATAGTGAGATTATTTTCATCTGCCATTAGCTGTGCTTTCTCGTATTCTGCCAAAGTCAGTCTAATGTCTATCCTGTGTGAGCGTTTCTGTCGCATTATTGATGCATTAGTCATTAGCTGTTTTAAGTTTGACGACTGCACTATCATTTGTCATTGACCAAGCGGTTACTTACGATTCTGGTTCGATACCAAGATGCGATGCGAGATAATGAAATGCGCTGCAATAGCTTTGGTTGAGTACTAAGGAAGTCAAGATAGCGATCGCCTACGGCGGAGCATAGCCCATCGCGCAATTAAAAAGCTAATCCGCCCAAACCTTGCAGAAATTTTCTAGGCTGAACTCCCAGAGAGAATTTTCGTATCATCTTCCCCTCTGTCACGGTGGTTGACCTACTTAGGTAGGGGAACCGTGAAAGGAGGGCAAGTTTGTTGCCGCACCTGGGGGGTGCGTTTTTTCTCCCCAGAAAAAATGTCCGGACAGCAACATAGCTTGCTACTCACCAAAGGTTTTTTTGGGCTACTCGAATCAACTGTTAGATGAATATGTGATGGATCTCTAATGGATTTGTATTGGATCTTTCATCGCATAATTTTTGTCAATAGCCAAGTATTGTTGCAAATAAAAATTATACATAGAATACGTATCTCAGACAAATGGATCTCTATTGGATCAACATTGTCACTGTAAGGGATCTGCAATGGCTCGTTCGTGGATCTGGCATGGATCTGTAATGACGCACTTTTCTAAATTGAATTTTTTAGCATAAAAGTAACGACTTAATTAATAGCAGCGAAAAAAAATAACCAATTGGCTAAAATTTGGCTCCAACAAATGGTCAGTAGAGTGATGTTCACAGCCAATATTTGCATTTAAGTTAAAAGCAGCTTTTATGGATAATCACAACCACAGTCAATGTCAAATCTGATAGTCAGTTTTGACCCTGGTGCTTCCTTGACCAAGATTGTTTACGAACTAGCAACTGAAGGCAAACCATGTTTGATGACAATGGAACCAGAAATGCTGAAATTGCCTCAAAGTTCGATTGACGCTTATATGTCGAGTCGCAAGGGTCTTGAATCTCCTAAACCAGCAGATGAAGCCTGGGTGTCAAGTCCGACAGATAGTGATACACAATGTACAGTAGTTGGATTCCTCGCACGGCAGTTTTCAGCATCTGCCAGACTCGATAAGCTCAAGTACGAAACCTCAATTCACAAAGCCTTGGCGGTTATTGGTGCGATCGCTCAACACAACAAATTGCCTAACAGGTTTTCACTATCACTTACCTCACTACTACCCTATGGTGAATATCAAAATCGCCAAGCATTTGAGCAACAGTTGCAGGCTGCACTCAAAGATTTTAGGTTTCGGGGTCAAAGGTTGCGAGTGAAATTGGAGCGATTCGAGTGCTTACCCGAAGGTGCGGGATTAGCAATGATTCGCCAACGCCAGAATGGTAAAGAATGGTTTAACGCTCAAACCATCGCAGTGCTAATGTTCGGGCATCGCAATACCAGCCTTCTATTATTTGAACGGGGTAAGATGACGGCGGGTTACACCAATGGACTGGGCTTTCACCAAATGGTAAAGCGAGTAATTGAGCGCACATCTGGACAGGATGCCACTGCTTTGACCTCTGCCATCTATGCAGCCGGTTCAGATATCACGACTGATAACCAAGCAATTCGCACTCTGGTCAAAAGCAGAGAACCTAAAAATCTTGATTATGAATTGCAGATGATTGTTAATGCCATTGCTACTGCTAAAGCTGAGTATTGGTCTAGGCTTTACGATTGGCTGGAATCAACTTTACCTGCGGTGAACGAGGTGATTTTGAGTGGTGGCGCAGCATTGTACTTAGAGCAAGAGTTACAAGAGTGCTTTCAAGAAATTTCAACTTATTGGGGTGCTGACTTACAGCAACAGGTACAAGAAGTATTCAAGGATAAAAGTAATGATTATTACCGTACTTTCCGAGAGCAGGAAGCTTTGTCGTTTAGGTTGATTGATGCGTTTGGTTTGTTTATGCGGTTTAGAGCGCAAATTGAGAAGGTGGCATAACTATGACTAATAATAAATTACGTAAAAATCATGACACTAATAGACAGCGCAAAATTTTTAGATTTTCTTACCATCCTTACTCAAATACAGTAGACGGCCAGTTAATCACATATTTGCAACAGGGAGATGAAGCACGTTCTAGCAAAGAGATGGTATTGCAGGCATTACGAATGTGCTGGTTGCCTTTAGCATACAAAACACAAGCAGATGCAGGTGTAGATATTAGCGATCAAGAACTGCGTCGGGTAGGGTTAATTTGTTGTCATGCCCTGGAACAACATCTGGCATATTTGCGAATGGAACTAGGATTACCACATAAATCAAGTAATGTTTTGCCTATGCCTATAAGCACTATGACTAATCCTCAAACACTTGCTACTCTGTTCGGTCTAGATGCAGGTAATTCCAGTCACAGTAATCCTGATGATAGTAATAACAATAACAATAGTAGCAGCAAGTCGAAACACAAAATAGATTCTGATTCCTTCATTACTGGTGAGGGGTCTTTCTATGATGATACAGACGATATGTTTGAGAATATTTAAGTATTTATTAATGCACATTTAGTCAAATCACAAAGGAGATTTAAAATGGCAGCAATTCACTTCATGGATGGTGAAAAAGGTGGAGTTGGCAAGTCTTTGTTTGCACGGGTTATGGTGCAATACTGCATTGACAATAAACTCCTTTATGAATTGGTAGAAGCAGACCAAAGTAATCCAGATGTGGGCGCATTTTATCCAGACAATCATAAAACAGCAGTTTTTAGCGAATCAGAGCGTAAAGCTTACGATGCTGATGAAATTTTTAATTTAGCACTAACAACTTCTGTCATTGTCAATTTACCTGCTCAGGTATACCCAGCAGTAACTGATTGGATTGAGCGTAATCAAATCCTAGAACTTACTGGAAAAAATAAGGTCAAAATATATAAGTGGTTTGTTTGTAGTGGTGGATATGACAGCGTTCAATTATTTATGCAATCTCTCGAACGCTTTGAGAACAAGATTAAGCACATATTTGTACGCAATTATGGTTTATGCGATGACTGGAAACATGTAGATGGACGTAAGAATTTACAGGATTTAATCAAAGCTCATAAAGTAGCTGTCATCAATTTTCCCAAGTTCAGCTATCGAGAGCGGGATATCCTTGATGCCAATCAGATAAATTTTTCTGCGGCTAGAGATTATGGAGAGTTAGGTGTATTGGGTAAGCAGCGATTACACAATTTTCTCAAAAAAGCTTCTGAGGAAATTGAGAAGGCTAAAATTTGGAACCTTCCGACAGCTTCAATTACTGCCCCGACAGAAAAAGTTGATGATGCTAATGTCAACGGCAAAGTTGCTACCAAGAAGTAATCTAATTCAGGAGTGCTGTACATGGATAGCGGGGCGTTTAGCCCGTGCAATTAATTTTACTTTTTTACTCAACACTCGTTACTCAGCACTCAGCACTGTTTTGGTGACATCTCCCACCATCAAATCAAATTACCAAATAAGCGTGGGGGACGAGGACGCGAATTAGCTAAAAGCAAATACAGATATGAGTAATTCTCACACTGAAGAACTCGATTTAGACGATGAGTTTTTGGATTCAGTAGTTGCTAGAGGCAAAGGACTGAGCCAAATTCCTTACCCAACTTTACTAGATTTAGCCATTCGAGGTAAAGATGATTCATTTAAAGCTAGGGTTTGGGAAATTGTAGTTCAAACTGGGCTTGACCCTGATGATCCAGCATTTCTGATGATGATTGCTACTGGTAGGCTACAAGTGCTGTTGGAAGACAATCCCAAAGAAATGGAAGCAATGTTTGACCTGTGGCAAACGCAGCTTTATGATCATCTCCAGACATATGAAAAGGCAGCAGTAAAAGGTCAGCAAAAAGCGATCGCTCAGGCTGTGACGGGATTAATTAGGCGTACTGAATTTGAGCGTGCTATTCATTCAGTTCCCTCTTTAATTGCTGCGGGAATACTGCTATTAATTGCAGCTGGAGTAGGCGGACTGGTAAGTGTAGGTGGAATGTCCTGGTATCAATCTAGTCATCTAGATCCTGCTGGGCCACGCCAACTCACACAAGCCCAAGCCAATGCTTTGGAATGGGCAACCAGTAATGAAGGTAAGTTTGCTCACAACCTAATGCAATGGAATCAAGATTTGCTGAGTCGTGACCAAAACGGTCAACTTACTTGTGCTAAAGATGTCAAGCGTTTGGGGGTAACACTGGAAATTGGAGCAAGTAGCAGAAAAGCCTCATCCGGGTTCTGCACATTATGGACATCACCTAGCAATCAACGCCAGTTTGTGTCTAAACCGCGTCAACCTTGAAAACCATAGCTTTTTGGAATTAGGTTAAAGCTCAGAACTCAAGCCGCGAAAGAATAATACACTCTCCTTAAAAACTCCAGGTTTCAAAATGAACGGGGTTTAAGTTAAAAAATTAGTTGTCAATTTCTCAATCGTAGAAGAGGATTCAGCAGATGTTTACCTGCAAAGTTAACTGGCTTTGGCTGCTGGTAATAGGAGGTATAGTTACAGCTTGTACCCCTACTACTGTAAATGTCAGTGGCAAGGATGAGAGGAATACGACTCAAGCTCAAGCTCAAACTGTGCCTAATTATCCACCGATGTATGATGTGGATGTTAAAGTTTGTGGCAACATCATTGCCCCGCTAAAAGATGGAAAACGTTGTGTCAATCAACAATTACGTTTGTGGGGCCCAGTAGGAGAGGCAAAATTAGTTCGTGCTGGTATTTCTCTACCATCAGTTTCTAGCGTAGAGCATAAATTGGCGATCGCCTCGAAAGGCTGTTATCCTATTTATTCCCAACCTGACCAGCAGCAGTTTTATTGGGCTAATTCCATTATTCAAGTCAACAGGGGGGAACTGCACCCACAGTCGAAGTCAAGCCAACTCAACTTTCAAACCAGCAGATTGATGAGTTGATGACTAGTAAACTTTCCAGTCGGACAATTACAACATTTGGTGGGGTAGGGTGCGAAGCTGCATCTTCTGTAAAATAAAGCTTTTACGGTTAAGGGTGGGTGGGCAAAAAAGTTACCCCACATTTTAGTGGGGCTGCTGTGACAACCAGCAGGTAATTATGAAGCTTCAGCCCATCTAGCTGTACGTTGTTGTTTATGAGCTTTACGCCGCTCCCGTACTGCATCCAAATCTTTCAGTCCATACAGACGTTTGGCGTATGCTAGTAGTTCATTGATGGGAGTTTCGCTATAGTCCTGGCGAAAGTGAATGTTATGTTCGTTCCAATCAAACTCTTGCTGATTAAAACGTGCTTGAGCAGCAAGTTCTCTGCCTGATTCCTCACGTAAAACTTCCAGTACCATTAATCGTACTTTATCCTGATATCCTATTACTTGATCCAACGCTTTTGTTTGTTGCTGATTACGAGTCATTTGATTATCCTTTGATTAACGAATTGCTACATCTCACCTAAATAGCATCGACAGATGCCTTCTGAGTTAGAGTTCACTTTTGAGTCTCTTTAATTCAGCAGCAATCGCTGCATTCAATTCTGTTTTTTGGATGCGGGTGGGCGGGAAATAGAATGCCCTGAATTAGACAATTCAGGGCATTGTAATTAATCGTCAATTTCTACATCTTCGTCATCTTCATCTTGTTCAAAATCGTCATTTATCAAGTCATCAGAGTTGCTACTCAAACCATTGAGTCCGTCCATGCGTTTAGACCGAGCAGCTTTATGAGAAGCACGTCTATCTCGTATTTCATCAAGATTATTCAAGCCGTAAAGTTTGCGAGCATAATTCACCAGTTCTTTTAATGGTGTATTTACATAGTCCTTACGGAACTGAGAATTGTGTTTGTCCCAATCAAACTCTTGTCCGTTAAATCTGGCTGCTGCTGCTAATTCTCTTCCTGATTCTTCCCGCAATACTTCAATTACCATCAGGTGTACTTTTTCCTGATAAGTCATTACTCGTTCTAAAGCAGGAATATGCCTTTCAATTTTACGTGATGCTTTAGCAGTTTTGCGAACGTTAACGTTAACCATGAGAATTACTCCTTGGTATTTAGTATTTTTCTCATAGAAACAGCATCGAAAGATGCAATCCGCTCCAATTTCAATTCTTTATTCGGCAAAAAAATAACCATGTATTGTTTGAGGCAATACATGGTTATTTTAGGTTATTATTATGTCAATTACTGAGAATAAGTCGGAGTTATTTACTCGTCTTCATCTTCTTCATCTAATTCGTCATCTTCATCTAAATCTTCGTCGAGTTCATCTTCGATATCCTCCTCATCTTCATCCAGGTCTTCGTCTAGTTCGTCATCTAAATCGTCAAGTTCTTCCTCTTCTTGTTCTTGGAAAGAATTACGACGTTCCAGAGATGCGCGGTTGAATTCCACTAAATCTGCTATTGCTTGCTCTGGGTCAGTGCTGATAGTGTCGTACAGCATACTCATGAAAATTGCCACTACTTCTGGTGCATATTTGAGTGCATCTGGTTGTCCAAACAATTTAGTAAATAATTTGGTATTCCATTTTTGCCAATCAAACTTTTTGTTACCACCTTTCTTTTTGACTTGGGCTGCAATGTCAAGTCCGAGTTTTTCACGCGCTGCATGACCGATTTTAGTTGAAACACGCGAATCCCGTAGTTGTAATTTAACGCCGTATTCTTTGAAGATTAGGTTCCGCAATTCCTTCAACAATGCTAATGCCTCTTCTTGTGGTGAAGCATTCGCTACCTTTGATTTAGTTGTAGCGGATGTGCCATTGGTTTTGGCAGATGTTTTAGCATTAGCTGCGTTGCGATTGTTATTGATTCTAGCTTTAGCGATAGCCATTTTACAACTTCCTTTAATGAAGTTAATTTTTCACCTCCTTGCCGCAATCGCGGCTTTCACATCCATTTCATTTCAATTTCATTTTTTTGCGATTTCAAACCTGTCTTTGCTGTGACAAATTTATGCTTTTAAGAGATAAAGAAGCGGACTAGGAGCAGTTTCCGAAATTAACACTGTACTGGAGGCGATGCCTGCGGCGGGCGTAGCCATCGCTCTTTTTCACACAAGAAGTATAGCCAACCCGTTAGTAATAATTATCCGTGTGGCTAAAGCATCAGTAATTAAATTTGCTCTAAAAGTGGAAAGTAAGTTGTTAAAGTCAAATTTATGAAGTTGACAGACTGGCCTGCTCTAGCTAACCAAAATACTCCAATTGTGGCTGTGGAGTATCATACGCCTGACAGAATGCAGATATTACAGCAGTTTTACCATTGGGGTGAAGAACGTTCTTTGTCAGTCTTTGTCTGGAATCCTGGTTACTGTGGACTACAGCAATTAATTCAGCATCAAGGTCAGTACATCTTACAGTCAACTGACAGGGGTAAAAACGGGGACATTATTCAGTATCTTCTGGAGGAATATCAACCAGGCATTTATTTACTAGAGGGAGTTCTAAATGAGGGTGATGGTAGCAAAATAAGTCAAAAATTTAGCTATCAATTACTAAATGCCTGTCATCAAGCTCTCTGGAGTCAACAACATCATTACTGGGTGTTATTGGAAACTTACGTTCAACTATCTCTAGAATTACAGCCTTTTATTCCTATACTGTCAAATCCACTTCCAGATCAACAGCAGGTGCAAATGGTTGTGCAGCAGTTTTGTGATACCTGGGTTGGGCGTAGTCATCCCCGGCTTCAGCAGTTTGCGGAGTGCGATCGCGATCGCCGCGCTGTAGCTGATCGCAATTCTTGGTTAAAAACAACAGAAAAAACATCAGCACTGCAATTGCTCTTTCGTGCCTGTCAGGGTTTACCCATAGGCGAGATGAATATGCTATTACAGCAATCTCTGAGTTTTACAGAGCAGCTTGAGGAAATCGCCCAATTAGTCCTAGAGCATAAAGTTAGCAAATTGCGGGGTCGGGGTTTAGAGTACATTGCTCAACCGGATGTACCTTCAGCCGGGGGATTAGATTTACTGGAGAAAAGGTTGGAAACTATTACCTGTCTACTTCAACCTAAAGCAAAGCAATATGGTTTGAAGTTTCCCACTGGAATGCTCTTATGGGGGCCACCGGGTACTGGTAAAAGTCTTTCTGCCAAGTTAGCAGCTAAGAAAATGGGATTACCATTGTTAGCAGCTAATTGGGGTGTACTACTGGGTGATCCTCATCCCGACAGAGCATTAAAGGAGTTTATTGCTTTGGTGACTTCCCTTGCTCCCTGTGTACTCTACTGGGATGACTTTGATAAAGGCTTTGCTGGCTGGGATTCCAATGCAGATGGAGGTGTAGCACGGCGGCTATCTGCGGCTTTACTAACTTGGATGCAAGAGCATCAAGAGCCAGTTTATACCATTGCTACTGTCAATCGCTTGTCAATGCTACCTGCGGAGTTAGTTCGCCGTTTTGATGATATCTTTTTTGTGGACTTACCCCATGAAGGGGCAAGATATGAAGTTTTCAATCTACATCTAGCTAAGTATTTTCCAGCTTTTCGAGACAATAACTCACCTTGGAGTGATGATCAATGGCGTAGACTGTTGGCTGAATATCGCATTTGCAGTCCAGCAGAAATTGGTAATGCAGTCCGTCGTTGTGCTGAGGAGGCTTTTTATCAAGGTAGACCTGGGGAAATTGAGTTTGAGGATTTGCTGAAACAGCGACAAGAATTCACACCAGCTATGGAGCGAGAGTCAGAACAGATACAGGCAATTCGCAATCAGGCTATTTATGCTAAACCTGTAGCTAGTCAGGATGTTTCTCGATTTGCTTATCAGCATCGGGAGTTATTTGGGTGAGTCGAATGTAATTTTTGAAATTCAGCTTGTGTCGGATTTTAAAATGCCGATGGTAGAAGTATGGTTGGGATTATTGCTGGGTGGGTTTACATTAGAACAACGTGGTAATTTTTATCACAACCAAAATGTCTGGGTGAACAGCTCTCTAACTTCGACTGGTGACATCCTTGGGCGCTGACTCTGAGACTACAGCATCGGCTGACCAACCTCACGGGAGCCCTGTATTTCCCTTACAAATCAAAATCAAGGCTGAAGGTTTGGTCATCAGAATCCTCTGGTTTAGAGTCTGTAGATAGCTGGGGAATCGGCTGAATAAGTTGGTTTGACTCAGTATTAATCGGGGTGAAAGCTACTTGTTGGGTAGGGAATGTACCCTTTCTGAAAGCAAAATAACAATCAATGATAAAGTAAAGCGTCTCCAGGTAACTTTTACCTAATTGCTGTGATTCTGCAAATATCCGCTCCCGGTAGCTATCTTTGATCCGAACTTTTTCCGGTGTCAAGTCTTGTTTGTCTGCCATTGTTATAACTTCCCAGATGTGTTTGGTGAATTCTTGCTGATAATAGTTTTTGCCATTTCTAGAAGCCCAAAAACATTAGCTTCCACTGGATTATCCAGAATTTTGAAACCGTTCTTTTCTAAGAGCTTCTTAAATCCTGGTAACAGGCAGCCTCCACCTATCGCCCAGATTTCATCCCCTTGGTGCTTGGCATCAAGTGTCAGATTCACCACTTTTTTTAAGTATTTTTCATACCAATCTTTCAAGCAAGCGCTGTATATATCTTTGATATCTATGTCACGGCTGTACTTGGTATGCCCCATTTCCAGACAAAATCGGATTTTTGATGCATCCCCGATTTTTCCCCCATTTAGATGTTTCATTTTTTGGGAGATATCATCAATGAGAACTTCTACACCAATGGGGTAGGCGGTGTGAACTTCTCGTTTTCCCTGGTTGTAACGAGAATACAGAGTCGTGCCATTGCCAAAATCTAAAATGGTTAATTTTTTGGGTAGTTGATGCCCAAATAATGCACCCATCCCCTCTAGAACGACTTTCAGCACTTCTACTTTCACATCTGATTGTTTGCCGGCAAGTATCGGCTGATATTCCCCACTTAGTACTTTTTGTAGTTCTTCAGCCAGACCAACATCATGTAAGCTGACAACTAATTTTAAGTGCCAAGCCTTACGGTGTGGCAGATGTGCCAATGCACCGAATAAAGTCAATAATGCGTTGTTGACTTTATTTTCATTATTGTCTGTGTTCCGGTCAAAATGATAACCTGTACGGAAAGCTGATTCTCCAACTGTGTAGGCACTACCGTTAAAAACTACCCTCCCTGGTACATCTTCCATGTCGGCTGTGGAAATATAGCTGGGGACACGAACTACTTCAAACCCTTCGACTAAAAGTTTGAGACTTCCGTAACCGTTATCAAAGCCAGCAGGAAAATTTTTTTGCAAGGCGTGAATGTTTGACATAGGGATCAAGTCAATACGTTTTGATTTGTGAAAGTTATCTGTTCAGATTATCTAGGGGAGCAGGAAAGCAGGGAGAGAAGAATAACTTGCTATGAGTCTTTCCCCAGAACTCTGCCCCTTCCTTCTCTAACCTCAAGAGCTTATCATAACCCCTTGGGGGCTAAGTGGGGTACATTTGGTTGTACGACACTTTGCGCCCCACCTAGCCCCCATATAGCACCCATATAGGTGTCAAATTCTTATCGAAGTTCTAATCTATCTTTGGGGTACATATAGTCCCCATATAGCCCCCATCAGCAATTTTTGAAATCTTTTCTATCAACGCAGTAGAAATTAACTTACAAAAAAATAGAGAAGAAGGAATAAAAAACTTTAGTTGTGGATCTAA
This sequence comes from Nostoc sp. KVJ3, assembly GCF_026127265.1. Taxonomy (GTDB): domain Bacteria; phylum Cyanobacteriota; class Cyanobacteriia; order Cyanobacteriales; family Nostocaceae; genus Nostoc. Next base: position 301,615 of record NZ_WWFG01000005.1, read on the forward strand.
GCCCACTTAAAAAAATATTTATTTCGAGACGCATAACGCGAAATACAAAGCGCAGAGGCGGAATGTCTCCGCCTCCGCTCCTTGCTTCAATCCCGCGTTTCAAAACGTTGGTTCCCTACACCCTCTAAAATGGTTGACTGTTTGATTTATACTCTACTGTCAATGTCTTTGTTATAAGGGAAATACCGAAAACCCTTGAGAAACAGCAACACAGTTGCGTTTTTCGTACTTCAGGCAAAGGACGAAGGCTAAAAAAGGCGTTTACGCCTGAGCCAATATATAGTACAATTGAACTCAACAGGAACGGTAATTAACCTGTATAAAAACCCAACTGCCTAACGGCAATCTGCACCTTGACAACTGAAGATATGGGGTTCTATTCCATAGTTCTAGCTCCTTTCCAGGAATAGGTAAAATCTTCATGGAGACTAGACAATCAGAATTTAAATCAAGCAAATTTTTGGACTAATCCGACTACCGAGGGGCACTCGGAAAGTTAATGCTTGGGGAGAGAACCACCTCTGGATTAGATACCGCAAGGGGTCTAATTTAAGTGGACTCGCTGAACCAAGAATCTCCGTGGCTTCAGCCCGGAGAGTGTCAATAAATTAGCTTCCCGCCCCACAAGATGTCTAGCCAGAGCTTTGATACAGTTGGAATTTATCTACGAGAAATTGGTCGCTTTCCGAGGCTATTGCCAGAGTAAAAGATTATCTACACAAGACTTGTAAGCTGTCGCGCATTTAAATTGTATAATTTTGGGTCTAAAACCCTTCCATAGCCTAGAGGCAGCTAAAAAATTAGATGCGTAGCAGCTTAAGGCCAATGCAAAACTTGATAAGCAAAACAATTCTCAAGTGCAACGACTAGAGCCTTCCCCAACTACGGCTGAACTAGCTGCCGAGGTAAATAAAACAGAAGCACAGTTAACCCAAATCTAAAAGCTTGGTCAACTGGCTAAACAAAAAATGATTACCGCCAACCTTCGATTAGTGGTAGCGGTAGCTAAAAAATGTCGCTGGAGTAACCTGGAATTTCTGGATCTGATTGAAGAGGGAGCAATAGGTTTGCTTTCATCCTGTGGAGAAGTTTGACCCCAATCGGGGATATTAGGATGTGAGCAAGACCAAATTAAAGATTATTTGGTTTTTTGAAAACTACTTATGTCCAAGCAGAAGGAATCACTGTTGTAGAAAGCACTTCTTCCGTACTCAGTCCAATAGCAGCTTGCTCTTAGTTGGGGCACTTAACCTTAATTTGGATGATTGAAGTCCCTCCATTATATTCTCCAACTACAGGCTCACCCGTAAACTCACAAAGTATCCTCTCTTGGCAGTCTAGAAATCTCACATACTGAAACCGGTTACGCTGATAATTCTGGTTTTACTCTGCGGGATTCAGGCGAAAGCCATTTGGGTAGTTTAGATAGGCACTCATAGATTACATGGACATATCGGGTTCAGTAAACTAAGTCAAACAAGATAGTATTAGTCCAACTTTTTCCGAATCTCTTTTGCCTTAGCTTCTAATACAGCCAATAAATCTCTCAGTTGCTCTTGCTGGATATCTTCGACCTTAGTTGCTGAGACATCTCGAATTAGAGAACTGATTTGGTGACTTGGTTTAGGTTTTGTTTCAGGAGCATGTTCAGCAATAGTTTGGGCAACTAGAAAACGAGTTTGAGCGACTGTTAGCCTTTCTTGCAAAACTTGTGATGTAGCATCTTGTCGGATTTTAAGAGCTTTAGTTTCTTCAACTTTTAAATTTTTAGAATTTATTTTTTGGAGTGACCGGGCATGGTTTGCACCAAGTCCTGATTGTCTAATCGCAATTTTTAAGTCTTCTGAAAGCCGTAAACAAGGAAAGACATTTGCATCTACTGATGCTGGATTTTGTTGAAAACGTAGTAATAACAGAAGAATACTTTGTTCTATTTCGTCTAAATTAAATTCTTTAATGCCTTCTGACTGCTCTTTTCTAGTTAAAATAACCAATTCAGTTAACTGGGGCAAAAGTTTTTTTGCGTTTAATCTAGCTATTGCTCTCCTAAGTGCTCTAACTACTTCTTCCTGTTCAAATTCCAAAGCTAACTTAGCCTGTTGAATCAAACCTTCGGCTAAATCTAGCTCATTCAAGCCTTCTCGGTGAAGACTAGTTAATAAAGTGCGTGCATGTAATTCCTCTTCAGAAAGAACTTTCTGAAGCATCACTGCATCTAGTGTTTCAATTTCTGGCTGTAACTCTTCTGCAACGGATCTCCATCTCCGTTCTCCATCAAAAATGATATTTCCCGGTAGTAAAATAATCGGCTGTTGTTGCCCTTCCTCTCTAATGGAAACAGCCATACTCCGAATACTATCCGAAGTAAATGTTTGCCTTGCTTGTTTCGGATTGGGTCTTACTTCACTATAGTGAATTTTAAAAATTCCAGATGCTTTCAAATGTTCTCGTAGGTCTTCAATAGTTTGATTGAGGAGTGTACGTTCTTCTTCAGCAAGCTTTCCCTGTGCTTGTTCATCTTTTAATCTTGTAATCTCTGCCTGTAAATCTTCTACTCGTTCTTCAAGCCCAAATATCTGTTGTGAATCAGCAGCAGAAGCAAACATTCCAAGTACACTCGGGTTGTTTAATTTTGTCATCGATTAACCTCTTATTAGCTTAAGTTCGTTAACTAGTGCATCAACAATTGGCATAAAATCTCCTCTTGCCTCTTTGCCCGGTCTGTAAATCCCCAGAGGTAGCCCTCTACCAGAAGCATTAAGAATATCAGCTGATTCTCGAATTGGGCTAAAATACTGAATTCCCAAATTCTTACAGACTAGGGGAAGTTCCTCAACAATACTTCTATGCGCTCCCCAATCACTTTTCCAACGAGTAGGAACTATACCTAATATTTTCGGAGTCGGTTTCAATCTCAGCCGCTTGCAGTTGAAATAGTACCACTCAATCATCGCCGCAGCACTTTGAGAAGCCTTGTATTCAGGTTGAATGGGAATTAACACGTGGCTAGAAGCTGCAAGAGCAGTCAGTGGTAAAGGCTCTAATGTTGCAGGACAATCGATAATTACAAAATCGTGAGATAAGGGATAATCACTCAACCGATCTGCAAGAGTATAAGCTCCACGCAGATCCTTTGAAACTTCCCGAATTGTTTCGTGTAATTCTTTTCCGCCTTTACAAACTTGAATTTTGTCAATCTTACCTTGCCAAGCTGTAACTAAAGGCCAGTTCCCATTGAAATCTGGGTGGTAAACATTAGCCATTGTTCCCTGAGTTTTAAATTCTCCTAATCCGCAAAATAATGTCAATGATTCGTTAGGATCGATGTCTAATAGTGCCACTGAATAGCCACGAACACCCAATTCATACGCAAGATTGTATGAAATAGTACTTTTCGCCACTCCTCCAGCGTTTGTCTCAATCGAAAGGGTCAAATTGGCAGGCATAATTTTTTCTCTTTCTTGATTACTATATTTCCGACTCCCAGTCATGAGATAACGTTATATCAGTTTGTGCAAAGAATTTTGAGATAATGTTATATCATTTTTCTGATTTCTCTAACAAGGATTGCTATCAACACAGATGTTGACTGCAAGTAATATCGACCTAGCGACACAGATTGCCCAGCGTGGAATTGTACACAAAAAGAAATATACACCGTCCAAGAGATATTCACTCAGCACTTGCTCAATCAAACAGTTCCGTAGAAAAGCACTATGGCTTTTGTGCAAGCTGGTTATTGAGTATAAAAACCAACGGCATAATTCTAGTGTGATTTCAACCTTTAAAGCTGTGTCAATCAGCAGCTATTAATGCGACTTTTTTGAGCTTATTGAGAAGAAAAATCTTCTGTTGACATAATATAACCACCTTGCCATGAAGATTCTACGCTGAACAACAGTCTTTGTTCAAAGTGTACTTGATTGAAGCGGGATAACAATATTCTCTATCTACCTAATGTCATTATAAAAAGGGGCGCTGCCAACAAGGAAGTATTTTCAATCCCCTTAGAACTAGCTATTCTCACCTAACCACGAGTAATCGGCTCATTATTGCAGTGGTTATTGAGAAGTTACTTGACATCCTCCCACCGCTATACCAGGAGTACCTGATATAGCGGGGGATTCCAAAGATCACTCTTTGGGTTTCCTCTTTCCACGACCCGACTTACTTGGAGGGATTTCTCCACCCATGCAGAGGTCGATGTCTCCAGAGGCGATTAACGTTCCTGTGTGCCCCACAGTACGGAGTCCAATCTCAAGTATGTTCCGCGCCGCGTTCCAGTCCCGGTCAAGGGTTAGCCCACAACGAGGACAAACATGAGTTCTAGTGCTAAGAGATTTTTTAACAACTTCACGACAGTTAGAACAATTCTGGCTAGTGAAATGGGGCGGGACTGCAACAGTTACCACGCCAAACACTTTACCGAAATATTCAACCCATTCACGAAACAGCGACCACGATGCATCACTAATTGACTTAGCAATCGCGTGATTCTTGACCATATTCCGCACCATCAAATCTTCATACACCACGAGGTCGTTAGACTTCACTACGCACTTTGCTGTTTTTACAGCAAAGTCTTTACGCTGGCGACTTACTTTGAGGTGTTTACGAGCAAGTTTATTTCTAAACTTGACTCTGTTGTTGGAACCTTTTTTGGACTTAGACAAACGACGTTGCAACCGCTTCAAAGACTTTTCTGATTTGCGAAGATGTCTAGGGTTAGCAACTGTTTCCCCGTTACTATCTGTATAGAAGTGGTTCAATCCCACATCAATACCAATAGTTTTACCAGTTGGTTCTCGTTTTTCAATGCGTTCTTGAGCAATACAAAACTGGGCGTAGTACCCATCGGCACGACGCACAACCCGCACCCTCTTAAACTGTTTAAGTTGGTAGAAGTGCAGGTCACGGGTTCCCCAGAGCTTGAAGGTTCCTGCCTTAAATCCGTCACTAAAAGTGATATACCTGCGGTCTTCGGAGAGTCGCCAGCCACAGGTTTTGTACTCAACAGAACCATGCGTTTGCTCTTTCTTAAACTTTGGAAAACCCTTCTTTCCAGGCTTACTTTTCTTGCAATTATCAAAGAACTGAGCAATTGCAGACCACGCTCTTTCTGCACTGGCTTGACGAGCCATCGAGTTCAGCTTGGATACCCAAGGGAACTCAGTATTAGCAGCAAGGACAGCACAGAACTTACTCAAGTCATATCGCCCAATTCCTCTATTTTCTATCCAGTATCTAAGGCAGCTATTACGAACGAAACGAGCAGTTCTAATTGCTTCATCAAGCTTTCGGTACTGCTCGTTAAGTCCTTCAAGTTTTGCCTCAAATACTAACATATTTACGTCAGATATATTGACGTAAATTATTTCATAGATTTGCGAAAAACTCAACTATTTCCTTTCCTCACTGACCCTCGGTCAGTTATGGTCAGGAACGTCTCGTTTTTCGCCCTCGATTCATGAGGCAGCGCGTTGGGCGGCTCCGCCGACTTGAAGCGACTGCCGTCTCGCCGCCAAATCACAGATTATGGCGGGAGCCTTCTCTCCGATTTAGGTAAAAAGCATCCCAGAAGTGTAGTTGCAGTCCTTGTAACTACACTACTTTTTTCTCAGCTAATCAAACATTCTCGTTCACAGCAATAAAGGTATTAGGTCGCTCACAAGGCGTAAAATTATACTTAGGTTTAACTTCTTCATCTGTACTACCTTCAGCGGATTTAGTTAGCAGTACAACCTCAGAGCGGGTATAACCAGTCAACTCATCAAACTGAATAATCATATACTGGTAGAGCGCCCAGACATCCGCCATCCGATTGCCAATACTAGAAGATATCTCATCAGGTATAAAAATGTTACCGTGCCAGGATATCTTAATTCCCTCTTTCTGGAAGTAAGTGTCTATTTCTGGACGAATATAATCCGCAGTCCCTCCGCAAAACACCAGTTCTTCAATATCCTCATCCATTTTCGAGCGTAACCACCTGACGATCGCACGCCAATATTCATCTCTAGCAAGCAATAAAGCCTTGGACATCGACTCGCCATCAAGTTGAATTTCATCACCTTTGCGCTTGCGTGAGAGTTTCTGCATCACCTGGGGGTCACAATTAACTCCAGCTTCTACCAACACCTCGATAATATTGGGATTATCAGGGCTTAGTCCCGATGTCTTGGAAGTAAAATTATTCACCAGCCAAGACATACCAAAATTACTGGTTATTCCCGCGCCAATTGAACCACTCCGAAAGGTGAAAATACTTGCATTGCGATAACCAAGCATCACGTACATCGAAGCAGGCATATTATTGCCAAGCGATCGCCTACGGTGAAAAAATATTCCACTACCCTCAGAAGCTGCATCATAACGAAGCATTTTTACCCGCATCTTACCTGCTGGTGTATCAAATCCTCGAAACGCTTCCTTTAACCGCACTTGTAACTGTTCTTTGTCTTGCACTTCACCAGGCGGCAGCAGGATGCTCAAGTAAGCTGCAACATCATTACCCAGGTTCAACTTCTCCTTAGCCAGCCAAAATGCACCACAAATTTTAGGGACTGCTAGTTCGTACTTTAGCTCCTTCAGCTGCGATATACCCCCAAACCGACGACGGGCAAGCTCTCCCAAGGCGCAATACTCATCACCTATTCCTACCCAAGTACGAGATTCAGCATTACCTTCTTGTTGAATGCTCTCAATCGAAGCTTTAGCAACGTCCGCTACTTCTGAGTCGAAAAGTAAAACAACAGGCTTTCCCTCTGGATACTCCTGAACGATCGCCTTGGTTTTACTTGCACCCATGTCAATCGTAATTACTACCTTTTTTACGTCTGTTTTCTCCTTAGTTTTGGGCATATCTTTATCTTTTATTACCTTTTACTATCGTTCCCAATTTAACCGAAATGAGAAAAATACTGTGGTGTAAAACACTTTCTTTACAGGGTTTAACAGCTTTTTTACATACAAAGTGCGTAGAGAAAAAACTATTACGGCGATGTTCTTCGATGGCGCTACAGCATTCATACCAACTTCATTGAGTAGAGAGTCCACTGCAAACTGCCAGCAACCAAGTTCAAATTGCCACGGGGCTAACTGAAGTACCTCCATAGCACTAATACCAAATCAAAACCGTAAATCCTAAGTACATTAAAGTATTAAATATTGCTTTTATACCCGATGATCAAATCACCTCCTAAATCATGACTAAATTACCCCAATCACACCCAAATCCTGTATCAACTAAAAGTTGAATTATTAAACAAAATTAGCTTTTTGCCTGTAATTCAAACAATGCGATTGTCATCATCACACCCCGTATTACCTCAACCATCCCCGTAATTACCCCAGTAAAAAGTATCGTTATTGTGCAGTCTTGGCAATAACAAGGTATGTCAAATAGGGTCAATTACACATTTGCTTTGCTGTCAAATTTTTGATCGCAGCTTTTACAGATGAGATACATGAAGTGATTATTCCAGGCGAACGCACCTCTAAAACTAGAATGCGATCGCCTTTCCAGTTCGGTCAAATACTGTTGATGCACTCGACCAAAGGGTTTGACCAAATTTATGGCTGAAATGGTTTCATAGAAACTTTGAGGAATGCAGTGCAGGTGCTTGAGGAAAAACTCCTTCTAAATGCGCCCAATGGAGAGGTGAAAAGCACCTCCTAACAACAAACAGCGCCAGGCGATCGCACTCCAGGAGATATTGCCCACAACGACAAACAGGACAAGGATAGGACTTACGCAAGTATCACAACCGAAGGCAGAGAGAGTATGCTTTTCTCAAATATCTAACCACCCATATCCTCATAATCCCCTCACTCCAGACGAAATCCTGCATCAACTTCTATTTCTGCCTTAGCAATTGGATCATCCTCGTCATCATTAAAAAACCCATCATCTTCGGAATCTTCTCCCAAAACATTTGATCCGACTGGTTCTGTCGCAACAGGTAACGACACAGGACTTGGCCCAGTGGAATCAAAAAAGAAACTGAAGGGGGAACCGAATTAGCTGAAATAGGATTATTTCCACGCCATTAGTTCCAACTGTTGGTTGTAACCCAGTTGCACCTTGCGAGAAAACTCCACTATGAGGATTAACAAGAACTATCTGGGGCAACCCCTCCATCCCAAACGTCCGTTTCATCTTAATGATCTGAACTTCAAGTTGCGCGATCGCATCATGGAGGGCTGACTGCAATTCAACACCAGATACCCCGCAGCAGATAGCGCAAACGGTAGGTAATACGCCCGCAGCGCCTCACATACTAACTCAGTTTGCCCTCGCTTCTTTGACTGGAGATAGCTAATTACTATACCGTCCTCCATATCTTTATTCCGCATGATACGCGCCAACTCAACCGAATCAGCTGGCTTACTAGCTCTTGCCATAGCTTCTCTTCTATTAACGTGCAAATCAAGCTTCTCAGTAAGCTATTTGTCAATACTCTTACTTTAACCATACGGTGGGAGAACTCACCCCCGTATTTACTCCGAACTACCCCAATTGACACACTAATTACCCCAATTAAGTGAAAATTGGGTTTGATTTTTGTCAATCAAAATAAATAATTTAGAACTTACGCATTGACAGAAAATTGATACTATGTATTCAAATTCAAATTCTGCGCTAAATGTTCCAAATAAAGTCACGAGCTACTTGGAGAGACAGATTCCTTTGGATTTCATACCAATTTTCAATCAAGTCTTCTGCCCGCATTAATTCTAATTGTGTGAAAGCGCGAATTGCACTAAAAAAGTGAGTCTTAATAGCATCGGTTGTTCTAACCATGAATCTTCCAATGCCACATACTTGTTTAATAGCTCTGTGGTAACACTCAATCCCCCAATGAATTGAATTAGCTCTTTAATTCTGTTCTGGAAATTGAGTTTAGTGTATCTTTTCAGGGATATACATAATGTAATATCTTTTAGTTTCGTTTTTTGAAACTTTTCCGAAATACTTTTACCTGACCAAAATTCTTTAGATCACTATTAAACCATCTTCGGGAATTTCTAAGTTTTTGGACTTGGGTAAAATTTTTTACCATCAATGGAACATGAGCGATTTTTAGCTACCCCAGTTAAAAACCCTAATCCTTGTTTTTCAGTAACTTCAGGTTTTTTTGACTGGAATACCAAGCGTCAGTTGTCATTGTTTTAGGCTTTAAACCCCAATCCATTACCTCAGTAATCATTTCTCGTAAATAATCATTTTTAGTCTTGTTATCTTGTTTGTTATAAATGCGATAATTTACAGGTACAGATTTACCTGAACACTCGTGTAATACAAGGTAATTAACTGAACTCCTTAACGGCACGATGATGTCTACCTGAATAGTAATAACCGATTAAATCTGTTATTTCCGGGTCACTATGAGGCTTATCAATTACCGTATCATTCCACTTAAAGTACCTCCAACTAGATTGATATTGGGCTTGATTTCTTCAAATAAGTCCTTGGGTTCGTACCGTTCACGTAGCAAAAATCTATTGACGCTATCATGAGATAAATTTTCCATTATCTCTGCCAGACGTGTGCAACCTGGATACTTTGATTCTGCCAGTAGAAACAGAGTATAAGTGTTCAGTCACATTTAGCGGTTGATGGTTTAGTAATTGCTCTGATTGTCCGAACCCTAAACACAGCCAAGTAAATTTATCTGTTTTTAACGCCTCTGGTAACTAGCGGTCGCTGTTTTTTTTCTGCATTCTCCTTATGCACTTTTTGTCTTGCTTGTCAATGCGTAGTTCTATAATTAACTGAAAAATAACATGTAGCAAGGGAATATCTCAAAGATATGGGATACTTACCCAAGGAAGATCATCTGTAGCAGCTACGAGTCAGTTCGTTGCAGTACGCCACCACGATCGCGACCACGAACACCTGCACATAATTGCTTCCCGAATTCGGTTAGATGGCAGCTTAGTTAATGATTCCTATGATTATTTCAACTCCCAAGTCTCAACTAGACGCATCGCGGCGGAACTAGGATTAGAGTAACACCGACAACGAATGAAGCCGTCGCCTCTAAGTTACAGCAAGAGTATGGCATAACTGCACTCACAGCCCCAACCGCTCGAAAAGTATTAGAGCAGTCAACAGTAAGCACAAAACCCCAACAAGTAAGGAAATTATTCGCCAAGCAATAGGGGAAGCCATCAAGGATAGTCCACTGTCTCCACGTTCATCCAACGCTTGGAGGAAAACAACATTGGGGTATTGCCTAAATGCGGGGGGGAGGAACTACTAGGCTTTACCTACATCCATAATGATGTGAAAATCGCTGGTTATCAAGTATACAAACCCTATAGTTGGAACAAACTGCTGTCTGAATACGGAATAACATACGACCAAGAGAAAGATAAGGAAGTAATTCAACAAGCTAAAGCCAGAGCAATTAACCGCATAAATACCAATAATAGAAGCAATAATAATTACTTATCTGTAGATAAACTTACTAGCAGCAATACAAGTGATAGTAATGGCGATACGATAGTAACACCAAAATATTTACTAGCACAAAGTACTAAATAGTAATTATACAGATCAATTTCGACAATACAACCAAAATTAGAAGAGAAACCCACGTCGGAAGCAAATAAGGTTAAAAAAAAAAGTACAGCTGCATCTGAAGGAACACCACCCACATATTTCAGAAGAAAACCGTCTATCCACTGCTCAACAAATCCTGCAAGCAATCTTCCCCTACTGCCCTTTTTCCTAACCTTCTCCCTTCTAAGCTCAAACATCTGCCTTCTACAATCACTGACTATATGCTTGTTACCAATAATTTCCGTATCAAAGGACGGGAGTTGAGTGCCAGCTTAGATGCCAACATTCTGACTGTTTACCGTCATGGGGATAATACTCCTGTGATGCAAACCTGCTATAGTCAGGGAAACTGGTACGAAGAGATACCAACTCGACTAACAACAAACGAAATCGAGCAGATTGAAAGCTTGCGTATCTTTACCCAACAAGCGTTAATGAATAAATCGCGATCGCAAAGAGGTATTGAGCAATAGTAAATCTGTTGGTAGAGAAACTTAATCCACAGTGCCATTCGACTGTGGGTAAAAAGCCGTTGGGAATTACTATCGTTTCTACGAAGTGTTCAAATTTGAATACTTCGTAGAAACGATATCCTGCTCAGGTGCAAAATCCTAATATCGTTTATCTCGCCCATAACCCCATAGGAAATAACTCTACCTTGTTCTAGCTATATTAAATTATAAAAGTAACTAGAACTAAAGGATGTAACCTATGCCCAAGAAAAAATGCGGACTTGGATTTGACTGTGCCAGTATGATGCAATACCCAGGCATAGACCCGCATTTCTCACAAGCTTGAGGGAAGGAGCAGAGGGGCAGAGGGCAGAGGGGAAAGAACTTGTACAATAACCGAAATTTCTCACAAACAATAAAAAATCAATTCACATCTCTTGATGTAAGGGATTTTTTGATACATCATCAATTGAAATTTATGATGGTAAACAAAGTAAGTATAAATATCAACTATCAAGCTAAAACAGTTACCGATATTTTGGCTTATGCTGAGATTGAAACACTCTGTTCATCAAATTAAGCATCCAAAACAAGGCTTGAATCATAACCAAGCCAAAAATATTATTAGAGAGAAGGTGAATGCTGCTTGACTTGAAATTAAGCGGTATTCGAGAGCATTTTTAAGCATCTGTAAGCAGCAGCAAAGATATGTTTTACAGGACTTGAGCTAGTAATCGCAATTAAAGTTCGCCGTGAGCTTATAGTAATTAAGGCTCCTAACTTCAATAATTTTGTCC